>NZ_NWSW01000037.1:0-54260 GCF_002531805.1 Rhizobium sp. M1 | reverse complement strand
CGGAGCCGCTGGAAACGGTGTTCATCTCCTGGTTCCAGGGCGGCGAAGTGTTCCGCTCGGGCCTGACCTGGCGGCGCGGCGCCGGCAACATCTTCTACTTCCGCCCCGGCCACGAGACCTATCCGACCTATCACGACGCCAATGTTCAGAAGGTGCTGATCAACGGCGTCAAGTGGGCGCACAACCCGCAAGCGGCGTTGACTGCTATTACCGACGCTCCAAATGTGCCGGTAGAAAAGGCGCTGGAGCCGATCGTCGAACGCGGCCCGAGACTGCATCAGGCCGGCGAAGCCGGTTACCGATAAGAGATGAGACACCGTGGGCGCGGGCGCCGCGTTCGGCGGCCCCCGCAAGACGCCGCGATGATCTCGCTGCCGCTCACGCATGATGAACAACCATGAGGACAAAAGAATGCGCTTGATCATTCTCGGAACCGGAGGATGGGCAAACACCCATGCCATGCATTTTTCCGAAATCACCGGCGTCAAAATTGTCGCTGCCGTTGATACCGACGAGGTCCGGCTGCGGGCTTTCGCGCTCAGGCACGATATCCCGCTGACTTTCACGTCGCTTGATGACGCCCTTGCCTGGGGCGAGTTTGACGCCGTCACCAATGTGACGCCGGATCGCGCCCATTATTCCACCACGATGAAGCTACTCGGCGCCGGCAAACATGTGCTCTGCGAGAAGCCGCTGGCGGTCAACTACCGCGAAGCCAAAGAGATGGCCGACGCCGCGGCGGCATCCGGCAAGGTCACGATGGTAAACCTCACCTATCGCAACGTGGCGCCGCTTCAGGCAGCGCGCAAGATGGTGCTGGAGGGGCGTCTCGGCGCGATCCGCCACTTCGAAGCGTCCTATCTCCAGAGCTGGCTGGTCTCGAAGGCTTGGGGCGACTGGACCAAGGAATCGCAATGGCTCTGGCGGCTGTCGACAAAGCATGGCTCGAATGGCGTGCTGGGCGATGTCGGTATCCACATCCTCGACTTTGCGGTTTTTGCCGCGGGAAGCGACGTCAAGGCGGCGACATCGCACCTCAAGGTGTTCGACAAGAGCCCCGGAAACCGGATCGGCGAGTACGACCTCGACGCAAATGACAGTTTCCTGATGATGGCCGAACTCGAAAACGGTGCGGCCGGGGTCATCCATGCGACGCGCTGGGCAACCGGCCATCTGAACGAGCTGCGGCTGCGCCTGCATGGGGACAAGGGCGCCCTTGAGGTGGTGCATACGCCTGAGGGCTCGACTCTCAGGGTCTGCGAAGGCGCCGATGCCGACAAGGCGATCTGGCGCACGATCGAGGTCGAACCGGTCATCACCAACTTCCAGCGCTTTGCAAAGGCCGTGCGAAAGGGGCAGCCGGATGAGCCGGGTTTTGCCCACGCCGCCAAGCTGCAATTTGTTCTCGACCACGCCGTGAAGACGGCTGGTGCTCTGACCGAGCTTTAGTGCATGTCGCCCGGAAGTGTGCAGCGGTTCCGGGACAACGACATGCACAAAAACCAAGGGCTAAAGCGCGTCGCATGAATCAAATTTGATGCGACGCGCTTTAGAGGACAGCAGTCCACATTGCTCGGCGTCTCGGGGCGCGAACGCCGGCTGCGTCACATGCGGCGGTTCAGTTCCTCTTCGCTCACACCGAAGTGGTCGAGGATGATGCCGACGTTCCGGCGGTGAGACTTGAAATAGACGTCGAAGAGATCGCCGATCAGGGGAACCGTGCCGCAGGCGGCGTCGACGCCGAGATTGACTGCCATGCGGGCGAGCTTATGGGTGGGAAGGCCAAGGCGCCGTGCCTCGTCGATAATGAAAAGGCCGATGAGGGAGCCGGCAACGTCGCCGACCGCCGGGATGAGGCCGAGGACCGAGTCCGCGCCGATCCGTACGCCGATAAAAGGCAGTCGGACTGCGGTGTCCATCAGCCGTGCTATGCCCACAGCACGGCGAATCTTTCCGAGTTCGGCAGGGGTGAGGTATGTCGTCTTGGCGGCCGGCATCAGAGACCTTCTGGCGCGACCGGCGGTTTCGCCCCCCTCAAGGCGGCAGAGACGCCCCAGATTCCCTGGCGCAACGAATGGCCGATGTGATCGCAACGATTGTCCATGGCCGTGAAACGCCGATACGCCGATAAGGTTCGCCAGCGGCGCAATCGGAATCTCGCCTTATCCTCGGTCGGGCACCACGACCAATTTGCCCACGAAATTCTTCGCCATGAACTCGGTCTGGGCGCGATGGAATTCAGACAGCGGATAGACACCACCGACGAGAGGTCGGATCTTCCGGCTTTCGATATAGCCAACGAGGCGGCGGAAGTCGGCGCGGCTTCCCTGGCTCGATCCGTGCAGCTCCAATTGTTTCAGATACATGGTCCTGAGATCGAGCTGGACGACGGGGCCGGCAATGGCGCCGGCCGTTGTATAACGGCCTTCGGGGCGCAGGATCTTCAGGAGATCGTTGAACAGCGGCCCGCCGACGAGGTCGGCAACGACATCGATCGGTTGTCCGCAGCTGGCGGAATGGACGGCTTCGACCAGATCGCCCCTGCCGCGGGTCACGACCGCTTCGGCGCCGATATCGAGCATCGCCGCCTCCTTGCCCGGTCCGGCGACGGCGATCGGGATGGCGCCGCGGGCGCGCGCGAGCTGGATGATCGCCGAGCCGACACCGCCCGAGGCGCCGGTGACGAGGACGCGTTCGCCGGTGGCAAGCCGCGCCCGTTCCAGCATGCGCTCGCCGGTCAGATAGGCGCAGCAGAAGGTGGCGAGCTCGATATCGGTCAGATCGGTTGCAACGACATGGGCGTTTTCGGCCGGCAGCGCCATATATTCGGCGTAGCCGCCGTCGCGGCCATGACCCATGTAGTCGATGTCGGCGAGACTGTCGTCGTCGCGATTATAGATCGAGAAGTCGACCATGACGCGTTCGCCGATGCGCGCGGGGTCGATACCGCGGCCGACGCCGACAATGTGGCCAACCGTATCGGTGCCCTGAATGCGCGGAAATGTCAGCGTATTGCCCTGCCTGCGCCAGGTCGAGACGGCGGAAGGATCATCCTCGGTGCCATAGGCGCCTTCACGGACCCAGACGTCGGTGTTGTTCATGCCGCAGGCGGTGACGCGGATCAACACCTCGCCCTCCGCCGGCGCCGGAACGGGGACGTCGGTGCGGTAGACGAGCTTCTCCAATCCGCCATGGCCGGTGAGCAAAACGGCTGCCATCTTTTCCGGGATCGTCATGCGGCCTCTCCTCAGATGTTCTTGAAGACGCTTTCGATCGCATCCGCGGTCGCCTTGACGACAATGTCCGCCTCCTCACGCGTCAGGCAGAGCGGCGGCGCAAAGCCGAGGATGTCGCCCTGTGGCATGGCGCGGCCGATGACGCCGCGTTCGAGAAGGGCGGAAGCGACCTGCGGACCGATTTTGCGGCCGGGATCGAAAAATTTCCGATCATCCCTGTCCTCGACGAATTCGACGGCTGCCATCAGGCCGTCGCCGCGGACGTCGCCGACGTTGCGATGGCTGCCCACTGCCTTCTCCAGTTCCGAGCGGAAATAGGCGCCGGTCGTGCCGGCATTTTCGACGATGTCCATTTCGTCGATCAGTTCGAGGTTGGCGATGCCGGCGGCGGCGCAGATCGGGTGGGCGGAATAGGTCCAGCCGTGGCCGATCGCTCCCAATTCATCGGAACCCTGCACCAGCACCTGCCACATCTTGCTCGAAACGATGCTGCCGGAAAGCGGGGCATAGGCGGAGGTCAGGCCCTTGGCGATGGTGATCAGATCCGGCTTCATCCCATAGTGATCCGAGCCGAACATCGTGCCGAGACGGCCGAAGCCGGTGACGACTTCGTCGGCAACAAGCAGGATGTCGTATTTGTCGAGCACGGCCTGGATCTTCTGCCAGTAACCTTGCGGCGGCGGCACGATGCCGCCGGTGCCGAGGATCGGTTCGCCGATGAAGGCGGCGATGGTATCGGGGCCTTCGGCGAGGATCATCTCCTCCAGTCTGTCGGCGCAATATTGCGAGAACTGTTCCTCGTCCATCGACCGGTCGGGGCGGCGGAAATAATAGGGCGCCTCGGTGTGAAGGATGGGCGCACGCGGCAGGTCGAAGGCATTGTGGAAGAGAGCAAGACCGGTGAGGCTGCCGGTGATGACGCCGGAACCGTGATAACCGCGCCAGCGCGAGATGATCTTCTTCTTCTCCGGCCGGCCGAGGATGTTGTTGTAATACCAGATAAGCTTGATGTTGGTCTCGTTGGCATCCGAGCCGGAAAGACCGAAATAGACGCGGCTCATGCCGGCGGGCGCGCGGTCGATGATCATCTTCGACAGCGTGATCGACGCTTCCGTGCCGTGGCCGACATAGGCGTGGTAATAGGCGAGGTTCTTCGCCTGTTCGGCGATCGCATCGGTGATCTTCTGGCGGCCGTAGCCGACATTGACGCAATAGAGCCCGGCAAAGGCATCGAGGCTTTTGCGGCCGCTCGTATCGGTGATGTAGACGCCTTCGCCGCCTGCGACGACGCGGGTCGGCGTCTCGCCGCGCGCATGCATGCCCATATGGGTCGAGGGGTGGAAGAAGTGATCGCGGTCCCAGGCGGTGAGTTCGTTGCTTTTGTCGAGCATGTCCTGTCCTCTTCTTGAAATTGGGTGCTCAGGCGGCGGTGTCGATGCAGAGATATTTGAGCTCGGTGAAGGCCTCGAGTCCGTGGCGGGAACCCTCGCGCCCAAGGCCGGACTGCTTCCAGCCGCCGAAGGGAATGGGGCCGCCGGTGATCTTCACGCGGTTGACCGCCACCATGCCATATTCCAGCGCGCGGCCGAGACGCATCTGACGGGCGCCGTTCTCGGTAACCACATAGGCGACGAGGCCGTATTCGCTATCATTGGCGCGGGCAACGACCTCTTCTTCGGTGTCGAAGGTGGTCAGCGCCGCCAGAGGCCCGAAAGTTTCCTCGCGCATGATCAGCGCATTCGCCGGCACATCCGTCAAAAGCGTCGGCTGATAGAAGAGCCGGCCGGCCTTGTGGCGGCTGCCGCCGATGACGAGCCGGGCGCCCTGCGCCAGCGCGTCGGCGACCTGCTGCTCGACCTTGACGACGGCCCGTTCATGCATCAGCGGCCCGATCTCGCTTCCATCCTCAAGCCCTGCGCCGACCTTCAGCTCGCCGATGCGGGCGGCAAAGGCCTTGGCGAAGGCATCGGCGATGCGCCGCTGGACGAAGATGCGGTTGGCGGCAAGGCAATCCTGGCCGGATGTGGCGAACTTGGCGTCGACGGCGATCTCGACCGCTTTTGCGACATCGGCATCGTCGAAGACGATCAGCGGCGCGTGGCCGCCGAGCTCCATCACCAGCCGCTTCATCGTTGGCGCGCATTGCGCGGCGATTAGGCGGCCGACCTCGGTGGAGCCGGTGAAGCTCATCGCGCGCAGGCGGACATCGCTGCACATGCGTCCGACGATCGTTGCAGCATGGCCGGTGACGACGTTGAAGACACCGGCGGGAATGCCGGCGCGTTCACCGAGTTCGGCAAGCGCGAGCGCAGAAAGCGGCGTTTCCGAGGAGGGGTGGGCGACGACGGTGCAGCCGGCAGCAAGTGCCGCGGCCGCCTTTCGGGTGAGCATGGCGGAAGGAAAGTTCCACGGCGTGACGATGCCGACGACGCCGAGCGCCTCGCGCCGGACGATCATTTCCGCCCCGGCCAGATGGCTGGTGACGCTCTCGGCATTCAGCCGCTTGCCTTCCTCGGCATACCACTCGATGAAGGAGGCGGCGTAGTCGATCTCGCCGCGCGCTTCGGCAAGCGGTTTGCCCTGTTCCAGCGTCATGATCAGCGCCAGATCCTCTTTCGCCGCAAGCATCAGCGCGTGCCATCTGCGCAGGATCGCCGCACGGTTCTGCGGCAGCATCGCGCGCCAGGCGGCAAGGGCCTCCGACGCCGCATCGATCGCCATTGCCGTCTCTTCGGCACAGAGGCTCGCAACCCAGGTGAGCGTCGCCGAAGAAGCCGGATCTGTGACGGCGAAGCTCTTGCCCGTGGTCCCGGCGATCCACCGGCCGCCGACATAGGCGAGATCGCGCAGGAGATGACGATCGGCGATCCGCGACAGCGCGTCGTGATAGGCGGGGCGGGCAAAAACGGCAGTCATGTCCAATCTCCTCGTTGCGGTGACGTGAAGTCTTCCACAGGAGCGGACGAGAGATTGTCCTTTGGCGATGGCGAAAAGAGAGAAACGGGCTAAAGCACAGCCGCCGGATAGAGAGATTGTCTAGAGCATGATGCCGAAAAGTGTGAGCGGTTTTCGGACGACATCATGCTCTAACTCTTTAACTTAGAACAGGATTCAGATTTTAGACCGGGTCGGCCAAAAATCTGAATCCTGTTCTAGGAAGCGCTTTCCTCATCGCCGGATGCGGCGAAGGAAGAGACCGGAACGACTGTTTCCTCCTTCACCGTCTTGGTGACGATATAGGTGAAGTAGCGGTCGATGCCGAGTTCGCGGTCGAGAAGCCCATCGACCAGTCGCTGGTAGGCGTCGATATTGGCCGTCATGATCTTCAGAATGTAATCGACGCCGCCACCCACCGACCAGCAGGCGACGACCTCCGGGATTGCGGCGATGGTACGTTCGAAGCGTTCGAAATCGGCCTGGCGATGATTGGCGAGGGTCACTTCCATCATCACGCTGGCAACCGGCGCGATGCGCCGCGGGGCGATGCGGGCGTGGTAGCCGGTGATCACACCGGCCTTTTCAAGCTTTCGCAGCCGCATCCAGCACGGCGTCGGCGACAGTCCGGCCTTTTCGGCCAGCGCCAGCTTGGTGATGCGGCCGTCGCGCTGGACGGCGTCGAGAATGCGCAGGTCGATGGCGTCGAGCTTCATGGTGCTTTCTTCAGAAAGAATTCATTTCAAACGCAGCGAAAAGACAATGAAAGCGCATTTTGGCATTGTCAATTGAACTGATTTTCAGCACTGTTGAAATCATGACAAATTGGCGCCCCGATCCCTCGCAACTCCGCCGGCCGGCCTATCTTTCACTCGCCGAGCAGATCGCCAACGCGATCACCGACGGCAAGCTCTCCGACGGGGCGCAATTGCCGCCGCATCGCAAGCTGGCGGATGATCTGCATCTTTCCGTGCAGACGGTCAGCCGCGCCTATGACGAGCTGAGCCGCCGCGGGCTGATCTCAGGCGAGATCGGCCGCGGCAGTTTCGTGCAGACGCGGCCGCCTGAGCCGGAGCCGCCCTATCTGCCGGAACGGCTGGGCGAGGTGATCGATCTGTCGATCCTGAAGCCGGTCTGCGAGCAGATCCATCTGGAAAAAATGCGCCAGGCCTTCGGCTGGCTTTCCGAAAACCTGCCTTCCAGCTCGGCCCTGTCGTTCCGGCCGAATATGGTGTTTCCGCGTCACCGCGTTGTCGCCACCGAATGGCTGGCGCGTTGCGGACTCGACGTGTCGCCGCTGAACATCAGCCTGACGAATGGCGCGACCTCCGGCATGACGGTGGCGCTGATGAGCGTCGCGCCGCCCGGCTCGACGATTGCGACCGAAGCCGTCAGCCACCATACGCTGGTGCCGCTCTGCGGCTATCTCGGCCTGCACCTCGAAGGGTTGGCGATCGACGAGGAAGGTATGATCCCCGAAGCGCTGGACGAGGCCTGCCGGACCGGGCCGATCCGGGCAATTTTCCTGCAGCCCTCGGTGATCAATCCGATGGCGGCGCTGATGAGCGCCGAGCGCCGGCAGGCGCTTGCCGCCGTCGCCGCCAAGCATGACATAGCGATTATCGAAAACGACATTCTCGGGCCGATGGTCGAGGACCGGGCGCCGCCAATAGCGGCCTTCGCGCCGGAGCGCACGCTCTACGTCACGAGCTTTACGAAGATCACCGTTCCCGGCCTCAGGATCGGCTACCTCGTCGCGCCCGACCGCTATGTCGCCGCCGTCGCCAACCGGCATCTCGTCTCGAGCTGGATGGCGACGCCTGCCATGGCCGAGATCGCCAGCCGCTGGGTCAGCGACGGCACGGCGATGGAACTCGTCAACTGGCAGCGCCGCGCCCTTGTCGGACGCCACGCGATCGCGGCGGAGATGCTGGCCGGCCTGTCCTATCGAACGCACCCGCAAAGCCTGCATATATGGCTGCCGCTGTCCGGCAGCCATACGGAGGATGGTTTCGTGTCGCAGGCAAGGCTGCGCGGCGTAGCGATCGCGCCGGGCAAATCCTTCCACACCACCGATCACGGCTGGACGCCGGCGGTGCGCATCTCGCTCGGCTCGACGACGGAAGGCGAGCTGCGGACAGGACTCGGGATCGTTGCCTCGCTGGCGCAGGGAAATCCGGAGGAACTGCTGCTTGCGATTTGACGCTGCCGCCGCCTTTGCCGGCAGGCGCAGAATAATTGTCATGATATTATTTTACGAATTGACATGATTTTCGCGGGCCGTCATCGTTAGGTCATTGCTTGTCTCAACAAGGAGAGACATGAATGCCTGCGCCCATCATCCGCATCGACAACATCGTCAAGAGATACGGTCCGCTGACCGTGCTCGACGGCCTGTCGATGAATGTCATGCCGGGCGAGAAACTGGCGCTGATCGGGCCGTCCGGCTCCGGCAAGACGACGATCCTGCGCATCCTGATGACGCTGGAGACGATCAGCGGCGGCCATATCGAGGTCGACGGCGAGCAGCTCTATCACATGCCTGGTGGCAGCGGACTGGTGGCGGCCGATGAGCGGCACCTGCATCGCATGCGGGAAAAGATCGGCATGGTCTTCCAGCACTTCAACCTGTTCCCGCATAAATGCGTCCTCGACAACGTGACGCTGGCGCCGATGCTGACCAAGGGCATCAAGCGGCCGCAGGCCGAGAAGCGGGCGATGGAGCTTCTCGATATGGTCGGCCTTGCCGACAAGGCGAAAAGCGTCCCGGCGCAGCTTTCCGGCGGGCAGAAGCAGCGCGTCGCCATTGCCCGGGCCTTAGCGCTGTCGCCGAAGATCATGCTGTTCGACGAGGTGACCTCGGCACTCGACCCGGAGCTGGTCGAGGAGGTGCTGAACGTCATGCGGAAGCTCGCCTCCGAGACCGATATGACGATGCTTCTCGTCACCCACGAAATGGGCTTTGCCCACGACTTTGCCGACCGCGTGCTGTTCTTCGATCGCGGCAGGATCGTCGAGGAAGGCAGGCCCGGCGACATCTTCCGTAATCCGACGCAGGAAAGGACGCAGACCTTCCTGCGCAAGATCATCGCGGCAGGGCACCGCGTCTGACCTCAGACATTGCCCGCAAAGAACAAAACGCAAAGAGAAAACCAGAGGAGTTGGGAACGATGAAAGCAGGATATGTTTTGAGCGCCGTCAGCCTGTCGGTGCTTCTGGTTACGGCGGCCGCTCCGGCATCCGCCGCCGATGACAAGCTCGAACAGCTGAAGGAACAGGGTTTTGCCCGCATCGCCATCGCCAACGAGCCGCCATTCACCGCCGTCGGCGCCGATGGCAAGGTTTCGGGCGCCGCCCCCGACGTGGCACGCGTGATCTTCGAAAAGCTCGGCGTCAAGGAAGTGGTCGCCTCGATCTCGGAATACGGCGCGATGATCCCCGGCCTGCAGGCCGGCCGCCATGACGCGATCACCGCGGGCCTTTTCATGAAACCGGAACGTTGCAGCGCCGTTGCCTATTCCGAACCGATCCTCTGCGATGCCGAAGCCTTCGCTCTCAAGAAGGGCAACCCGCTGAAGCTGACGAGCTACAAGGATATCGCCGATAATCCGAACGCCAAGATCGGCGCGCCGGGCGGCGGCACGGAAGAGAAGCTGGCGCTGGAAGCCGGCGTGCCGCGTGACCGCGTCATCGTGGTTCCGGATGGGCAGAGCGGCATCAAGATGCTGCAGGACGGCCGCATCGACGTCTATTCGCTGCCGGTCCTGTCGATCCACGATCTGATGGCGAAGGCGAAGGATCCGAACCTCGAAACCGTCGCCCCCGTCGTCAACGCACCGGTCTATTGCGACGGCGCCGCTTTCCGCAAGCAGGACGTCGCGCTGCGTGATGCCTTCGACGTCGAGCTGAAGAAGCTGAAGGAATCGGGCGAATTCGCCAAGATCATCGAGCCTTACGGCTTCTCGGCCAAGGCGGCGATGTCGACGAGCCGCGAAAAGCTCTGCGCCGCAGCCAAGTAACCTGATGTGAGCACACCGGCCATGCGCCCTGCCATGGCCGGTCCGCCCCGCACGATCTCCAGAGAAGTGAGTTGCCGATGTCGGTATGGTCCGGCTATCTGACACTGATCCTTCAGGGCGCCCTGGTGACGCTCGAACTGACGGTCATGGGCTCGGCGTTGGCGCTCGTCATGGCCTTCCTGGCCGGCCTCGGCCGCCTGTCGCGCTTCTTTGCCGTCCGGGCTCTGGCGACCGCCTATATCGAATTCTTTCGCGGCACCTCGATCTTCGTCCAGCTTTTCTGGGTCTATTTCGTGCTGCCTTTTGCCGGTCTGACGCTGACGCCGCTGCAGGCCGGCGTGCTGGCGCTCGGACTGAATGTCGGCGCCTATGGCGCGGAGGTGGTGCGGGGCGCCGTCAAGGCCGTCGGGCGCGAACAGTCGGAGGCCTGCATCGCGCTCAACCTGTCGCGCTACCAGCGCATGCGCCACGTCATCCTGCCGCAGGCGTTGCCGCTGATGCTGCCAACCTTCTGCAACAATGCGATCGAGCTCTTGAAGGGCACGGCCGTCGTGTCGTTGATCTCGCTGACGGACATGACCTTTCAGGCGCAGGTGGTGCGGGCGCAGACCGGCAATACGCTGGTGCCTTTTGCGGCGATCCTCATCCTCTATTTCCTCATGGCCTCCGCCATCTCGGCGGCGATGCGCCTGCTGGAGCGGCGGATGACACGTGGCCTCGACGGCATGAGGACCTGATCATATGGAATGGGATTGGGATTTCGTCTGGCAGATCATGCCGACCCTTCTCGAAGGGTTCAAGATCACTATTCTTGCCACCATCCTCGGCGCTGCGGTCGCCATGGTCGTTGGCCTCGGCCTCGCCATTGCGCGGCGATCCCCGGTCGCCGCCATTTCCCGGACGGTCGGCTTCGTCTCGGAATTCATTCGCGGGACCCCGCTGCTGGTACAGCTCTACTTCATCTTCTACGTGCTGCCCGATATCGGCATCCGGCTGTCGCCGCTCACCGCCGGCGTCATCGGCATCGGCATTCACTATGCGACCTATACCGCGGAGGTCTATCGCGCCGGCATCGAGAACGTTTCGCGCGGACAATGGGAAGCGGCCAAGGCGACCAATCTGACGACGCGCCAGGCTTGGATCCACGTAATCTTGCCGCAGGCGATCCCGCCGATGATCCCGGCACTCGCCAATTATTTCATCGCCATGTTCAAGGAAACGCCGCTTCTTTCGGCGATCACCGTGCTGGAATTGATGAACCAGGCCAAAAGCATCGCCAACAGCAACTATCGCTATATCGAGCCGATGACGCTCGTCGGCGTCTTCTTCCTCGTCATCAGCCTGGTCTCGGTCGTGGGCTTGCGCTGGCTCGAGGAACGCTATGCCAGGATGGATGATTGATATGACCGCAGGAATCGAAATCATTCCCGCCGGCCGGCGGCCGCGACTGGACGACCGGCCGTTGGAAAAGCGCATCGGCCTCGTCATCCTGGCGACCGACCACACGAGCGAAGTCGACTTCCGGCGCATGGTCGCCGGCGACCGCATCGGCGTCTATGTCAGCCGCATCCGCTATGCCAATCCGGTGACACCGGAAAACCTCTTGAAGATGCAGCCATCGCTGACGGAAGCCGCCGGGCTGATCCTGCCGGATGAGGCGCTGGATGCGATCATGTATTCCTGCACCTCGGCCTCGGTCGTCATCGGCGACCGCAATATCGAGGCGGCGATCCATGCGGCCAAGCCGGGTGTTTCAGTGGTGACGCCGACGGCGGCGGCGGTGAAGGGCCTGAAGGCGCTCGGCGCCCGCCGGATTTCGGTGCTGACGCCTTATACGATCGAGACCAGCCGGCCGATGGCGGATTATTTCGCAGCTCTCGGTTTTGCGATCGACCGCTTCACCTGCCTCGGCCTCAGCGACGATCGCGAGATGGCGCGGATCGCGCCGGACGAGATCGCCGTCTTCGCGCGTGAGGCGCTGGCGCCGCAGTCCGACGCGCTGTTCATCTCCTGCACTGCTCTGCGCGCCGCACAGGTCGCCGCCCGCATCGAAGGCGAGACCGGCAAGCCGGTGGTGAGCAGCAATCTCGCAACCGCCTGGGCCTGCCTGAGGCTTTGCGGCGATGATCGGGCGCGGCCCGAGCTCGGCCGGCTGATGACCATGCCCTATGGGGAAGGCTGAGATCATGGTGAGCGCCTTGCCGGTTTCGCTGGAGGATATTCGCGCAGCGGCGCGACGGATCGCCGGCCGGGTCGTCGAAACACCGATGGTGCAGTCGGCATCGCTTGCCGAGATTGCCGGCGTTCCGGTCTGGCTGAAGCTCGAACATCACCAGACGACGGGCAGCTTCAAGCTGCGCGGGGCGACCAACGCGGTACTGTCATTGTCACCGGTAGAACGCGCGCGCGGCGTCGTCGCCGCCTCGACCGGAAATCACGGCCGGGCGCTTGCCCATGCCGCGAAGGCGCAAGGCGCGGTCGCGACGATCTGCATGTCGCAGCTGGTGCCGGAGAACAAGGTTGCGGAAATCCGCCGCCTCGGCGCCGATGCGCGCATCGTCGGCCGATCGCAGGACGAGGCGCAGCAGGAAGTCGACCGGCTGGTGCGAGAGGAGGGGCTGGTGATGATCCCGCCTTTCGACCATCCCGACGTCGTCGCCGGGCAGGGGACACTCGGGCTCGAAATCGTCGACGCCGTGCCTGCGGTGGCAACGGTGCTGGTGCCGCTTTCGGGCGGCGGCCTTGCGGCGGGCGTCGCCGCCGCGGTCAAGGGCGTCAATCCGAAGACGAAGGTGATCGGCCTGACGATGGAACGGGGCGCGGCGATGAAGGCGAGCCTCGATGCCGGACGACCGGTGCAGGTCGAGGAGGTGAGGAGCCTTGCCGACTCTCTCGGCGGCGGCATCGGCCTCGACAATCGCGTGACCTTCGCCATGTGCCGCAAACTTCTCGACGACGTCGTCCTGCTGACGGAGACGGAGATCGCCGCCGGCATGCGCCGTGCCTATGCCCGCGAGGGCGAGATTATCGAGGGGGCGGGCGCAGTCGGCATCGCAGCACTGCTGGCCGGAAAGATCCGCTCCGGCGGCCCGGTCGTTGTGATCCTTTCGGGACGGAATGTCGATATGGAACAGCACCGTCGCGTGATCAACGGCGAGGGCGCGGCGTTCGCGGAGGATAACCCATGAGCCGCATGATCATTCTGACGGAAGCGGAATTGCGCAAGGTTGTGGGGCTCGATGCCGGCGCGGTCGCTTGCGTCGAGCAGGCCTTCGCCGCGCTTGCGACGAAGGCGGTCGCCATGCCGCCGATCCTGCGGCTCGACATTCCCGAGTATCGGGGTGAGGTCGATGTGAAGACCGCCTACGTGCCTGGCATCGAGGGTTTCGCGATCAAGATCAGCCCCGGTTTCTTCGACAATCCAAAAATCGGCCTGCCGAGCACCAACGGCATGATGGTGCTGCTGTCGAGCCGGACCGGGCTGGTGCAGGCGCTGCTGCTCGACAACGGCTATCTCACCGACGTGCGCACCGCCGCGGCCGGCGCCGTCGCGGCAAAATATCTGTCGCGGCAAAATTCCAGCGTGGCGGCGATCTTCGGCGCCGGCATGCAGGCGCGGCTGCAGCTGGAAGCGCTGACGCTGGTGCGGCCGATCCGTGACGCCAGGATATGGGCGCGGGATGCGGCCAAGGCTAGGGGCGTGGCTGCGGAACTGGCGGCAAGGCTCGGCTTTCCCGTCAAGGCGATATCCGACCCGCGGCAAGCAATGTCCGGCGCCGACATCATCGTGACCACCACGCCGGCGGAAAAACCGATCATCGACGCCGGCTGGCTCGAACCCGGGCAGCATCTGACGGCCATGGGATCGGATGCCGAGCACAAGAACGAGATCGATCCCGCGGCCATCGCCGGCGCCGGCCTCTATGTCGCCGACAGCCTGAAGCAGACACGCCGGCTGGGCGAGTTGCACCATGCGATCGAAGCGGGCCTCGTCGAAAGGGATGCCGATTTCGCCGAACTCGGCCGGATCGTCGCCGGGCGGATGTCGGGCAGGACGAGTAGCGACGAGATCACCATCGCCGACCTCACGGGAACCGGCATTCAGGACACCGCCATCGCCACGCTCGCCTTTGCCCGCGCCGGCGCGGCGAATGCCGGCACCACATTCGAAAGCTGACCGGCGCGGCGCCGGACAAGAAGGGAAGAGATATGACCCAGCCCCATCTGAAGTTCTCGCTCGGCGAATACGCCGCGCGCCTGGAAAAGACACGGCGTGCCATGGAGGCGAAAGGCGTCGATCTGCTTATTGTCAGCGACCCCTCGAACATGGCCTGGCTGACCGGTTATGACGGCTGGTCCTTCTACGTGCATCAGGCGGTGATCGTGCCGCCGCAGGGCGAGCCGATCTGGTTCGGCCGCGGCCAGGACGCCAACGGCGCCAAGCTCACCGCCTATCTCAGCCACGACAACATCGTCGGTTATCCCGATCACTACGTGCAGTCGACCGAGCGCCATCCGATGGACTACCTCTCCGGCGTCCTGACGGAGCGCGGCTTCGGCAAGCTGACGATCGGTGTCGAGATGGACAATTACTGGTTTTCAGCGGCCGCCTTCGCCGCGCTGCAAAAGCACCTGCCGAATGCGCGTTTCACCGATGCGACCGCGCTGGTCAACTGGCAGCGCGCGGTCAAGAGCGACACCGAAATCCAGTACATGCGCAATGCCGCCCGCATCGTCGAAGCGATGCATGCCCGCATCTTCGACAAGATCGAGGTCGGCATGCGCAAGTGCGACCTGGTGGCGGAAATCTATGACGCCGGCACCCGTGGCGTCGACGGCATCGGCGGCGACTATCCGGCGATCGTGCCGCTGCTGCCGTCCGGCGTCGAAGCATCGGCACCGCATCTGACCTGGGACGACCGGCCGTTGAAGAAGGGCGAGGGTACCTTTTTCGAAATCGCCGGCTGCTACAATCGCTATCACCTGCCGCTGTCGCGCACCGTCTTCCTCGGCAAGCCGACGCAGGCGTTTCTCGATGCCGAAAAAGCGACGCTGGAAGGCATGGCAGCCGGTCTTGCGGTCGCCAAGCCCGGCAACACCTGCGAGGATATTGCCAACGCCTTCTTCGCGGTCTTGAAGAAATACGGCATCGTCAAGGACAACCGCACGGGTTACCCGATCGGCCTTTCCTATCCGCCGGACTGGGGCGAGCGCACCATGAGCCTGCGGCCGGGCGACCGGACGGAATTGAAGCCCGGCATGACCTTCCATTTCATGACCGGCCTCTGGCTCGACGACATGGGGTTCGAGACGACGGAAAGCATCCTCATCACCGACAGCGGTGTCGAGTGCCTCGCCAACGTGCCGCGCAAGCTGATGGTCAAGGATTGAGGCTGTCATGACAGAGACCCGTTTGCGGCCGTCGCCGATCAGCGCGACGGTGGATTTCGCCGCCGAGGGCGTCCAGCACGGTTTCCTCAGGCTGCCCTACAGCCGCGACGATTCCGCCTGGGGATCGGTGATGATCCCGATAACGGTCGTCAGGAACGGCAAGGGGCCGACGGCGCTTCTGACCGGCGGCAACCACGGCGACGAGTATGAGGGACCGATCGCGCTCTTCGATCTCGCCCGCTCGCTGAAGCCTGAGGAGGTGAGCGGCGCCGTCATCATCGTGCCGGCGATGAATTATCCGGCGTTCCTGGCGGGCACCAGGACGTCGCCGATAGACAGGGGCAACATGAACCGCAGTTTCCCCGGCCGGCCGGACGGCACGGTGACCGAGAAGATCGCCGACTATTTCAGCCGTGTGCTTCTGCCGATGGCGGATATCGTCCTCGACTTCCATTCCGGCGGCAAGACGCTCGATTTTCTGCCCTTCTGCGCCGCGCACATTCTGCCCAACAAGCAGCAGGAGCAAAAAGCCTTCGACTTCGTGACGGCGTTTGCCGCACCCTATTCGATGAAGATGCTGGAGATCGATGCGGTCGGCATGTACGACACGGCGGCCGAGGAAATGGGCAAGATCTTCATCACCACCGAACTCGGCGGCGGCGGCACCGCGACCGCCAAAAGTGCGGCGATCGCCAAACGCGGCGTGATAAACGTGCTGCGACATGCGGGGATCGTCGCCGGCGCCGTCGATACCGGTCCGACGACCTGGCTGGACATGCCGGATGGCCGCTGTTTCTCCTTCGCGGAGGAGGGTGGATTGATCGAAGCCGTCATCGACCTCGGTGACGTCGTCACCGAGGGTGCGGTCATCGCTCGCATCTACCCGACCGGGCGGACGGGTGAGGCGCCGCGCGAGATCCACGCCGCCATGGACGGTATTCTCTGCGCCCGGCATTTTCCGGGGCTCGTCAAACCAGGCGACTGCGTTGCAGTGATGGCGACCGTGACGAGCTGAGATGACGGGCAGGCGCGGCATGCGTTTCGCCGGCCGGCCATCTCAAGCCGCTTTCGGCGATCTCGACCCGGCAGCTGCCGCATCGATCTGGAAGCGGCTGACAACGCCTTCCAGCGTCTGCGTCTGGCCGCCGAGCGCGCGGCAGGCCGAGACGGTTTCCGCAGCCATGGCGGCGTTGCGCTGCGTGACCTCATCGAGCGCATTGACGGAGGCGTTGATTTCCCCGATCGCCACGGCCTGCTCGGACGATACCGAAACGATGCGGGCGATCAGGCCGGCGACCTGCTCGACCTGGCCTTCGATTTCCATAAGCGCCTTGCCGGTGCGGTTGACGAGCTCCACGCCGGTGGAAACCTCAGACGATGATGTGGAAATCAGAGATCGGATCTCCTTGGCGGCGTTGGCCGAACGGAGGGCGAGCTCACGCACTTCCTGCGCCACGACGGCGAAACCCTTGCCGGCTTCGCCGGCGCGGGCGGCCTCGACGCCGGCATTGAGCGCCAGGAGGTTGGTCTGGAAGGCGATCTCGTCGATGACGTTGACGATCGCACCGATCTGGGCGGACGAGCCTTCGATCTTTTGCATGGCGGCGATCGCATCGCGCACGACGGCGGCCGAATGTTCGGCGCTGCTGCGGGTCTCGGCCATCATGCCGGTCGCCTTGCCGGCATGGTTGGAAGCGTCCTTGGCCTTGGCATTCATTTCGCCGAGCGCGGCGGTCGCCTCTTCGAGCATTGCGGCCTGCTGTTCGGTGCGTAGTGCCAGGCTGTCGGCGGCATTGGTGATGCCGGCAGAGGAACTGCCCACCTGTCTGGACGTGTGGGCAATCTGCGCCATCGAGGCGCCAAGCGCATTCATGCTGTCGTTGAACTTGGCCCGCAACATTTCGTAGGCAGGGGCGAAGGCGGTCGTGATCCGGCAATCGAGATTGCCGTGCGACAGCTGGTCCAGGCCGTAAGTCAGCTGATCGATGACCGTCTCGCGTGTCTGTTCCTCGGCCGCCTTTTCGGCCATCTGGCTGCGTTCACGTTCGAATTCGGCATCGCGAAGCGCGGTCTCGCGCGTCTGCGCGTCTTGCCGTTCCAGCGCGTTGCGGCGGAACACCGCCACCGCCTTGGACATGGCGCCTATCTCGTCGGAGCGGTCGGAATAGGGAACCTCGGTCGAAAAATCGCCTTCGGCGAGATTGCCCATATAGGCCTTCATGCCATCCAGCGGCACGATGGCCCGGCGGCGCAGAAGATAAAGCCCAACCAGCAGCAGGGCCAAGGAGCCGAAGCCTGCGGCGCCGGCATAGATCGTCCACGTGACAATCTCCGAGGCTGCATTGCTCTCTTCGCCCTTCAGGAAAGCGTCGGAATTTGCGACGAGCTTCTCGACCGCATCCTGATGTGCATGGAAGGCGATGCGCAATTGCCCGATCGCACCATGCGCCTTGTCTTCGTCCTTGGCGTTCAGGGCTGGGATGATCGCTCGGTTCATCACCTCCCAGAAGACATCGCCCTTGGCGAGCACATCGTTCTCGAGCTGGTCCTTCAAAGCCTGCGGCAGCCGCGTCGATTTCCAATAGGCGCGCCGGTCGTCGTAGGCGGCCTTGAGATTTGCGATTTTGGCAAGATTGGTCTCGGTCAGTTCGGGAAATTTACTGGCTTCGAAAGAGAGCATGTAGGATTCGACCACGAACAGCGGCGGCGGCAGAATATCGGCGATCAGATCCTTGCCGTAAACCACCTGCTCGTAAACCGGACCGTTGACCTTCAGCCGTTCGAGCGCCGATTGCTGCAACCCGATCGATACGAGAAGGCCGGTCGAAACAGCAACGCCGAAGGCCACCAAACTGCGGGCAATAGTAAATGCCAAGATCGTCTCCAAATAACTTTGCGGCGTCTCTTCTTCGAGATGCCTGATGTACGTGGGTCATTATTTCGCAAGAACGCTGCTATATGGTTAATTCTTTTAGATCTCAGTTACCCGGCGAACTATTTACGGACCCTGTCAACTGTCCAAAATTGGGTCTATTTTTCCTCAATGCGATGGCAAGCCATTAGCTGCCATCTTGATGGCAGAAACGCCGGGGTTTATATTGATTGCGAAGGAGATCTGAGCCATGGCCGAACCACAGCTTTCTGTACGAAGCGCAAAGGCGCGGGATCTCGCACACCGGCTTGCCCGCCGTGAAAATCGCTCGATAGCCGACATTGTCGAGCGGGCTCTTGAATCCTATGAAATACGCGAAGCCGGGCGAGAGCCGGCTGTGTCCTTCTATAACAGGCTGACGCAACAAAGCGGGACGGACATCGACCTTGAAGCCGTCATCAAGGAGGGCAGGCAGGTTCATAAGGGCATCGAGCTTTGATTTTTCTCGATACCAACGTCGTTTCGGAAACTTTGAGAAAATCTCCCAGCGAAGCCGTAATCGCCTGGCTCATCCGTCATGATTCCGAATTGGCGCTGCCGACGGTGACGATTGCCGAGATCGCTTTTGGTATCCAGAAGATCCGGCCCGATCAGCGCGCCGAACGCCTGGAGCAGGCACTCTCCGACTGGCGCCGCCGCTTCGCGGACCGAATTTTTGGTCTGACCGAAGAAGCCGCTCTTGCCTATGGCGACATCATGGGCGCCGCCGCGCGTCAAGGACGTGGAATGTCGGCACCGGATGGTATGATCGCGGCAATTGCGCGGGTCAATGGCGGTCGGCTGGCAACACGAAATCTGGGCGACTTTGCCGTGACAGGCCTTGATTTGATCTCCCCTTGGGAATTCTGACGTCCTTCATCAGACGGTTTGCAGCATCGGCGCCTTTCAGGCCAATCGCATCAACATTTCATTCAGGTCGCCGATGTCCCGCAGCAGTTCGACCAGCCTGTCCGTGTCGACCTGGCTGAGCCGGCCCATTCCGCCGCTCTTGTTCCAGAGGTCCTGAAGTTCCTGGCTCATCCCGCGGACGCTACGCATAATGTCGATGATTTGCGCGCGGTTTTCCCAAGTTGCAACGACGGCCGATCCGTCCGTCTCCATCGATATGCGTTCCAGCAAAAGCAATGTCTGTTTCCTCTTGGGCGAAGCGAGTTTTGGTTCGGATGCGACATCGGGCAGACGAAGGGCCTTTACGGCGCGGTCCTCTGCAACGCGGTATTGACGGTCGCAAGCGACAGGAAATCAACGATTGGCTAGCGGGTGTGGGGCGAACCCGTTAGCCAATCGGCAAGCCCTTCGTCGGAATCACCCGAAGCAGGGATCGCAACAACAATAAATGGGAAATTTTCCCATATGTCAATTGGGTTTGATGACGCGCTCAGGGCTGGCCGGGAAAATCCGGCGGCGGCCCGGGCGGTGGGCCGTCATTCGGTGGCGGGCCGCCGGGCCGGTTCGGACCTGGAGAATCTCCGCCATGCCCACCTCTGCCGAACGGCGAGTGGTCCGGCCGCGGCCCATCTCCGCGACCGTCCGGCGAGCGAAGGCCGAAGCCATCGGGACCGCGCCCTCCGGGAAATCCCGTCATGCGGCTCGAATCCCGAACGCCGAAATCGACGAAGCCATGACCATCCGGAGATGGCGGCGCCGATCCGTAACGTCCCGAACCTGTCCCGTCTCTGTCCGTCGGCCGGAAGGTCTCGACGTTGACGACGCCGCGTTTCAGGCCCGGCACCACGGGCTCGGCCTGGATGCGCGTAATGACCAATCGATCGGCGGTCGCCTTCAGGCGCACGAGCGTCTGCTTGCCGGCGAGATACCCGTGCGTGGTGCCAAGCGAAAGGCCGCCGATCAGAACGCGGTTGCCGCGCTTGGCGGGCACGCCGCGGACGTGGGCGCCATCGGAAGCGGAGCGGGGTTCGATGCGCCGGGCAAGGATTGTACCGTCAGGCTTGCGGATGCCGAACACGGCGACCCGCTTGCCCTTCCGCAGGCCTTTCGTCGCCAAGCCCGATGTGTCGACGGTTTGCGACAGGATTCTTATCCCGCCCTTGGCAATCTGGTCGATGCGGCCCTGGACCTCGCTGACGATCGTTATGCGGGCGGCGCGCTTTCCTGTGAGCAGCACCCGGGCGACATGGCCGACCTTCATGGCACTCGCAGGGACGCGGCGCCCGTCGATCTCGACCGGCGTCGCCTGGCTGAACGGGATGTGGATGTTGTTGACGATAATGCTGCCGAAACCCTGGATGGTCCCGACGATGCCGGTGCCGCCGATGCCGTGATCCTCGTTCTCTCCACCTCCCTGAATGGAAAGACCGGACCCGCCGATGCCGTGATCGCTCGTCCCCGTCGGTTGGGCGGCGGCAAACTCCGGTCTCAAGACCTGAAGCGCTATGCCGCCCAGCAGAAACTGCCTTCTGGAGATCATCGACGGGCTCATTCGTCCGTCTCCGTCTCGGGAGCGGCGTCTGCCTCCTCGGTCATGACATACAGTCCCGCGATCCAGCGGCTGTTGCCGCCGGGATCGTCCTTAAGGGTTTGATGCGCGATTTTGTTGAGCTTGAGAAGCAATGCCATGCCTTCCTCGCGAGCGATCTCGTCGAGGCGGCTGGCCAGCGCTTGTGAGATCCCGTCATAATGAACGGCGCGTTCGAAGTAGGGAGGAGGGTCGTTCATCAGGTTCATGACCGACGCCTGCACATGGTCGCGAAGGTTGCGGGTAAAATAATGTCGGCGGGCGTCGTCGCCGGCATTCGGGACGATCGAGGAAAGATTGAGCCGGACCCAGCCATTGTCGTCGACAACGACGAGACCCCTGTCCAGCCACTCGTCGAGGATGGAACGGGGATGGACGTCCTTGGTGATGTCAGTCACCAGGCTTTCAAACGACGGGCCGCCATCGCCGGACGTCCGGGGCAGGGCGCTCGGCTTGTCCTCGGCATCACAATACAGCGGATCGGCAAGCCACCGGGCGAGAATGCGGCTTGTCTGCGAGACGCCCACGGTCAGGAATGATGGATCAAGCGCCTGCCCGCGCAGCCGGTTGACGTCCTTGCGGTGGATGCCGGTCAGAAGCGAGATGCGGCTATCGGTCTGATGCTTGTTCGGCAGCGCGAATTCTTTCTCGGCGACTTCGATATAAAGCCGGCGAAGAACGGCCGAAAAAGCGGTGAAGTTGAAACCGGAGGCAAGAGCGAGCCTGACCAGCGGGCGCAGCACGCGGATCAGCATCGCCTGCAAGGTCTCTTCGGAGAAGGGTAGCTTCGCGCGCGGCTTCGACATCAAGAACACTCGGTCTCTGAAGACCATTGCCGGCAGACCTTCGACGATCGCCTTCGATCTCCCTATGGCAAAGTCCGGGGTGGCGCAACGCGATGGCTACATGCAAGGCCGGTCTATGCCGTGCCCCCCGCCGATGCGACCGTGGCCGCACTGCGATTGGAAAGATTATTTTACGCGGTCTGTCAATGCGTTACCGGATGCGGCTCGGGTGACAGCACCGCGCCGTGGCTCCAGTCGATCAGCCGGTCGATGCGCGCAATCTTGTGGAAAACCTCGAAGACGTCGAATGATGTGCCCCTCTCGATATGGCCTGCCAGGAGCTCGCAAAGCTCGAATATCTCGGGCGGCGTGCCGGTCATCTCGATGCCGTCGTCGGTGAAGACACCGGATCGCGGCCAGGCCCGAGCCTGCTGTTCGTCGAGCTTGCAGCCGATGAAGGGGATGGTGTCGATAATGCCGGAGGCCAGCGCGAAGGCTGCCTCCGCGACGATTTCCGAGCACGACGTATTCGGCTCTTTGCTTAAGGCCGGTATTTGCAGCTTGAATTCCCGCATTCTCAATCCGTCAGAGGTAGTTGACCAGGCTCAGGCTCTGGAGTTTGGAGACGAGCGTGTAGGCCGTTTCCAGCTGCGTCTGCAGCTGGTTGACGAGCGTCGACGCCTCGTAGGTGTCGACGCCCTGGAGATCGACAAGCTTTCCCTGCAGCAGGCTCGATTGGGCATCGAGGGCGTCATCGGCCTTTTCGAGCCGCTCTTGCGAGAGGCCGAGCTGGCTCTGCTGCGTGACGATGCCGGACGTCGCCTGGGCGGCATAACCAATCGCTTTTGATGCGACCGTACTCTTGGCGTCGTCGCTGAGATCCTGGCCGAAGAGGGCGGAGACGACGACGGAGGCAAGGGCGAGATAACGCATGCCGTCGGAATTGGCGTTGGTCGAGGAGGTAATGGTCTCCGATCCGCTGATCCGGCTGGTCATATCGGTACTGGATGCCGTCGACCAACCTGACGAAGCATCGGTCCAGGCGCTCTCCGAGAACATCGGCTCGACGGTGTCGGTGATGAAGCTGCCGATCTCCTCGCCGGTCAACTCATTCACGTCTTTTCCGAGACCGGTTGCGTAATCGGTGAGCGCTGTGACGATCGTATCGGAAACCGTGGAGGATTGATCGGTCAGCGGCTGGTTGTCGAGGTTGGTGCCGCCAAACAGAAACTCGCCGTTGACAGAGGTATTGGCCGTCGAGATCAGCTGCGAAATCGTGGCACTTGCCGTCTGTAGCGCGACGGCAATGCTGGTCGTATCCTGGCTCGCCTGGAGCGCGGTCAGGTTCGAGACCAGGCTGTCGCCGGCATCCTTGAGGCTTGAAAGCGCGGTCTGCGATGCTTCCATGCGCAACGCGACGACGGAATTGCTCGTCTTGAACGAGGCGGCCTGGTCGATGGCGCTGGTGAGGTTGATCGTCTTCGCGGCGCCGGCGCCGAGCGACACGCCGATATCGGCGTAGGTTCCCGTCGTCGCCTCCGTCGAGGCCTGCTGCAGCTTGGTCTGGGACTGGCTGATGGTGAGCCTGAGAACGTTCTGCATCGCCGAGGATGAAACGAATGATGCCTTCATGACTAGCTCGCTATGTCGAGGAGCGACTGGAACATCTCGTCGATGACGTTCAGGATCTTCGTCGCTGCCTTGTAGGATTGTTCGATGTCGAGGAGGAGCGTCAGCTCCTCGTCGAGGTTCACGCCTGTTTCGTTGGAATAGGCCTCGTCGGAGCGCGACAGGGCCGCGGCCGTCGTTTCGGAAGCCGATGTCGCGTCGCTGCGATATTGTTCGAGCCAGCCGATGGAGGCGCTGGCATAGTCCGTCAGGCTCTGCGTCGTGGAGAGGCCGGCGTCCGAAGAGAACGAGCGCTGTTCCATCAGTGCCGTATAGAGAGCATCGAGATTATCGGAGAAGCCGCTGTCCCCTGATGTGTTGAGATCGGTGATGCCGCTGATCAATCCATCGCGCAGCTTCGTCGCATCGCCGCCCTCGCTGGTGATGACGGCTGTATTGATCGAAATAGTCGAGGCGATCCCCGTGGTATCGTCCGAGGAGGACGGTGTTCCCCCGGTTACGCCCGCGGACGTGGTCCAGACGAACAGCCCGGGCGCGCTGGTGCTGCCGTCGGTTTCCGAGAAGACCTGAACGAGGGCCTTGGCGACTTCGTCGAGTTGAGCCTGGAATGTCGGGGCGATTTCGTCGCGAAGCTGCAGCAGCGCCTGCAGGCTGCCGGAGGCGCTCGTCGTCGATCCTTCGCCGGCATCGAGTGCAACGCCGTCGATATAGATGGCATTGCCTTCCGTTCCCGCGACGTAAGTCGCCGTCGAAGCGAAGGTGACGGTGCGCGGTACGGTCTCGAACAGCACGGTGCCATCGGAGGTGTAGAGCGCCATGTCGTTATTGTTACGCACGACGGAATTGACGCCGACGATCGAGGAGATCTGCTTCAAAAGCTTCTCACGCTCGTCGAGCGCCGAAGACGTATCCGTGCCGGTGGCCGTTGCCAGCTTGACCGCATTGTTGGCCGCTTCGAACTGCGACAGCAGCGTGTTCAGCGTGGAGACCTGCGTGGCGATCTCCGCATCCGCCTCGGCCCTGATCGACTGGACGCCGTCACTTGCCGTATTCAGCGAATTGGCGAGATCCTGCGCAGCGGTGACGGCCGATTGCGCGGCGGTCGTGCTGCTCGGCGAGGTCGCGAATGTCTGCAGCGCCTCCTGGAATGCCGAGAGATAGGTGCTCGGGGAGGTCTCGTAGTCGTTGCCGCCCACCAGCGACTTCAGGCTTTCAAGCCCGGTCACCAGCGTCTGCTGGGCGCTGTCCTTGGCATTCGACTGCAGATACTGGGCCAGCAGCGCAGTTTCCTGCGCCCGGCTGATGCTGACGACCTGAGCGCCGGAAAGAGACGTCGTGATCGACGCCTCCCGCCTGACATAGTCGGAATTTCCGACATTGGCGATATTGGTCGAGACGACGCTGCTTTGCTGTCCGGTATTGTTGAAAATACTTTGGACGCTGTTCAAGGCGGAGGTGAGCGACATCCAGGCGCTCCCTCTATCGTTTCAGGTTGACGAGGACATCCATGATGTCGGAGCCCGTTTGAAACACCTTCGAATTGGCGGTGTAGCTGCGTTGCGCCTCGATCATCTCCGTCAGTTCGCCGGCGAGATCGACGTTCGAGCTTTCCAGGGCGCCGGACTGGATGGAGCCGAGCCCGTTCGTCTGCGGAAAGCCGGTGACCGTGACGCCGGACTGGCCGTTGGCGGTATAGACGTTGCCGCTGAGCAGCGTCAGATTGTCGGGGCTTGCGACGGTCGCGAGCGGGATCTGGTAGAGCGCCTTCGTCGTGCCGTTCGCATAGGAAACCGAGACGACGCCGTCGGTATCGATCGACACCGAGCTCACCGAACTTGCGGCCTGACCGTCCGCCGAGCCTGTTGCCGAGAAATCGGAGGCAAGCTGGGTGAAATCGGAATAATCCATGGTGATCGTCTTGGCCGTCACCGGATCGACGATGTCGGTATCGGTCGCAGAGGTCAGCTGGCCGTTGGCGTCGAAGGAGAGCGTCGCGACGCTGACGGCGCTGGAGGAATAGGGGAAGGACGTCGTGCCGCCGGTCGCCGCATCGGCATTGCGATAGACCGCGACTTCCCAGGTGCTGCCGGTGACCGCGCCGCTCGCATCCGTCGTCACTCCGGTCTTGGTGAAATAATAGTCGTACTGGACGGTGGCGCCGAGGCTGTCATAGGCGACCAGCGACATCTTCTGCGTATCGTCGGTGACAGCAGATGTATTGGCGCTCGGCAGCGTCGTCGTATCGGTAACGACGGTCGCTTCGGAGTTGAGGTTGCCGCTGAAATAGGCGCTGGTCGAAGCGATGGCGCTTAGGCCCGATTGGGCGACGTTGACCGGCACCAGCCCGTCGAAACCGTTGACGACCACGGCCGGTACGCCTGAATCATAGGAATAGCCCATGAGCGTGTAGCCGGCGCTGTTGACGAGATTGCCGTCGCTATCGACCGAAAAGTCGCCGGCCCGGGTCAGTACCGGCGTGCCGTCGGCGCCTTCGACGATAAAGAAACCGTCTCCCGAAATCGCGAGATCGTAAGCCGTGGTCGTGTAGGAAATGTCGCCCTGCTGGGAAATCGCCTGGCGCACCGATGTCTGAACGCCGCCGGAATTGTAATTGCCCGAGGAAGAGGGCAGGACCAGCGACGAAAACGAGGTGGAAACGGCCTTGTAGCCGGTGGTGTTGGCATTGGCGATATTGTCGGAAACCGTGCTCAGCCGGTTTGCCTGGGCGCTCATGCCGGAGACGGCGGTTTTCATGCTTCCAAAAATGCTCATGGCTCGATCCTTTAAGGTTTGGGAACATGCCATGTGACGAAAGGCTTCCAGGGCCGGATTGCGGGCGCGCGCCATCTCTCGCGCCCGGACGAAGGCCGGCGCCGGTCGATGATTTGCGTGTCTGGATTGCCTCGTGATGGCGATAGGCGCTGCGGCTCATCCGTGCGCTGGCGTCGTGCGCCCGTTACGGCGCACCATTCGTGAAGAAGCGGCCCGGCAGAAAGCTCTGCCGGCTCAACTGCCGGGCCGCTTTCGGACCGTCGCCTTGCAGCTTCTCCAGCAACTGCAAGGCGACGAGCCCGTATCGATCGTCAGCTCGCGGACTGGACGGACAACGAACCGGTGCCTGAGCTATCGAGCAGAGCAAAGAGCTGGCTCGCCTGGCTTTCGGTGACGTCATCAGGCTTGCCGGCCATGAACTCTTCCAACGACACCAGCCCGTCCCCGTTCGTGTCGAGATCGGAGAGCAGGGATGCAGACTGATCATCGTCGGCTGACGCGGGCGGGGGCGGCGGTCCGTCGGCACGGTCGGATTGTTGCGCGGACATGGCTTCGGTCAGCAAATCGACCGAGAGCGAGCCTGCGCCTTCGCTGTCGAAGCTGTCGAACAGCGTGCCGGCCTGATCCTCCGTCACATCCGACGGCCGGCCTGCGACGAATTCGGCTTTGCTAATCAGCCCGTCTCCGTCGGTATCGAGATCGGCGAGCATGGACGACAGCTCGTCATCATCGGCAGGCGGCGGTGGCGGTGGCGGTCCGTCGGCACGTTCCGATTGCTGGGCGGACATGGCTTCGGCGAGCGCATCGACCGAGAGCGAGCCGGTGCCTTCGCTGTCGAAACTGTCGAACAGCGTTCCGGCCTGGTCCTCCGTGACATCGGACGGCCGGGCCGCGACGAATTCGGCCTTGCTGACATAGCCGTCGCCATCGGTATCCAATTGGGAGACATCCATGCCTTCGCCGCCATCCTGCTCGCCGCCGGAGCCGGATTGATCCGAGAAGCGGTTCATCGACAGCGTCATCAGCTGCGACAAAAGTTTGTCGGCGCTGCTGGAGGCGTCTTCGTCGGACTGCTGGGTTGTGGTTGATTTTTTTGCTGAAACCGTATTACACGAAAGGATGTCCTCGGATGCGGACGTCGAGCTCCTGCTATAAGAATAGGAAGAGATTGATGTTGCAGCAGAAATGGTCGTCATAAGCGCTCCATCGCTATGGGGGTGGGGATGCAACGCATTACAGAACTGATGAGTTCTCTAAATCGAAATCGCTAATGCTACAACCGAAGAAATTATCCCTCAGAAATCGTAGTGCGTTTTCTCAGGTCGTCGGCATGCGCTTCGGCAGGGCGGCTTAGACGATCATGAAAGTTATTGATGAGCCCGCAGACGAGCCGCGCAGACGAGGCCGGCCGAAAGTCTCCACCGACGAAGACAAGCGGCTGCAGATCGTCGAAGTCGCCCGCCGGGTTTTTGTGAAATATGGATATGCCGGAAGCACGACCGCGGTCGTCGCCTCCGAAGCGGGCGTTTCCAAGCAGACGCTCTACCGCCTGTTTGAGAGCAAGGAAGAGCTGTTCGCCGCCGTCGTCGCTGCGCATCGGCGCCTGATGCTTGATCTGCCGCGGCCCGCCGAAGATTGTTCGATCGCAGAAAGCCTTGAACGGATATTCATGATCGACATGGACGAGGACAAAGATGCGGACCGCGCCGGTTTCCTGCAGCTCGTCTTCCGTGAAGCCGCGCAATTTCCCGAGCTGGTCGATATCCTGCAACGGGAAGGCATGCTTGCCAGCCGACAGGAACTGGCCGACTGGCTGAGCGATCGCCGGGCCGAGGGCCGGCTCACCCTGGACGATCCGGTAAGCGGAGCCCGGATGCTGATGGACATGATCTTCGGGGGCATGGGACCGCCGGAGGGCCGTGCTCAGGCCTGGCCCGATCGGGCAGCCCTGCTTGCCCATCTTCGCCGCTCAATTGCGATCTTTGCCGCCGGTATAAGCGCCGCCTGAGCGAACCAGAGACATTTCTGACTCCTGGCTTCCAATTCACGATTGGATGAATTATAGAACTCCTTAGTTCTATTAAGTTGATTCGGCCACATGTCAGTGGCTGTGCCTCGCCATGACCGGCGACGATATTTCCGCAGAGATGAGAAATTTCAATCGTGACGGCCGCAGGCTTTCGCGCGGCATCGCCGCGCCGGGCAAGCCAGCGAAACGCGTGGCGGTCTTGCATAAAACAAGTGTGAGAGGGACAGACGTTGGTTTCCACCTATGTAAGCTATCTCGCGGTCGCGCGAAATCTGGGCGCCAGTCTCTCGAACGTGGCTTCCCAGGCAACGGTCGCCCGCGACAGCGCCTATTACAAGGAGAACATCGACAAGGTCACGACGGTCGACGAGTTCATGGGCGATTACAAGCTCTACTCCTATGCCATGAAGGCCTATGGCCTTGAGGACATGACCTATGCCAAGGCCTTCATGAAGAAGGTGCTGGAGAGCGACCTCAGCGATTCATCGAGCTTCGCCAACTCCTTGAGCGACGGCCGTTATGCCGAGTTCGCCGCCGCCTTCAAATTTTCCGGCGAGACGAAGACCGCCCAATCGGATGTGCAGCGCGACAACCTGCTGGATGCCTATGAGGAGTCCTTCGAGACCGAGGCGGACGCCATCGAAGACGAGACCGATTATTTCGAGGAAAACATCGCGTCGATCACCTCGGTCGACGATTTCCTGTCGAGTTCGCGGCTGAAGAACTATGTGGTGACGGCCTTCGGCCTCAGCACCGAATACACGTCGACCAGCTTCCTGAAGGACGTTCTGACGAGCGACCTCGACGATGCCGACAGTTTCGTCAACCAGCTCGGCGACGACGTCTATGTCAGCCTCGCAAAGGCCTTCAACTTCAACGAGGACGGCTCGGTCGACGGCGATCTGATGTCGGAAGACCAGATTTTGCTCGTGACCAGTGCTTATGCGGTGGCCTCGGCGACAATTGCTTCTTCCGAAACCGGAGAGGCTTACGACACCTATTTCGCCGCGGAAATCGGCAACATCACCTCGGTCGATCAGTTGATGAGCAATGACAAGCTCGTGTCCTATCTGAGGACGGCTTACGGCCTTACCGACGACGAGTCCGACACCTTCATTTCCGCAGCATTGAAAAGCGCCGACATCGCCGATGCGATCGGCCTGTCCGATCTGCACGACGCCTTCAATTTCGACGAGGACGGCGCGCTTGCCGATGGCGACACGGCCCAGACGTCGGACCAGACCGCCGCGACCACGGCGGCCTTCGATGAGAATTATCAGGTGCTGATCGCCAACACCGACACGGAAGATGCCGTCGACAATTATACGACGCGCATCGCCAGCGTCACTTCGATCGACGATTTCCTCGTGTCGAATGCCGATGACGACGATGATGACAACGACGATCTCCCGGAAATGTGGGAGATGGCGTTGCGCGCCTTCGACATAGATCCGGACAGCGTTTCGAGAAGCGAGGTACGAAAAATTCTCAAAAGCGATCCCACGGATGCCAAAAGCTATGTCAACAGTCTGGACGACGATCGCTTCCTCGCCTTTCGCAAAGCATTCAATTTCGACAGCGATGGCGACGTTACCGTTCCCTTGCAGGCCATGTCGGAATCGGTCGTCGACGACTACGCCGCCTATTACAAGCAGAATAAAATTCGCTACCTCGAGGGCGACGAGCTGACCGAGGCGACCGACGCGGCGGATGACGAGATCACCTATTTTCGCGAGCAGATGGCGACGATCACCACGGCGAGCGAATTTCTGGCCGATGATCGCCTCGTTGCGTTCGTGCTCGAGGCAAAGGGGCTCGACCCGGACGACGTCACGTCGGATCAACTCGAGAAGATGTTTTCGTCCGATCTCGACGACGAAGATAGTTACGTCAACAAGCTCGACGACAAGCGTTTCGCCGAACTCGTCGGCGCGTTCAATTTCGATCAGGACGGCAATATATCCGCGGATCCCACCGGTACGGTGCAGCAGCGCGGCGATGTGCTCGAGACGGTCGATGCCTATGTCAGGCTGACGCTCGAGGATGATCAGGGCGACAGCAACACCGGCGTGCGCCTTGCCCTCTATTTCGAACGCAAAGCGCCGGAGATCTCGAGTGCCTACGACATTCTGGGCGACAGCGCGCTCTTCGAATTCTTCACGACGAGCTTCAACCTTTCCAGTTACGTCTCGAACATGGACGTCGAGAAGCAGGCCGAGATGGTCGAAAATTTCATCGACATCGAGGATCTGTCGGATTCCGACAAAGTCGACGATCTGATCAAGCGCTTCACCGCCATGTATGACATGGCCAACGGCACCGGCACCACATCGACTGCGCTTTCAATTCTGACCGGTGTGGCGGCGATCAGCGCCGATACGCTGCTAGCAGTGGCGCAATTAAAAAGCGGGTAAGTGATCCTACTCCGTTCCTGAGGCCGCCTACCACCGCCCAACGTCGTTCGGCGGCCGCCACCCCGGGACCGATCGGGAACACTTCTTGTAGGAGAGCTCTCCAGAAGTCGCTTGGGCGACCTCTTTGGCGTCCACATAATCGCCGTGCATTTTGCTTCGACTATCTTGACAACCCCGAGCGGTCAGAACGCCAGCCAGTGGTCCGCTCGGAAGTGGTCGAAAATGCTGCACTGCCAAAAAAATCACCACGCGCACTGCTGCGCGTTTTTTCGGCATGACCCATTGACAATTCATCCTCGATGGCACTTGATACATTATTCCAGTAAAACAGACATGCGTCCATTATACTGGAACAATGGGAACCATCCATAAGGGGAACGCCATGACCATTTCCTTTCGCACCGGTGTGATATCGCTGGTCGCCGCCGCTTTGTTGTCCACGCCTGCGCTCGCCGAGGGCAGCAAGCTCGATGAAGTGCTGGCCCGCGGCCATCTCGTTCTCGGCACGGGCAGCACCAATGCGCCCTGGCACTTCAAGAGCGCGGACGACAAGCTTCAGGGCTTCGATGTCGACATGGGCCGTATCATCGCCAAGGCCCTGTTCGGCGATCCGGAGAAGATTGAATATGTCAACCAATCCTCCGACGCCCGCATCCCGAACATCACCACTGACAAGGTCGACATCACCTGCCAGTTCATGACCGTTACGGGCGAACGCGCCCAGCAGGTGGCCTTTACCATTCCCTATTATCGCGAGGGTGTCGGCCTGATGCTCAAGGCGGACGGAAAATATGCCGACTATGCCGCTCTGAAGGCGGCAGGCTCCTCGGTCACCATCTCGGTTCTGCAGAATGTCTATGCCGAGGCGATGGTGCATGCGGCATTGCCGGAGGCGACCGTCGACCAGTACGAATCCGTCGACCTGATCTATCAGGCACTGGAGTCGGCGCGCGCCGATGCCGTCGCCACGGACCAGTCGTCGCTCGCCTGGTACATGACGCAGAACCCGGGCCGCTACAAGGACGCCGGCTACGGCTGGAACCCGCAGACCTATGCCTGCGCCGTCAAACGCGGTGATCAGGACTGGCTGAACTTCGTCAACACCGCGCTTCACGAAGCCATGACAGGCGTCGAATTCGACTTCTACGCCAAGTCCTTCAAGACCTGGTTTGGCAAAGACCTGACGCCGCCGCAGATCGGCTTTCCCGTCGAATTCAAGTGACGGTCATGCGAGGCGGGACCTCAAGCCCGCTCCGCTGGAACAGGATGATCTTAGGCCTGGTTCGGCCTAAGATCGGAATCCGGTTCTGAATCGAAGAGTTGGAGCATGACGTCGTCCGGACCGCTCGCGCGTTCGGCATCAGTTCTGGTCTGAAAGGACCCGCATGGGTTACACGCTGAATTTCGCTGCCGTCTGGCGCAACTTCGACTTTCTCTTAAGCGGGCTTGCCCTCAGCCTCGGGCTTGCGGTGATCTCGATCCTGATCGGGGCCGCAATCGGTCTTGTCGTGGCCTTCGCGCTGACATCTAGGAGCCGCTTCGCAATCGTGCCGGCGCGCGTCTATGTCACTGTCATTCGCAACCTGCCTATTCTCGTCCTGGTGCTTTTCGCCTTTTTCGCGCTGCCGCAGATGGGCTTGCGCCTCGACAAGATGAAAAGCTTCGTTCTGGTTCTCTCCCTCTATTCCGGCGCCTATCTGGCCGAAGTGTTCCGTGCCGGCCTGCTGTCGATTCCGAGAGGACTGACCGAAGCGGGTCTCGCCATCGGCCTGACCGGGATGCAGATCCGCAGTTCCATCATTGCTCCGCTGATGCTACGCAACGTGCTGCCGTCGCTCTCCTCGACGATCATCTCGCTCTTCAAGGACACCTCGCTCGCCGCCGCCATCGCCGTGCCTGAGCTGACGTTCGCCGCCCGCAAGATCAATGTCGAGAGTTTTCGCGTCATCGAAACCTGGATGGTCACTTCAGCCCTCTATGTCGCGACCTGTTTCCTCATCGCCGCCTTGATGCGCCTTGTCGAGCGCCGTCTGGCCCTGCCGAGATAGTCCCGATGTCCCACACTTTTCTCGAACAACTCTGGATCGCCCGATACGTCATCATGAATGGCGTCGCCATGACGGTGTCGATCTCTCTGCTGGCCATTCTCGCAGGCTCCGTCCTCGGCGTCTTCGTCGGTCTGGCGCTCGTTTACGGCGGCGTGGTTTTACGCCTCCTCGTACGCGCTTATACGGATATCATCCGCGGCACGCCGGTGCTCGTGCTCGTGCTGGCAAGCTATTACGTCTCCGCCGCGGTCGGTCTCGATCTGGGGCCGTTTTCCGCCGGCGTGCTCGCTCTTGCGATCTTCTGTTCTTCCCATGTCGGCGAAATCGTGCGCGGAGCGCTTCAGGCCATCCCGAGGGGGCAGACCGAAGCCGCCAAGGCGATCGGCCTGACCTTTATCCAGACCTTCACCTCGGTGCTGTGGCCGCAGGCCATGCGCCAGTGCCTGCCGGCCTGGGTGAATACGGCGGCGGAGATGGTGAAGGCCTCGACGCTGCTCTCGGTCATCGGCGTCGCCGAGCTTCTCCTGCGCACGCAAGAGATCATTTCCCGGAATTTCATGAGCCTCCAGTTCTATTTTCTGGCCGGTGGACTCTATTTCATCGTCAACTACGGCATCGAGCACTTCGGCAAATATGTCGAGCGCAAGACCGCCCTGCCGTCCTGAGGAGACTTCCCGATGGCCAAGATCATTCTCGACATTAAGGGTCTGCGCAAGACTTACGGCATCCATGAGGTTCTCAAGGGCGTCGATTGCGCCGTAGAGGAAGGCGAGGTCATTTCGATCATCGGCTCGTCCGGCTCCGGCAAGACCACCTTGCTGCGCTGCGTCAACATGCTCGAGGAATTCCAGGGCGGCACGATCAGCCTCGACGGCGAAGAGATCGGCTATCGCATCGACGGCGCGAGCCGGCGGCGCAAGAACGAGAAGGAGATTGCCCGCCAGCGTGCGCTGACCGGCATGGCTTTTCAGCAGTTCAATCTCTTCCCGCATATGAGTGCCGCCGAAAACGTCATGCTCGGCCTTATCAAGGTGAAGAAGATGACGAAGCCGGAGGCCCGCATCATCGCCGAAAAATGGCTCGACCGCGTCGGTCTCGCCGCCCGCACCAACCACTATCCCGGTCAGCTCTCCGGCGGCCAGCAGCAGCGCGTCGCAATTGCCCGCGCCATCGCCATGTCGCCGCGGCTGATGCTGTTCGACGAGGTGACCTCGGCACTCGACCCGGAACTGGTGGGCGAAGTGCTGCAGGTGATCAAGGGGCTTGCCGCCGACGGCATGACCATGCTGCTCGTCACCCATGAGATGCGTTTCGCCTACGAGGTTTCGTCCCGCGTCATCTTCATGAACCAGGGCGTCATCTGCGAGGAGGGCGATCCGAAGGAAATGTTCGTGCGCCCGAAGACCGAACGGTTGGCCGAATTTCTCAAAACCTCGAGCTTTAACTAAGACGGGGCGAAGCGTGCGGCAGATCGGCGAGGGGGCCGCGCTCGCTTAAATTACGTTCAGTCTGCATTCCCGGCAGGCATATTTTCCGCAAAGCATCCGAGACATGCCGAAAATCCTGAGCACAGGATTTTGGCATGCGCTTTGCTTTCTGTCTTGTATGCAAGATAGCCACACATCCGAGACCAACCAGAAGTCCATCGAGGCGACGATCGTCTCCGGCATCCTGTCCGCCAAGATCAGACCCGGTACGCGGCTTGGCGAAAACCAGCTCGCGGCACTCTTCGGCGTGTCCCGGACCCGCGTCCGTGAAGCCATGATGCGCCTGGAGACGCGCGGTATCGTGCATGTCAGCCCCCGGCGGGGCTGGTTTGTCGTCGAGCCGTCCGCCGAAGATGCGATCGCGGTTTATGAGGCAAGGCGTATCGTCGAGGCCGGATTGCTGCGCAGCATGCGCATGCTGACGGAGGAGGGGCGCAAGGCTCTCGACGCCCATCTGAACGAGGAGAGGAATGCGATGGCGGCGGGCGACCGCCAGCGCCTGACCTATCTGATGGGCGATTTCCATATCCGCGTCGCGGAACTGAGCGGTAACGCCATCATCGTCGATATCCTTCGCGACCTGACCGCGAGGACCATCCTCATTTCGATGCTCTATCAATCCGAATTTCATGCGGCGCAATCCCATGAGGGGCACTGCCGCATTTTCGAGGCTATGCAGGCAGGCGATTTCGGCAGAGCTGCGGCCCTTTCCGTCGAACATCTTGATGAAGTCGAAATGGGCCTCGACCTCACGGCGCGCCCGGATCCGCTTTCGGATCTGCGCAATTCCCTGTCGCTGCCGCCCAAGGCCGCCTCCGCCGTCTCCCGACAGTCAGACTTGAAAACCACAACCTCAAAGGAGCAATGAACACATGCTGACAAGACGAGTCTTCTTCGCAATCGCGACCCTGGCCGCGACCTTCGGCTTCAACGCGCCGTCGCACGCCGATGCCCTCGCCGATATTACGGCGCGCGGGACGCTGCGCGTCGCTGTCCCGCAGGATTTCCCGCCCTTCGGCAGCGTCGGCACCGATATGGCGCCGATGGGCTATGATATCGACGTGGCCAATCTCATAGCCGAAAAGCTGGGCGTCAAAGCCGAGCTTGTGCCGGTCACGAGTGCCAACCGCGTCCCCTATCTGCAGACGAACAAGGTCGATCTCGTCATATCAAGCCTCGGCAAGAATCCGGAGCGCGAAAAGGTGATCGATTTCTCGGTCGCCTATGCGCCCTTCTTCAACGGTGTGTTCGGACCGGCCGATCTTGCGGTCGCCAAGGCGGAAGATCTCGCGGGCAAGAGCATCGGTGTCACGCGCGGCGCCGTCGAAGATCTCGAGCTGACGAAGATCGCGCCAACCGATGCGACGATCAAGCGTTACGAGGACAATAACGGCACCATCTCGGCGTTCCTCTCCGGCCAGGTCGACATCATTGCCACCGGCAACGTCGTGGCGGCTGCGATCCTCGCCAAGAATCCTCCCAAGCGCCCTGAGCTGAAGTTCCTCATCAAGAACTCGCCCTGCTACATCGGCCTCAGCAAGGAACAGTCCGGCCTGCTGGAGAAGGTGAACGGCGTTATCGCCGCCGCCAAGACCGACGGCACGCTGAACGCGATATCGCAGAAGTGGCTCGGCGCCGGTCTGCCGTCCGATCTGTAAGCAAACCTGGATCTTGCGCATGTCTCCCGCGCGCCCCGCGGGATGACATGCGCTCCGTCACCGCAAGAGGGGACATTCCTTGAGCTACCATTTCGAATTCGGCTGGCTGCTTCAATATTACCCTGACATCATCAAGGGCATATTCGTCACCTTGGAGCTTATCGCGGTCGGCGGAGTGCTCGGCATTTCGCTCGGCATTTTCTGCGCCTGGGTGCGGGCACTCGGCCCGGCCTGGCTGAAGCCGGTCGTTGCGGCCTATGTCGAGCTGATCCGCAACACGCCCTTCCTGATCCAGCTCTTTTTCATCTTTTTCGGTCTGCCGTCGCTCGGCCTCCATCTTTCCGAACTGACGGCGGCCAACCTTGCAATGGTTGTCAACCTCGGCGCCTATAGCTGCGAGATTATCCGTGCCGGTATCCAGGCAACGCCCAAGGGCCAGTTCGAGGCGGGCGAGAGCCTGGCGATGACGCGCTTCGAAACCTTCCGGCATGTGGTTCTCGTGCCTTCGCTGCAGCGCATCTGGCCGGCGCTGTCGTCGCAAGTCGTCATCGTCATGCTCGGCTCATCGGTCGTGTCGCAGATCGCCGCCGAGGATCTGACCTTCGCCGCAAACTTCATACAGTCGCGAACCTTCCGCGCCTTCGAGGCCTACTTCGTATCGACGGCCATCTATCTCGCGCTGGCGATCCTGCTCCGGCAGGTCCTGGCGGTCGTCGGCGGGTTGATTTTTTCAAGGAGAGCGGCGCGATGATCGAGTTCACCTTCTGGGATATACTGCGCAACCTGCTGCTCGCCACCCGCTGGACGATCCTTCTTTCGCTCGTCTCCTTCATCGGCGGCGGCGCGGTCGGGCTGGTGTTGCTGTTCCTGCGCATCAGCAAGAACAAGGCGTTCAGGATATTCGCGAAGTATTATATCGAGCTCTTCCAGGGCACGCCGTTGCTGATGCAGCTCTTCATCGCCTTTTTCGGTCTCGGTCTTTTCGGCATCGATGTGCCGGCCTGGCTTGCCGCGGGCTTGGCGCTCATCCTGTGGACCGCGGCCTTTCTCGCCGAAATATGGCGAGGCTGCGTCGAATCGGTCGCCAGAGGCCAATGGGAGGCCTCCGCCAGCCTTGCTATGGGGCGGTTGCAGCAGATGCGTTACGTCATCCTCCCGCAGGCGCTGAGGGTCGCCATACCGCCCACGGTTGGCTTTTCCGTGCAGATCGTCAAGGGAACGGCGCTGACCTCGATCATCGGCTTCGTCGAACTGTCGAAAGCCGGCACCGTGGTCACTAACGCCACTTTCCAGCCCTTCACCGTCTATGGGCTCGTCGCCCTCATCTACTTCGCGCTTTGCTGGCCCTTGTCGAAAAGCAGCCAGATCCTGGAGAGGAAGCTCAATGTCGCTCATCGAAATCACTGAAGTCCGCAAAAGCTTTGGCGCCACCGAAGTGCTGAAAGGCATCAATCTCGATGTCGAGGTGGGGGAGGTCATCGCCATTATCGGCAAGAGCGGTTCGGGCAAATCGACCCTGCTTCGTTGCATCAATGGACTGGAGACCATCACCAGCGGCTCGATCTCCGTGGCCGGTGCGCAGCTCCTCGACGACGAGGTGCATCTCAAGGCGCTGCGTCTCAGGGTCGGCATGATCTTTCAGCAATTCAACCTTTTCCCGCACTTAAGCGCCGGCGGCAATGTCATGCTGTCGCAAACCGTGGTCAAGAAGACCCCGAAGGCCGAGGCAGAAGCCGTCGCCCGCAAGATGCTGGAGCGGGTGGGGCTCGGCCACAAGTTCGACGCTTATCCCGATGAGCTCTCGGGCGGCCAGCAACAGCGCGTCGCCATCGCCCGCGCGCTCGCCATGCAGCCGAGCGCGCTCCTCTGTGACGAGATTACTTCGGCGCTTGATCCGGAGCTGGTTGCCGAAGTTCTGGCCGTCGTGCGCGAGCTTGCCGCCGAGGGAATGACGCTGCTGATGGTCACGCATGAGATGAAGTTCGCCCGCGACGTCTGCAGCCGTGTCGTCTTCATGCATCAGGGCAGGGTCCACGAAGCAGGCCGGCCGGAGGATGTCTTCGCCAATCCGCAGACTGCCGAGCTCAGGCAGTTTCTCGGTGTCGGCTAAAGCGCGTCGCATCAAATTTGATTCATGCGACGCGCTTTAGCTCTTTGTTTTTATGCATGTCGTTGTCCCGGAACCGCTGCACACTTCCGGGCGACATGCATGAGAGTCGTCATGGTGGCCGCGTGATTGGGCGGCGAACAGCTACCGCCATCTTTTGGTGAGAAATCCCGACGGACCTTGAACGGGATCGCTGTGGGGGAGGAGTACGGACGCGATTTTTGCCAGCATGTCGCTGGATGCAGCCGAAGTCTGAATGTCGGCATGCTGTCCCTTGGGATAAGCGCCGACGACCTGGAAGTCCGACGTGCAGCCGAGATTTTGGTGCCCTGTCCCGGCCGGAAGCACCAAGCAGTCGCCCGCCGCGACCTTTATGGCTTGACCACGGGGACCGCCAATCAGAAGGGTGGCGCTACCCCGTGCAACTCCGAGCACCTCATGTGCGCCGGCATGGTAGTGCTGATAATCGAAGACACCGTTTGTCCAGATGCCTGTCCAACCGCTTGCCGCGAAGCGATCTTCGAAATCACAAGCCCCGTCGTCGCCAACAAGCCCCTTGTAAAGCAGCACGGGAAGGCGCTGATTGTTCGGGACCCAGTCGCTCGGCTCGAAAATTGTCGTTTCGACGTGCATGTTGAATCCCCAGGTTGTCATCGATTGCCGCGGCGCGAGCAGCGCGGAGCCGTTGCAGCTGTTCACACCGATCCTTTGAGGCGCTCTTCGCCGAAGGCATCCGCGCTGGCGGCGGCAAAAACCAAACTTTGGTGATTGCCAAAGGTTCCTCGACGCGCCCGGCAGGAGGCTGCCTGATGCTCCGCGCTCCGAGCCAACACAAGAGGGCGCTCTGCGCGCCCCCGATCCGGCGACGTGCGGTCGCCTCGGTCGTCAGTGTGCCAGCATCTCCTCGGCGATCTGCTTGCCGTTCAGGTTCGCGGGGTAGTAGGTCGGCCAGTTGGTGACCTCGTTCAACAGCGCGGCGCGGTCATTGCCCCAGTAAAGATGGTAATGGTCGGCCTTCTCGGGGGCGACGATGTGGTCGCTGAACTGGATGAACCGAGGTGCGGCGTCATCACCGGTGCTTTTCCTGAAGACGAAACGAACCCCTCGATTGCCCTTCTTGTAGGTGAGGATTTCGTGCCCATCCGCCTCGTAGTCTCCGGTCACGGAGTCCTTGCCGCGGAAAAACGTAACCTTCTTTCCGTTGATGACGATCCGGCCAACGTCGGTCTTGTATCCCGTGTCATAGTAGGCACGATATTCCCCGGCGCTCTTGTCGCCATGTTTCGCCTTGTCGGCCATCACCGGATCCAAGGTTCCGTCGACAAGATAGGGGTAGACCGACTGCCAGTCGCCTTCCCAATCCGACAGTTCACGCGCCTTTACCTGATCGTCATCGAAATACCCATCATGCACCGACCCCTTCTTATCGTGGGAATGGCTGTGGCCGTGATTGTTCCCCGAAGATGTCTGGGCGCCTGCCGTTCCCGCAAACGTCAATGTTGCGGATACAGCCAGGGCGTAGCTGAGTGTGGTGATCGCCTTGTTCATTCACTGAAACCTTTCGATTGGCCGGCATGGCTCGTGCTCGATCTGTCATGTAATAACATTACAGATGCCAAGTAGCGTGCTTTGGCTGCAAGCGCAAGGTGGGACCCGTTGATGCGCGTCGCTTGGTGATCACCATTCAAACGCATTGCATCCAAGCCAATTCAGGAGGCGCCCATCGCCGCAAAAGCTCCGGTCTTCATGCACCACGGCGTCATCGGCGAGGAGGGCGATCCGAAGGAAAGTTCGTGCGTCCGACGCAAATAGCCACCTTGGCCTTATGGACTTCGCTCTCGCGGCCGGCGTCTGCTGATTTCTGCGGCAAAGCTGCCGCGGCGACGCCCGTCGGTCATCTCCTGCTTTCCGGCATGAGCGCCAATTGCAAAATCCGCATCAACAGCCGCATGGATTCATCGGATGGTCCACCGGCGCGGAAATTGTGCTTGATGCCATCCATCGCAGCCGCAATCAGCGCAGCGAGGTCAGCAGGTCGGCCTCCTGATGCTGCCAGATCGATTTCCCCTCGCTCTCGGGCTTCCCCCAGGGCCTCTGACAACAGCGCGATGAGCTTCGATCGGGCGGCAATCGTTATGTCCTCGGCGAGCTCCATGTTCGTCTCGAACAGTTCCTTGGCGTTTTCGCTGTTGCCGAACGGGGCGATCAACCCTTGCTGGAAGGCGGAGATGGCAGCCGCGATACGATCGATCACATCTCCCGTCCGATTAAGGACCGCTTCCACCTCGGCCATCGTCAATCGGTGTGCACGGGCGGAACCGGCTCGAAACAGCTCTTCCTTGCTGTTGAAAGCAAGATAGAGCGAAGCGCGCGATATCCCTGCCGTGCGCGCAATATCCGCCATAGTGGTTTTCTGAAAGCCGTACCGGGCGAACACTGGGAGCGCGGAATCCAGAATGTGGGCTGATTTGCGATCTTCATTTTTCATATGGACACATTGACACTGCTTGTCTGAGCTGTCAAAAGTCAGATAGACAAATTGAGTCTAATTGTCTAATTTGACCATCGCTTGGGAGCAGGATGATGAACCGGACGAAACTACCGAAGGACACCACGGTCCTTGTCACAGGTATCAGTGGTTTCCTGGGCGGGCATGTGGCGCTGCAGTTGCTGCAACAAGGTTATCGCGTTCGTGGAAGCATGCGAAGGCTGCATTCAGCGCCGGAAATCGGCTCGCGCTTTCAGCCTTTCGCTAAAAATCTGAGCTTCGTCGAAGCCGACCTCGATCAAGATCTCTGCTGGGCGGACGCGGTTGAGGGCTGCGATTACGTCATCCATACGGCGTCTCCATTTCCAAGCGGCGCGGTGCGCGATGCGGCAGGGCTCATCCGGACAGCGCGGGAGGGTACTCTCCGCGTATTGCGCGCGGCCCATTCCGGGAAAGTGCAAAAGGTCGTCCTTACCTCATCCATCGCCGCCACCAACCATGGTGGCGGACGCGCTCCATTCAGCGAGACGGACTGGACCGACCCGGAGAGCAAACGGGCAACCGCTTACTACAAATCCAAGACATTGGCCGAACGCGCCGCATGGGCGTTCGCGGAAGAATACGACCTTCCTCTCGCCGTGATAAATCCGGGCCTCATCCTTGGCCCCTTAATGGGCAATGACTGCGGCACATCGGTCGGACTGATCAAGCATTTGATGAGCGGCAGATTCACGAGGCTCCCGCGTTACGGCTGCGCAATCGCTGACGTTCGCGATGTCGCCCTTGCCCATGTCCGCGCGATGATCCAGCCTGAAGCTGCCGGACACAGATTCATCGTTGGAGGACGCGTCTTCTGGATGAAAGACCTGGCGCGCGTTCTTGCCCAATCCTTTCCAGATTACGCATCACAATTGCCATCCGCTGAACTTCCGAACTGGGTCGTCCGAATTCTGGCGCTCGTCGACGCCGACGCTCGGATGATCGTTCATGAGCTTGGACGGGACCTGCGCGTCAACACCGCCAAGGCAGAAGCGATGCTGCAATGGCAGCCGCGCCCTGAGGAGGAAACAATCCGCGCCTGCGGTCAGAGCCTGATTGACAACGGCCTGGTGACCGCCGGTCGTCAAAATTGACCTGCGCGGCGAAGAGCAAATGCATCCAGGAGATGAGAATGACAAGCAATGATCAAACTGCAGCAGATCACATCCGTGAAATCGAGCGCACCCGGCTGCGTGCACTGGTCGCGGCCGATATATCCGCGGCCAGACCTCTTCACGCCGATGATTTTCAATTGATCACGCCAATCGGTGTAGCCCTCTCGCGCGAGGAATATCTAGGCGCTATCGCAGCCGGGCACATCAAGTATCGGGCTTGGGAGCCGGGTGACATTGCCGTCCGCCTCAATGGCTCCGCTGCCGTGATACGTTATCGTGCGCGCCTCGAAGTCATCTTCAACGGGCACGCCGTGCCGCCCGGGGAGTATTGGCACACAGATACTTATGAACTCCGCGACGGCGAATGGATGGTTGTCTGGTCGCAGGCAACAGCCGTCGGCCGCCAATAGCCGCGAGATCGGCGCCCCCCGCGGTGCAAAGAGATCTTCGCCTTTGCGAGATCCACCGAAGTTCCACGTGCGGCCGCTCCGTCTTCGGGAATAAATATCCCGACGGGCGGCCGCTCCGGGAATTATCGGTCCTTGTTGCCGGCAGGGGCGGGCAGCAAGACTGGCTCGGCCGAGCGTGTCGGCGCCATCAGCTGTGCAAGGACGTCGTCGGCCGACTGGCTCGAACTGCCGATGCCGGCCTCGCGCAGCTGGCGGTCGAGATCGCTGCCGTTTTCCAGCGCGGCCAGTTCCGCCCCGGCTTCGATACGGCCGGCGGTGATTTCCTGGCGTTTCTTGATGCGTTCGAGACTTTCCACGGCGCTGCCGAGACGGGTGTTGATGCCCGACTGGTTATGGGCGATCGCCGATTGGGCGCGCAGCAGCGACTCGTTGGCTTTGACGTTCTCTACCTCGCGCTTCATCTGCGCGATGCGCGACTCGGTTTCCTGGATCGTGCGCAGCATCTGCTGCTGGCGGGGCAGCAGCCGATCGAGCTCTTCCTGGTCTCGCTGCACTTCGGCGCGACTATTGGCAATGCGCTGCGCCAGACCCTGCGCGAGATCCGTACGGCCCGCGGAGATCGCAGCGCGGGCGCTGTCGGTATCCTTGGTTTCCTTTGCGCGGTTTTCTTCAAGCCGGCGCATGACGCTCTTGTTCGATGCCATGATGCCGGCCAGATCGGATCGCGCCCGGCGCAGCGACTGTTCGGCGTCGCGAATTTCCTGGTCGAGAATGCGCATGGATTGGCTGTCGGCGGCTGCTTCTGCTGCCTCGTTGATGCCGCCGCGAATGGCGGTAAAAATCTTTCCCCAGGTGCTCACGCTTCAATCTCCCCGCTTTTCCATTCTTCAATCATATGCGCTGCATCGACGGCGTTGGCAGCCAGAATGGCGACTTCCTCGACGACGGTCTCGGCCGGCGAGCGTGCTGAAAGCGAGCCAAACAATTCGTACCATTCCTCACCGTCGATCGTGGTGATGCCGAAACTGGAGAGTGGCACGAACTTGTGCGTCTTCAGAACCATGCGTTCGAAGGCCTCTCGGTTGGGCACCTCCTTGCATGGTACCAGAACAACGCTGACGAGGATGTCGCGCTCGCCGCTCACCGTGACGAAAACGTCAAGATCGCCTCTTTCCTTCAGCGTTACGCACAAGACGTCCCCGTGTTCGGGTACGGCTACATCAACATCGCCGAGCGCCTCCGGATCGGCGGCGAACAGGCGCGTTAAAGTGGTGAGGTTCCAGGTCTCCAAAAAGTCCTCCATCGGTTAGAGCGTCAAAAATATCTGGGTAGTCGGTTTACAACTTAAAGGTCTGGCGCGCGAAATAAATTTCGGTAGGGTGCACGTTAGCAACGGGGGTGAATCGCTTGCCATTTATCGCTTCATTTCTGCGGCGTATATATCTTTCGCTCGGCGAATTGGCATGGTCAGCCGTTTTTCTTATCCTCGTTCTCCATCTGGTCGTGTCTTACCTGCTCTTTATCCTGGCGGGCGAGGGCGATCTCGTCGGCAACCCGGTCGACTTCCTTTATTACTATATGGTCACTGCAACGACTGTCGGCTATGGCGATCTTTCTCCAAAGTCGGCGCCCGGTCGGCTCATTACCGTCTTGGTCGTTCTTCCCGGTGGCATTGCCATCTTTACTGCAGTTCTTGGCAAGTTGTTGACAGCTATCGGTACGATCTGGAGGAATCGCATGCGCGGATTGGGTGATTACAGCGAACGCGCCGGCCATATCATCGTTGTCGGCTGGCAAGAGGGGCAGACATACCAGACGCTGCGGCTGCTGCATTCCGAACGCCATGCCAACGAGCCGATGAGCGTTCTGGTCGCCAAGGATCTGCCGGAAAACCCCGCCGCCGACTACGCCGACTATATCAGAAGCGATCGGCTTGCCGATGCCGACGCTCTGGTGCGGGCCGGTGTGGCCCAGGCGCGCGCGATCATCGCGCGCGGCGCCAATGACGACGAAACGCTGGCCGCAGTCCTAATTGCCGAGGATCACGCGCCCGATGCCCATATCGTGGCCTATTTCGCCGATGACCGCACGGCGCAGATGGTCAAACAGCTGCGGCCACGCGTCGAGGCGGTGGGTTCGCTCGCCGAGGAGCTTCTGTCGCGTTCGGCGCGTGACCCGGGCTCCTCGGAAATCGCCGCACGGCTGCTGTCGGCCGCCTCCACCGACACGGCCTTTTCCCTGCCGGTACCGCCTTTGCAAACGCCACTGCTCTATGGCGACGTATTTTTAAGGCTCAAGCGCCGGTACAATGTGACACTGGTGGGCATGCTGAGCGAGGGCATGACCGACCTGAATTGCCGAGACGAGACGCCGATGCGCGGCGGCGAGACTCTTTACTACATCAGCGGAATGCGGCTAGATCCCGCTGCCATTGCCTGGGCTAGAATGGGAGACGAAACATGATCGGCTGGTTCGGCGGAAACAAGGACGAAAAGCCCCTACCCAAAGAACTCGGTCCCTTGAACGTGGCCATCGGTGGGGCGTTCGAGATCGATTTCCTTTCCCTTGAAGCCGATGCTTTGGGCGGCGAGCCGGCTATGCCGCTGCCACGGAGCGGGCCGTTCATCATTGCCGGCTACGGTGAGGTTTCGCTCGATGCCGCCACGGTTCTGTCGCGCTATTACGATGAAGAGAACCGGATGATTCAGGTGATGTCGGCCTCGGGCAAGCCGGGTGATGTGATCGACGATATCAGCTTCTATCAGCCGTGGGACAGCGTCGTGCCGGCCGGTCAGAGCGAATGGAGCCGCTGGACCGGTCCGGCCGGCCTGATCGGCCAGCCATCCTATGATGCCGACGGGATCCTCTATAACCGATTCTGGGGCGACGGCCCGGAACGCGCCCAACTGGTGGAATTTACCGAAAAGGTCGACGACGGCGAAGCGCAGCGCGCCATTCATCAGACCTGCATGTTGTATTACCGCCCACTTGGCTCGACGCGCGAAATGCTTCTGATCAATGTCGAGCGCGACCTCGACCTCGGCCAGAGCCAGGCGGGCAGTTCAGTGGAATTTCTGATCGGTTACGGTCTGGCTCCAGCCGACGTTCGCCGCGTCTGATGGACCCTATCAATTTTAACGGAGGATTTTATCGATGCTCGATTATGTGGCAGGCCTGCCTGCCTTCCTTGGCTATTTCGCCATCGGTCTGGGCGCCTACGCTGTTTTCGCGGTGATTTATACCTGGCTGACGCCGCAACAGGAGGTTCAACTCATCCGCGCCGGCAATCTTGCGGCCGTTACGGCATTCTTGGGCGCGCTTGTCGGTTTCAGCCTGCCTCTGGCTTCGGCGGCAGCCAATTCGGTCAGCATCGTCGACTACGTCATCTGGGCGGTGATCGGCATTCTGGCGCAGATCCTCGCTTTTTATATTGCGAACTTCACCATGAAGGATCTGCATGAAAAGATCACCGCCGACAATATCGCCGCCGGCATATGGGGCGGCGGTATCGCCCTCGTCGTCGGTATTCTCAACGCCGCCTGCATGACCTATTGAGGGAGGAAAAGATGCGCAGACGCATGAGCGGGCACAGGCGACCTTTCCTGGCCCTTGGCACCATCGCTGCCTCGACCCTGGCACTGTCCGGCTGCGGCGATGACACTCCTTCGGAGATAATGTTCACGTCGGTCGATCAATGCGTGACCGCCGGGATGGACCGGCAGGTCTGCCAGGCCAGCTATCAGGATGCGATGCGCGCCCACCTCGCCGCCGCGCCGCGTTTCGACGGCATGGCCGCCTGCGAAGCCGAATATGGCAAGGGCCAGTGCACGGAACAAGCGGCCAACGCTCTGCCCAACAATACCGGCGGGAGCGGCAGCGTCTTTATGCCGTTCCTGGCAGGCTACATGCTGTCTTCGGCATTGAACAACGTCAGCGATTATTACGATTATCGCCGGCGCCAGGAAGCGGCCGGTTACTACTACGGCTCGACGCCGATCTATCGCAATCGCTCGGGGCAGACAGTGACGACCACCGTTGGCTCGGGCGGCATGCGCAGCGACAGCGTGACGGCGCCTTCGCGCCAGAGCGTCAAGCCGGTCAACGTCAATACCCGCACCGTCGCCCGGCAGGGCTTCGGTGGCCGGTCGTCCTTCAGTTTCGGCGGCTGACATGAAGCGCATCACTCTTCCCGCGCGTCCTGATTGGCGTGACAAGGCGCGCGCCGTCGGCTTCGGATTTCACGTCATGTATGGCGAGCCCTACTGGCTCGACGATGCTGCCTATACGTTCACGCTCGATGAGATCGAGACGAAGATCGAAGAACCGAGCCAGGAACTGCATGACATGTGCATGGATCTGGTCGGTGATATCGTCGGCAGCGAAGAGTCGCTCGACAGGCTGGCCATTCCGGAGGACCTGCGCGATGTGGTGCAGCGCTCCTGGCAGCGTCGCGACAGGCACCTTTACGGCCGTTTCGATCTTGCTTACGACGGCAGCGGCCCGGCCAAACTGCTCGAATACAACGCCGATACTCCCACCTCCGTATTCGAGACCGCCTATTTTCAGTTCAACTGGCTGACCGATCAGATCGCTTTGGGTGTTCTGCCGAAGGAAGCGGACCAGTATAATTTCCTGCAGGAGAGCCTTGTCGAGGCGTTCGACCAGTTTCCCAAGGAGCCGATCTTCCACTTCGCGGCGATAACCGACAATGAGGAGGATCGTGGCACGACGGTCTATCTCATGGACTGTGCGGTGCAGGCCGGCCATCGCGTCGAGCTCCTCGACATTCGCGAGATCGGCATCGACGCTGAGGGCCGCTACACCGATCTCAAGGATCGGGTGATCGACCGCTGCTTCAAGCTGTATCCATGGGAATTCATGCTGCGCGAGCCGTTTGCCCGCGAACTCGCGCGCTCGGGCGATGTTTTCGTCGAGCCCGCCTGGAAGGCCGTGCTTTCCAACAAGGGGCTTCTGCCTTTGCTCTGGCAGCGCCATCCCAATCACCCCAATCTTTTGCCGAGCTATTTCACCGATGACCCGGCGGCTTCCACCCTGACCGACTATGTGCGCAAACCACTGTTGTCGCGAGAGGGTGAGAACGTCACGATATTTCGACAGGGACGGGAACTGGTTTCTGCTCCGGGCGATTACGGCGACGAAGGTTTCATCATCCAGGCCTACGCCCCGCTTTTCGAAAGCGACGGCGGCTTCGCCGTGCTCGGCAGCTGGGTCGCCGGCGATCGCGCCTGCGGTCTTGCGGTTCGCGAAGATCGGACACGGATAACGGCCAATCTATCACGTTTCGTGCCACACGTTATAATGGAGTAAGATGTAGTTATTCCCGCATTGAGAGCAAAAGTGGCGTAAGATAGCTTATGGAACTCAGGCCGGCGGCTACCTTGTACCTACTGCTAACATGCCGCATGGAAGTGGCTATTCTCGATGAAATAGCAGCGCACACTGGTCATGATGAGACTACTAAGTCCCTGTCGAGCAAAATACGCAAACTCCGAGACGCCTGGCGTTCCGCAGACCTCGGTCTGCCTAACTGGCGGGATCTTCTGAAACCGCGCATTGGGAAGCCGGGCTGTGCCCGGCACTTGAAGATCAAGCCGGCAGAGCGCCGCTCCTTTTCGCCGTCCAAGTGGCGATATAATCCATCAGCCCGGGAGACAGGCAATCGTAAGGTTCGAGGCCCAGTTCGTGAAGACGGGCACGGACACCGTCCATTTGAGCCGGCTCGAAACCGTTCTCGATGATCGAGGACACGAAAGCCGCAAAACCGGGCTCTGCCCAGCCGTCCTCCTCGAAGCGCTCCGGATGCAGGAACGAGAGCCCCTGGAACGGGTGGTCGCGCTCGATGGGTCCGTGCATGTGGACGCCGCATTCCCTGCAGGCATGCCGCTGGATGAGAGCATTGGCATCGACGACGACAAGCTTGTCGCCATTCTCGATCACCTCAACGCTTTCAGAGGGAGCAACGGCAACGATCGAGAAGGCAGCGCCCTCCGGCTTCCAGCACTTGGTGCAGCCGCAGGCGTGATTATGAGCGATATCGCTTTTGATCTTCACTTTCACCGGATTTGTGGCGCATTCACAGACCAGCGTCCCGCCCACAAAGGTCGCCGCACCCTTCTTCAATCCCCCATCGAGATGGGGATGTATGCCGATATGAGCCATTGCTTCTTCCTTCGATTTTGCCGGGCACCATGCCCGGCCTTCTGACGGCATTGCGGCAGATCAGCGGTTGAGCCGCTCAGCGTGCCACTTCAAATGGTCTTCCATGAAAGTCGAAATGAAATAGTAGGAGTGGCCATAGCCCTCCTGCATCCGAAGGTTCAGCCGGATGCCGGCTTTTTCGCAGGCTCTCTGCAGTTCAGAGGGATGCAGTCCGTCCTCGATGAACGCGTCGGCCGTTCCCTGGTCGACAAGGAGCTCGGGGAATCGGAAGCCATCTTCTATGAGCGCACAACTGTCATATTGCCGCCAGGCGCCTTCGTCGGTGCCGAGATAGCGCTCGAAGGCCGGGCGGGACCAACCAGCCAATGTGGGCCGCGCGATCGGCGCGAATGCAGAGCAGCTGCGGAAGCGGTCGGGGTGCTTCAGGGCAAGCGTGATCGCGCCGTGGCCGCCCATGGAATGTCCGAACACGCCCTGGCGTGCCATGTCCGCCGGGAATTCCGAGGCAATAAGACGGGCAAGCTCCTCCGAGACATAGGAATACATGCGGTAGTTCACATCGAACGGTGGGCAGGTCGCGTCGAGGTAAAATCCAGCGCCGCTTCCAAACTGCCAGTTGTCGGAATCGTCCGGCACATCGGCACCTCTGGGGCTTGTATCGGGACACACGACAATCAACCCCAAGAGTGCGGCGGCCCGCCGATACTCACCCTTTTCCATGACATTGGCATGGGAGCAGGTCAGTCCCGACAGATACCAGACCACTGGGCACGGACGCTCTTGTGCTTGTGGCGGCAGATAGACGGCGAAAGTCATGTCGCAGTTGCAGATGTTGGAGCGGTGGGCGTAGACACCTTGGGTTCCGCCATACGACCGTTCGAGCGAAATTGTCTTCATCTTATTATCCTCGATTGCCTCCCGGTTGCGCCGCAGTCGGAACGGCTGCGGCGTCAGCGTTTCAGGGATTTCATGAAGCTGCCGATGTGCGGGAACAGTTCTTTGAAAGGCGTATCCGCTCGGTGTCTCATGAGAACCTCTGTGAACAGCTTCAATCCAACGGTGAACTCTGCTGCCTCATCGTCAGGCAGCAGCTGCTTTTGGCGAACGGCCGAGAGGATTTTGAACAGATCGTCGTGGTTGGTGGTTTGGAAAATGAGAGCTTCGTCGGCAGCCGAAGGGACGCCGCCCTCCAGCCGCTCCACAGTGACCCGGTAGTTGTGAGCCATTGGCGCTTCTTTACAGTTCGATGGCGTAATAGGTGAACCCGCCCTCGTCCTTGCCGACGCCGGAGATGGCATCATTGATCTTCTCCAACGGCCACACCATTGGCGACATGACCGACATGTCGATGATTCCAGCCTCGACCATGGCAGCGATTTCCATGCCTTCAGCGGCGGTGAACCAGACCGAGCCGATCAATTCCATCTGCTCGTCCATCCACCATTTGACGTCGACAGGCAAAGCTCCGGACGTTCCGCCGATGTTGACGATGCGACCACCCCGTTTGACGCCGCCCATGGCGTCCAGCATGGAATCCAGGGGGGCCTTTGCGCCGAGCGTATCGAGCATGAGGTCGGCGCCGCTTCCGTTGGTCTGCTCTTTGACGAAGCTTCCCGACGATCCATTGACATTCGAAAAAGTGACGATCCGGTCGGGAGCGATCGCCTTAAGCCGCTTAAGCAGCGTCTCGCCCCTGGCGACGGCATAGATTTTTGCGACGCCCATGGCCAGCGCAAACAGCGTGGCCCCCAGCCCTAGCGTGCCGGTCGCACCGTTGATGATCAGGCTCTTGCCCATCAGCGGCCCGCATTTCTTGAGGGCGGCGTAGGAGGTGCCAAGATAACCAAGGCGAGAGCCTTGGACGAAACTCATCCTATCGGGGATCTTGATGACCTGCGCCTGCGGGGCGAGCATGAATTCGCCGAAGCCACCGTAAGGATAGCGCGCGAACATCTCCAGGCTTTTCTGATTGTAGCCGAAGTAGCCGCCGAGGGTCCAATGTTCGCAAGCCTGCGGTTTGCCCGACGAACAATGGTGGCAAGCGCCGCAGAATCGACCGGGGTTCACATACACCCTGTCGCCCGGCTTGAGGTTGACGACCTGGGGGCCGACCTCATGGACGATCCCGCTCGGATCGAGGCCATGGATTGCCGGGCGCGGCGGGAGTGGCATCTGCGGATACCAGGTCTCCCAGTTGGCCAGGACGTTCGCCAAATTCGGGACCATTCCGCAGGCTTTCACGCGGACGACGACATCGCTTCCGGTCGCTTTCGGCCGCTCGACTTCGTCGATCCTCATCGGTTGACCAACAGCATGCAGGCGCGCAGCACGCATCATTTCCATAAGCTTTACCCTCCCAAACTCAGAGATCGCGTCGTATTGACATCCTATCTGGATTGTGAATACCGTTTAGTATCTGAAAAGGCAAGCGAGGATTGCCAATTATCCTCGCGAACGCGGCCGGAGGCCGCGTCAGGGAGGAGACATGGACTTCGTGTTGATTGACTGGCTCCGCATTCTTTGCGGGGCCTGGCTTGTTCCCCATCTCATCGGCAAGGGGCTGCATTATGAGAAGGCCGGTGGAACATTCGAGGCGGCAGGCTTCAGGCCCGGGAAGCTGTTCGTTGGCCTCACCATGGTTGCAGAAGCCTGCGCGGCCGTGGGGCTGATTTTCTCGATATACCCCCGGGTTGCAGCTCTTGTCGGTGCTCTGGTGCTACTTGGCGCGGGCTACGCAGTTGTGAAAATCAACGGCAAGAATTGGCGCTGGCAGAAGATGGGTCCCGAGTATCCGATTTTCTGGGCACTCGTTTGTCTTCTAACGGCTCTTGTGTGATCACCTCGTTTTGAGGTACGCCTCGGTGTCTGGATACGCACGAAACGGATTTGCGAATGGCACGGCTGACACGTGAGCAAAGTCAGGCTCGCACAAAGGAAAAGCTTTTGGCGTCCGCTTACGAAGTCATGGCACGCTACGGCTATGCCGGGGCTTCGATCGAACGAATCGCCGAAGAGGCGGGCTACTCGAAGGGGGCGTTTTATTCAAATTTTGCCAATAAGGAAGATATCTTCCTGCAACTCCTGGCCGGTAACGCGGGTGGCGACGTCGTTCAGCTGACCGAGCTCCTCGGAAAACACGATGACCCAATGGGACTGATCGATGTTTTGGCAGGGTGGGCAAACGATCGCGGCGACGATCGCAGATGGGGTATGCTGGCGATAGAGCTTCTTCGGATGGCCCAGCATGACCACACGCTCGGAGACCGGCATATAAAACTATTCAGGGATCAGTGGGAAGGCGTCGGCAAGATCCTTATCGACAAGCTGAACCTTGTTCTGCAGCCGCCGGCGAGCCCATTTTATATCGGCGGTATCGTGCTCGAGCTGACTTATGGCGGTATTTCGAGCTTCCTCAAGGACGGCGCTCCTGGGGACATGGTCCGGGTCGTGCTGAGGGAAATGTACCGGTCCTCACGCGCGTCGACGCCCGCCAAAGCGGCTACAGTATAACCAAAATCATCCACCATCTGATCATGTGAAGTGCGCGCCGCGGCCGGGCGCGCGCTTGAGCATGAGCAATAGCGCGGCTCATGTCGAAAGGACTTGCCAAGCGCGGGAAAGCAAATCTTTCCGCGCAAATCGGCTTGACATCGTGAAATTCAAAGACTAGCTTTCATCCAGAAACTGTTTGGTATGTGAAAACCAAATGGTATTTGGGATGGGAACGGCGACCGCTGTTGAGGAGCATGCGGGTTATGGGGGGATCATGGACAAAGTCATAATCGTGACGACCTGTCGAAGTGCACGAGCCGCAGGATAAGACACCACCTGGTCGTGCCCGTCAGCGGCACGTCGTGGATTGGCAATTCGGAAAATCACTACATGCTTGGATTTGGCAACTCCCCTCAGGAGACGCTGGTCGCGTCCCTGCTCGTCATGACGCTTGTTGGCTTTCTCGGATCGGGCCTGATGCGTTGGCGCGGCTTGGCTCGGCTGACCGACCTCCTGATGCCCGCAGCATTGCTGGCAGCCTATTGGCTCACCTACAACAAAGTTCCGACGTTTCCGCCCGTCGGTGCGGTCAATAAGGTATTTTACGTGATCGTTGTCGGAACGGCGATCGGCTTTGCCGCCGAGATAGCGGCCCCACGCGCGGTGCGCCTCCTCGCGCTTCTGCAGCCGGTCGCGGCCGCATTCTATGTCGGTTCGCCGCGATTGGGGGCAGCGTCCTGGGAAGTGGCGCTCGCCGCGGTTGCCGGAATGGCGATCATGGCGATGGTCATGTGGCGCGGAGCAACAGGTGCAGAGGACGACGTGAAGCGAGGCGGCGTCGTTGCCGTACTTGCGACCGGCTTTGCACCGATTGCCCTTCTCGGCGCCTCATCTTCCTCGTTTCAGCTCTGCCTGATGTTTGCGGCTGGATGCTTCGGAATTCTAATTGTTCACGCAGCAAAGCCGGCCTTCCGTTTTGGCGGCGCCTCGTCCGTCGGCGCCTTGGGCGGCCTCATCGCCATCGCCGATACCGTCGTGCTGATCACGCGCAAAGCCGATCTCATCGCACTTGCGGTACTCGCTCTCTGCGCTGTGCTGCCGGCGCTCTCGGAACGTATCTGCCTGAAGCTCGGCCTTTCTCGGCCGTTTCCACGCCTTTTCGTCCATGCCGCCTTGGCTGCACTGCCGGCTGCAGCGGCGTTTGCCGTCGCGTTCGTCGATTATGGATCGAGCTTTCCAGTTTAACAGGAGGAGGAGAATGAAAATGAAATACAGATTAGCAGCATTGCTACTTTCGATGACGGCGCTCGCCGGCGTGGTGTCGCCCGCCTCGGCCGCGAAATTCGACATCGATCCGGTGCATTCGGGTATTGCGTTCTACATCGACCATCTTGGCTTCTCAAAGGTGATCGGAGTCGCGCAAGAGTTCTCCGGCACGTTCGATTTCGACGCTTCCAAGCCGGACGCCAGCAGTCTCGATGTCAAGGTCACCGTTGCGTCGATCTCGACGAATAACAAACAGCGTGATGGCGACATCCAGGGCGCCGACTGGTTCAACGCCACGGAATTTCCGGACATCACATTTGTCGGCAAGGAGTTCAAAAAGACGAGCGACAACACCGGCCAGGTCGTCGGAGATCTGACGATAGCGGGAGTGACGAAACCCATGACCTTGGACGTCACGTTCAACAAGGAAGGGCAGAACCCTTGGGATAAGAGCCACGTTGTCGGTTTCAGCGCCACGACCAAAGTCAAACGCAGCGATTTCGGCATGAAGGCCGCGCTCGGCATGATCGGCGATGAGGTCGATCTCGTGATCCAAGTGGAAGGCCGCGAACACAAGGGGTGATACGAGACCGTCAGGTCGCCTCCCGAAACGGCGCCGTCGTGTTATCGCGACGGCGCCATTTCTGTTCAGGATGCCCCAGGCTGCTCTCGGCCGGCTCCGCCGAGCCGGCGATCGCGTCCGCTACTCCGTCACCGACAGCAGCTGCGGATTTGGCGATCAGTCCCTTGATTTCCATCGCCGATTTCGCTGAGCGCTGTGAAGGTTCGTGAGGCATGCCCGAGCGATCCGCAATCGTTCGAAGCATCTAAGATACTTTTTAGTATGCAGATGCTATTTGGTATGTTAACGAAGATGCAGTGCGGCTGGCGGTGAAGACGTTGCTGCGCCGACCTGAGGGAGGGCTACGATTTCTACGATTGCGATCTCGGTCACGGGGGCTCTCCGCATCCTTTGCCTGGACGCGGCTAGCCCACTTCATTCCCTGGTTCCTCCGGCATCGGACATTGATCACTGCTCCATCGAAGCAGGCTTGGTTTTCATTGAAAGGAAATTCTAAATGGACGTACGCGCAGCCGTGGCCACGCAGGCCGGAAAACCGCTGGAAGTGATGACCGTGCAGCTGGAGGGGCCGAAGGCCGGCGAGGTGCTGGTCGAGGTCAAGGCGACCGGCATCTGCCACACCGACGATTTCACCCTGTCGGGCGCCGATCCGGACGGCCTGTTCCCGGCCATTCTCGGCCATGAGGGTGCCGGCATCGTCGTCGACGTCGGCCCCGGTGTGACCTCGGTCAAAAAGGGTGACCACGTCATTCCGCTCTACACGCCGGAAT
>NZ_NWSW01000036.1:0-56578 GCF_002531805.1 Rhizobium sp. M1 | reverse complement strand
CGCACCAGATTTAAAAGCTTCACAAGCTCTGAGGTGCGCAGGCCAAAGCCGAAGCCTCGAAGGACGGGGGCGGGTGATGAGCAGCACTACGGGCGCATCTATTGTGAGGAGATGCCGGTGGCCGACCTCGTCCTTCGAGGCCCCTGCGGGGCACCTCAGGATGAGGTCGGAGAGAGGGCGTAGCCAGCCTTATCGGAGGGTGGAGCGGACATCTGTCGAGCAGCCCACAGCGATCAGCCACCAACCACACGGCATCACGATCAGCCCTCATCCTGAGGTGCGCAGGCCAAAAGGCCGAAGCCTCGAAGGACGGGGGCGGGTGAGGAGCCGCACTCACTCCATCCGCTACCAGAGGAGATGCGGGTGGCCGCCCTCGTCCTTCGAGGCCCCTGCGGGGCACCTCAGGATGAGGGCGGAGGGAGCCCCTCAATCCCTATCAGATATCGCTTGCAGCGCTCGACCAGAGGTCGGCCGCTTCGGCCGCCGTCATGCGGCGCACCTCGGCCTCGTGGCTGCGGCTGGCGAAGAGTTCGCTGGCCATGATCTGCTCGGCGAGATCGGCCGGCAGCGAGAGGATGACGCGGCCTTCGCCGTTGTGCAGGCCGCCGAGTTCGGTGCGCTTGCCGGTCACCATGCCGCCGGCGACCGTGTTGTTGGTCTCCGGATCGATCAGGATGAAGGAGCCGGACTGGCGGTTTTGCTCATAGGGGTCGAAGATCGCCGCTTCGTCGAAAACGAGGCGCACTTTGCCGATGGCGTTCATGTAGAGCCGCTGGGCGGCAGTCCAGGTGCCGGTCTTCAGCTCGAGTTGGCTCAACGGCTGCACCTGGACGCGCTGGCGGCGCGAACCGCTCTTCAGCCAGTAGCGTTTGCCGGGCTCGATGCCCTCGGGCTGCAGCGCGACGATCTGCGCGTCGAAGGCAAGGCCGACCTGCGGCTGGGCGTCGATCGAGACGATCATGTCGCCGCGCGCCACGTCGACCTGGCGGTCGAGCACCAGCGTGATCGCATCGCCGGCAACGGCAGCGTTGCGCACCAGATCGAAGGTGACGATCTTGGAGACATTGGCGACCATGCCGGACGGCAGGATCATGACGCTGTCGCCCGGCTTGACCGAGCCGCCGGCAACCGTGCCCTGATAGCCGCGGAAGCTTTCGCCCGGGCGCGACACGCGCTGCACCGAGAGGCGGAAGCCGACCGTCTGCGACGAGCGAACGGTCGCAAGCTCCAGCGTCTCCACCAGCGTCGGGCCGCTGTACCAGGGCATGGCGGCCTGGCCGGAATAAACGACGTTTTCGCCCTTCAGCGCCGACATCGGAATGGCGGTAATCTGCTTGACGCCGAGCGACAGCGCAAACTCCCGGAATTCATGGCTGATCTTGTCGAAGCCGGCGCGGTCATAGCCGGTCAGGTCGATCTTGTTGACGGCGAGCACGAACTGCTTGATGCCGAGCAGCGAAGCGATCGTCGCATGACGGCGCGTTTGCTCGAGAATGCCGAAGCGCGCGTCGACGAGCAGGATGGCGAGATCGGCGGTCGAAGCACCGGTCGCCATGTTGCGGGTATATTGCTCGTGACCGGGCGTGTCGGCGACGATGAAGGAGCGCTTGTCGGTCGAGAAATATCGATAGGCGACATCGATGGTGATGCCCTGTTCGCGCTCGGCCTGCAGGCCATCGAGCAGCAGGGCGAAGTCGGGCAGGCCGAGATCGTTCTGCTTGCCGGTGGAATCGCGCTGCAGCGTGGCGGCCTGGTCTTCCTTGACCGCCTTGGTGTCCCAGAGCAGGCGGCCGATCAGCGTCGACTTGCCGTCATCGACGCTGCCGCAGGTGATGAGCCGCAGCGGGCGCGAGTCGCGCTGGGCCTTCTGCGGCTCGGCCGCGGGCAGGCTGACGGCGGTTGCGGCCGAGACGGCGGTGTTGGCTGCGGTCATCTCAGAAATATCCTTCACGCTTCTTCTTTTCCATGGAGCCGGACTGGTCGCGGTCGATGGCGCGGCCCTGGCGTTCGGACACCGTTGCAATTTCGAGTTCGGCGATCACCTCTTCCAGCGTGGTCGCCTGTGAGCGGATGGCGCCGGTCAGCGGGAAGTCGCCGAGCGTGCGGAAACGGATCATGCCTTCCTGGCGCACTTCGCCGGGCAGCAGTTCGAGGCGCGGATCCTCGGCCAGGATCATCATGCCGTCACGCTCCACGAAAGGCCGCTTCCTGGCGTAATAAAGCGGCACCAGCGGAATGTCCTCGGCCTGGATGTAGCGCCAGATATCGACTTCCGTCCAGTTCGACAGCGGGAAGGCGCGCACGCTTTCGCCCTTGCGGATCATGCCGTTATAGACATTCCAGAGTTCCGGGCGCTGATTGCGCGGATCCCAGCGATGGTCGGGCGTGCGGAAGGAATAGATGCGCTCCTTGGCGCGGCTTGCTTCCTCGTCGCGTCGCGCGCCGCCGAAAGCGGCGTCGAACTGGCCGGCATCGAGCGCCTGGCGCAGGCCCTCGGTCTTCATGATGTCGGTGAAGGCGGCCGAACCATGGGTGAAGGGCGTGATATTTTCGGCCGCACCGCGCGGATTGATATGCTCGATCAGGTCGAGGTCATACTTCTTCGCGGTCTCGTCGCGGAAGGCGATCATCTCGCGGAACTTCCAGCCGGTGTTCACATGCAGGAGCGGGAAGGGCACTCGGCCGGGATAGAAGGCCTTGCGCGCCAGATGCAGCAGCACCGAGGAATCCTTGCCGATCGAATAGAGCATGACAGGACGCTCGAATTCGGCCGCGACCTCGCGGAAGATATGGATGGATTCGTTTTCCAGCGCCTTCAGATGCGGGTCGAGCGGCGCCTTGGCGCTCTGCGGGTTGCTGAGTTCCGTATCCGGACGGCTATCGGGCATGTCTTACTCCAGGCTATCGGTCGTTTGCGGCTGCCCGCAAACAATTCTTTGATGTTGGCTTTCCCAAAGGCTGCGGCGGTCGCCGCGCCCTGATTGGGAAAGCCGTGAGGGTTGATTACTGCGCGGCGATCACCGAAGCCTCTTCGGCGACATGCAGGCCGCATTCGCGCTTTTCGTCCTGCTCCCACCACCAGCGGCCGGCGCGCTCCGGCTCGCCGGGCTTGATCGCCCGCGTGCACGGCTCGCAGCCGATCGAGGGATAGCCGCGGGCATGCAGCGGATTGACCGGCACGCCGTTGTCGGAAACGAAGGCCTTGATCGCCTCGGTGTCCCAATCGGCGAGCGGATTGACCTTCACGAGGTGCCGTTCGGCGTCATATTCGGCAAAGGGCGTCTCGGCGCGGTTGGCCGATTGGCCGCGGCGCAGGCCGGTGATCCAGATCGTTGCACCCTCGAGCGCGCGCGCAAGCGGCTTCAGCTTGCGCACGCCACAACAGGCATGCCTGGCTTCGACGCTCTCGTAGAAACCGTTGAGGCCGTATTTGGCTGCATAGGCGTCGATATCGGCCTTTTCGGGTGTGAAGCGCTGGATGTGGATGTCGTACTGGGCTTCCGTCTCTTCGATCAGCGACAGCGTCTCGGCAAACAGCCGGCCGGTCTCAAGCGTTGCGATGTCGATCGGCAGGCGGTGCGTGCCGATCTCGGCGCTGATCACCTGGTCCTCGATGCCGAGCGAGGTGGTGAACACTACGCGCCCGCCAAGGCCCGCCACCAGCGACAGGCGCCGGGCAAGGTCGAGACCCGCCAGCTTGTCGTTCAGCGCCTCGGCTTCCGCAATCGGCCCTTCTTCCGCAATCGTATTGTCAACAGTCATGGGAATCCTGTCCTTTGTTGAGCAGGAGTATCGCAGTTCGCGCATGCATCGCACAGAAAAAGGGATTTCGAAAGCTGCGGCCGCAGGAGCAAATATCTCTCCGAAGCTGCCGCAATGCAAAAAAACAGCCGCCCGGGGGCCAAAGTCCCCGCCGACAGCTTGTATGTCTACAAAAATAGTAGAGTTACACGCAGCCTGTCAATTCGAAATCTGAAGTGATGCCGAAAAAGGTGCGGAAGGCGGGGTTTTGGCGTAGATTGCAAGGGCTTGGCCGAGCGTAAAAAACAAGGCCAGAAATGCTTGTCCCTCAAGGCTTTCTCTAGCGCGTTCAAATTCCGTTCATGCTGGTTGTGCCATAGAGGCGAATGTACTCGTGAAGCGGCGCGGGATTGCGCGCCGCCTGTGTGTGTCGACGGTCTGAGATGATTACGCAAAAGGCGAAATATGCGCTGCGGGCGCTGACGGTTCTGGCGGATGCCGATGCCGACGAACCGGTGATGATTTCCGATATCGCCGCGCAGCAGAAAATTCCGAAGAAGTTCCTCGAACAGATCCTGCTTGACCTGAAACATCACGGCATCGTCGTCAGCCGCCGCGGCAAGCAGGGCGGTTATCTCCTCCTGAAACCCGCCCACACGATCACCTTCGGCGAAATCCTGCGCATCATCGACGGTCCGATCGCGCCGCTGCCGTGCCTGTCGATCACCGCCTACCGCAAATGCGACGATTGCGACGGCGAACAGACCTGCGAAATCCGCCACGTCTTCGCCAAGGTCGCCGACGCCACCCGCAAGGTGCTGTTCTCCACGACCATCGCCGATGCCGTCGGACCGAGGCACGGCGCCGAAGTCACCCGGTTGCTCGCCTGATCGACGTCCCTCGCTTCTTCCTGCAATTCCTTGAAATGCGCGATTGTTCAAGATGACGCGCGGTCGCGCCGCGCGTCATCGCGAGTCTGCGGGAATTATCTCGAGCTACGGCCTCAGACCTCCGATCGTATAGCCGCCATCAACGGTGATCTCTTGTCCGGTGACGAATTGGGCATCATCGGACAGCAGCCAGGCGACAGTCCCTGCTATATCCTCTGATGTCCCGTTTCGCCTGAGAGGTGTGTGGGCCGCCAGGCGTGCGGCAAAAGCCGGATCGATGACATCGTCCGCCATCGGCGTCAGGATAATACCTGGATTGATGGCGTTGACCCGGATGTTTCGAGGCCCTTGCTCCACCGCCAAGGTCCGCATCATGGCAAGCAACGCCCCCTTCGTGCTTGCATAGGCGCCCGCACCCGGCATCACCCCGCCCGCCGTCCACGAGGCATTGATGAGAATGCTGCCGCCTTCCAGGAAGGGCAGGCAGTGCTTGATCGTGAAGAAGGTGCCCCGAAGGTTGGTGCCGATCAGCACCTCGAAATCATCTGCATCAGTCGCTGCCAGGGGTTTGAATTCGCCCAGAACCCCGGCATTGGCGAAGACGGCGTCCAGCCGTCCGAAGCGTGCGATGGTCTTCTCGACGATCGCCGCTACTGCTGCATCGTCTGCGATATCGCCGGCAATCGCGATTGCCGCACCGCCCGATGTCTCGATCTCGAATAGCAACTGATCGAGCGGTGCGGGGCGCCGACCGACGAGGACGAGATTGGCACCTTCCGCCACCAAACGAAGCGCGGCGGCCCGCCCCATACCCGTTCCGGCACCCGTGATGAGAACCGTTTTGCCCGTAAACCGGGTCTGCGTCATGTCATGCTCCTTGAATGAATTGCGACATGGCGGTTGTAATTACGGCGCTGTTTCATGATAATACGGGAAAATATAGATACATTTGAAAGAAAAATTATCGAATGGGCCTTTTCGCTCGATGCAGGTATTCGTGACAACGGTGCAGGAAGGCTCGATGAGCGCGGCATCGGCAAGGCTTGGCATATCGCCGGCAATGGTCGGCCAACACGTGGCCGCGCTGGAGGAGCGGCTGGGTACCCGCCTCCTGAACCGAACCACGCGTCGCCAGAGCCTGACGGATTTTGGCAAGACCTATGTCGAGCAGTGCCGCGATATCCTGGAACGCGTGGCCATTGTGGATCAGGATGCGGAGGCATCGCAGACGAAGCCGCGCGGGTTGCTGCGGATCACGGTGCCGACGACTTTCGGGGCCGAGGTTTTAATGCCGGCATTGCAGCGTTATCGAGAGCTCGCCCCTGAGGTGATGCTGGATATCACGTTGACGGATCGCAACGTCGATATCGTGGAGGAAGGTTTCGATGTCGCGATCCGCATCGGAGACTTGCCCGACAGCCGCCTGATCGCACGTCATCTTGCGCCTTACCGAATGGTGATTTGTGCCTCACCGGATTACCTCGCTCGACATGGGCATCCTGGCCATCCAAGCGCGCTTTCCGGCCACGAAACCATCGGCTTTACCCCGGCAGCACGCTCGCCATGGAGGCTGTCGAAAGGCAAGGAAGAGGTCGAGGTCGTGCCCAGAATGTCGATCACCGTCAATAGTGGCCAAGCCGTGCGCATGGCCGCTAGGGCCGGTTTGGGTGTCGTTATGCAGCCGGCCATTCTGCTCGCTTCGGATATGCAGGCCGGCCTTCTCGTTCAGCTCTTCCCCGATTGGCATCTGCGTGAGCGGCCCATGTCACTCATCTATCACCGGGATCGGCGCATGACCCCACGCGTGAGAAGCATCATCTCATTCGTCGTTGCAGAATTCGGGGCAGAATCTGAGGGCCAGGCGGATCGCCTGGCGGAATGACATCATCCATGGGATCGGCGACGCATAGGCAGGACTTCTCTTTCTTCAAGATTTGGTGAAATGCCTTTTCTCGCCGCTGCGATGCTCCACCTGCCTGTTCATTCGGGTAGGGAGAAGATCCATGTTTGCATTTTCGACAAAGCATCTGCTGGCCGCCGTCGGTCTGTCGGCTGCCCTTGCGACGAGCGCTGCCGCTCATCACGGCTGGTCATGGGCCGAGGCGGACCAGATCGAGCTTCGCGGCACCATCGAGAAGATTTCCATGGGCGGGCCGCATCCGACGCTCGATGTCGCGACCGCCGATGACGGCGTCTGGCGTGTCGAGCTCGGCAATCCGCGCCAGACGGAGCGCTCCGGCTTCGTCGAGGGCGTCGCCAAGCCCGGCGATCAGGTGATCGCCCTCGGCAACCGTTCGCAGGATCGCAACGAGAAGCGGATGAAGGCCGTGCGCATCACCATCGGCGACAAGCGCTACGATATCTATCCCGATCGCATCCGGACGAACTGATCCGTCGTGATCGCCGTTCTCGAATGGCTGTCGGCCACGATGCCCGCGGTTGCGCTCCGGCGCTCCGCAACCCTCTACATGTTCGTCTATGCCGGGCATATTCTGGCGATCGGCCTTCTCGTCGGCGCCATCCTGCCGCTCGATCTCAGGCTCGCCGGCTTCTTTCGCAAAGTGCCGGCGGAGATCATCGCGCCGTTTCTGTCGCGCGCGGCGGGCATCGGCCTTGCCGCGGCCGTCGCCACCGGCTTCTGTCTCTTCAGCGTGCGGGCGGTCGAATATGCCGCCAATCCCGCTTTTCTCGCCAAGCTCGCCCTGATTGGGCTCGGCCTTCTCAATCTCCTTGCCGTCCAACTCGGGCAAGGGTGGAAGACGCTCATGACAACCGGCCTGATCCGGCCCGGCCTGCGCTTCTCCGCAGCCCTGTCGGCGGCAACCTGGATCGCCGCCCTATTGGCGGGGCGATGGATCGGATTTCTCTGAGGATATCCTCGATATGAAACGTCGCTATAGCAACTTGCTATCGCGGGATGATTGGGCTAAATTTGGCATAGCAAAATGCGATGGACGCTATTCCGGTTTATGCACGTCATCACACAGAAAAAGATCTGGGAGGCGAAAGACCGATGGCCTCAAGCGGCCAATGCTCTGGATACTTGGTATCGACTGATGAAGGCGGCGGAGCCGACAGACTTCGCCGACATGAAATCATTGTTTCCGGCAACAGATAAAGTCGGACAGCATCACGTATTCGACATTGGTGGCAATAAGATCCGCCTGATCGCGGTGGTGCATTACAAATTCAAGAAGATCTATATTCAGCGGATTATGGATCACGCGGAATATGACAAAGGAGCATGGAAGGGTTAGGCCGATGAGCGCACTTGTAAAACTCGTAAGCGAGCACTGGACGCATGTGGCTCCTCTTCTTGCCATGCCGATCAACGAGGCTGAGTATGATCGTCTGGTGGAGCAGCTTGATGAGATTCTCGCCGAAGTGGGTGACGATGACGATCATCCTTTGGCCTTGCTTGCGTCTCGCATGGCGGACCTTGTTGAGGCCTATGACGAGCAGAACCGGCCGATGCCCCCCGCGACCGGAGCCGATGCACTTCGTTATATTATGGAGGAGCGGGGCCTCAGCCAGTCCGAGGTGCCGGAAGTCGGCGCTCAGTCTGTCGTTTCCGAGATCCTCAGCGGGAAACGGCAAATCAATCTCAGGCAGGCGCGCGCGCTGAGCGAGCGATTTCTCCTGCCTGCATCAGTCTTTCTCTCGCTCTGACAGACGCTCACAGCGCTCAGCCGAGTTCCTGGGCAAGTCCGATGAGAAGCCCTTCAGGGCCACGGATGTAGCAGAGCCGATACGCGTCCTTGTACCGGACGACTTCGCCGACGAGCTGTGCGCCGCGGCTGCGGAGCCGTTCGAGCGTCTCGTCGATATCGTCGACGGTGAACATGGCGCGGAGGTAGCCGAGGGCGTTGACCGGGGCGTTGCGGTGATCCGCGACGACATCAGGCCTGAGGAAGCGGGAGAGCTCGAGCCGGTTGTGTCCATCCGGTGTGCGCATCATGGCGATCTCGACATGCTGATCGCCCAGTCCGGTCACGCGTCCGGCCCATTCGCCTTCGATCGTGGCCCGCCCTTCGAACTCGAGGCCGAGTTCGCGAAAGAAATCAATCGCGCCTCCAAGATCTTCGACGACGATTCCGACGTTGTCCATCCGCTTGAGCGCCATGTTTCCAGTCTCCCGAGTGTCGTTGCAACCTACAGGGTGTCGTCTGGTCTGACAACGGACGCTTGATCAGGCCCCGCCATCACCGGTCGCTGACCGCCGCCCTTGGATTGACCCAGGGTTCCTGGTTCGAGCGCGCCAGCGGCTGCTTGCCGAGAATGTGGTCGGCGGCCTTCTCACCGGTCATGATCGACGGGCCGTTGAGGTTGCCGTAGGTGACGTGCGGGAAGATCGAGCTGTCGGCGACGCGTAAGCCATCGACGCCGATCACCCGGGTCTGCGGATCGACCACCGCCATCGGATCGTCCTTGGCGCCCATCTTGCAGGTGCCGCAGGGGTGATAGGCGCTCTCCAGATGCTCGCGCAGGAAGGCGTCGATCTCTTCGTCGCTTTGCACACCTTCTCCTGGCTGGATCTCTGCCCCGCGATAGTCGTCGAAGGCCGCTTGCCCGAAGAGTTCACGGGTCAGCCGCACGCAGTGGCGGAATTTTTCCCAGTCCTCGGCATGGCTCATATAGTTGAAGCGCAGCACCGGATCGGCCTTGGGATCGGGCGAGCGCAGCGTCACGCTGCCGCGCGATTTCGACAGGTTGTAGCCGACATGCACCTGGAAGCCATGGCTTTTGGCGGCCGCCTTGCCGTCATAGCTGATCGCCACCGGCAGGAAATGGTACTGGATATCGGGTTGCTTCAACCCCGGTGCCGAGCGCAGGAAGGCGCAGGCCTCGAACTGGTTGGAAGCGCCGAGCCCACCCTTGGACAGCAGCCATTGCGCGCCCGCAACGCCCTGCCAGAACCAGGGCAGCCAGGAATAGAGCGACACCGGCTTGGTGCTCACCTGCTGGAAGTAGAATTCCATATGGTCCTGCAGGTTGGCGCCGACGCCCGGCCGGTCGGCCTTCACCGCGATGCCCATCTCTTTCAGATGCTCAGCCGGGCCAATGCCCGACAGCATCAGCAGCTTCGGCGAATTGAAGGAGGAGGCAGAGACGATTACTTCGCGGTTGGCCCTGACGACCTCGATCCTGCCGCCGCGTTCGATTTCGACGCCGGTCGCCCGGCCGTCCTCGATGATGATTCGGCGCGCCACACCGTAGACGATCCCGACATTGTCCCGCTTCAGCGCCGGTTTCAGATAGGCATTGGCGGCAGACCAGCGGCGGCCGGCAAAGATGGTCTGCTCCATCAGCCCGAAGCCTTCCTGCTTGCTGCCGTTATAATCCTCGGTCGTCTCGAAACCCGCCTGCTTGCCGGCCTCGATGAAGGCGCGGAACAGCGGATTGGTGAAGCCGCCACGCTGGACATGCAGCGGCCCATCGGTGCCGCGCCAGCCTTCCTCGCCGCCATGCGAATGCTCCATCCGCTTGAAATAGGGGAGAACGTCGGCATAGGCCCAGCCGCTGGCGCCAAGCTCCTCCCAGCGGTTGAAGTCCTCCGCATGGCCGCGCACATAGACCATGCCGTTGATCGAGGAGGAGCCGCCGATCACCTTGCCGCGCGGCGCGGTGATGCGCCGGTTGTTGAGGTTGGGTTCCGGCTCGGAAAGATAGCCCCAATTATAGCGCTTCATGCTCATCGGCCAGGCAAGCGCCGCCGGCATCTGGATGAACGGCCCGAAATCGCTGCCGCCCGCCTCGATGACGAGGACGGAATTCTTGCCGTCTTCCGACAGGCGATAGGCGAGGGCGGACCCCGCCGAGCCCGAGCCGATGATGACGAAATCTGCTTGCATGGTCCTGTCTTTCTCGATTTGCCCTTCGGCCGGCTGTTTGTTCGCCGCGCCTGCCCCTCATCCGGCTGCCGCCACCTTCTCCCCGCGCGCGGGGAGAAGGGATCATGCCGCAGCCTTTCCGTCCCCCGTGGGCCGTGCGTCTGGCACGTCCCCTCTCCCCGTCAGAACGGGGAGAGGGTTAGGGTGAGGGGCAGGCACGGCTGTTACTCAATAAGGCGCCGCCACCGGCCCCATGCCGACGTAAACCGTCTTCAGCTCGGAATAATGCTCCAGCGCCGCCAGCGAATTCTCGCGGCCGAAGCCGGATTGTTTCGAGCCGCCGAAGGGGATCTCGACAGGGCAGAGATTGTAGGTGTTGATCCAGAGCGTGCCGGCCTCCAGCCGGTCGACGACGCGGTGGGCGCGGGTGAGGTCGGCGGTGAAGACGCCGCCGGAGAGGCCGAATTCGCTGGCATTGGCGCGGCTGATCACCTCGTCCTCATCGTCGAAATCGAGCACGGACATCACAGGCCCGAAGATCTCTTCCCGGGCGATGGTCATCTCGTCGGTGACGTCGGCAAAGACGGTCGGCTGCACGTAATAGCCTTCGCCGGAGACGTTGTTGGGAATGCCGCCGCCGGCAATCAGCGTGGCGCCCTCGGCCTTGCCCTTCTCGATATAGGCGATCACCTTCTCGCGCTGCGCCCAGGAAACCATCGGGCCGATCTGCGTCGCCTCGTCCATCGGATCGCCGATCAGCATCGCCTCGGTGCGCACCTTCAGCCGCTTCAGGAACTCGGCCTTAACAGCCTTCTGCACGAAGACGCGGGTGCCGTTCGAGCAGACCTGGCCGGTCGAATAGAAATTGCCGAGCATGGCCCCGCCGACCGCCGAATCGAGATCGGCGTCGTCGAAGACGATCAGCGGCGACTTGCCGCCGAGCTCCATCGTCACATGCTTGAGGCTGCCAGCCGCCGCCGCCGCCACCCGGCGCCCTGTTGGCACCGATCCGGTCAGCGACACTTTGGCGACATCGGGATGGTTGACGAGCAGCGGCCCGGTGTCGCGGTCGCCCTGGATGACGTTGAAGAGCCCCTTCGGCAGCCCCGCCTCGTGCAGGATCTCGGCGATCTTCAGGGCGCCGAGCGGCGTGTTCTCCGACGGCTTGAACACCACGGCATTGCCTGAGATGAGCGCCGGCGCGCCCTTCCAGCAGGCGATCTGCTGCGGATAGTTCCAGGCGCCGATGCCGACGCAGACGCCGAGGGGGACACGCTTGGTATAGGCAAAATCCTGGCCGAGCGGGATATGCGAACCGTTGAGCCCGGCTGGTGCTACGCCGCCGAAGAATTCGAAGGCGTCGGCGCCCGAGGTCGGATCGGCGACGATCGTCTCCTGGATCGGCTTGCCGGTATCGAGTGTTTCCAGTTCGGAAAGCTCGCGGTTGCGTTCGCGCATGATATCGGCGGCGCGTTTCAAGATGCGGCCGCGCGCCATCGGGCTCATCGCCGCCCATTCCGGCTGGGCGCGCTTGGCCGCGGCGATCGCCTTCTCGACGATCGCAGGCGTTGCCGCGTGCAACCGGGCGATCACCTCGCCGGTGGCAGGATAGAGGCTCTCGATGACGGTGCCGTCGCTATCCTCGATATATTCGCCATCGATGAAGTGCGAGGCTTTCGGCTGGGCTTTCATGTCATTTGTCCCTAGGTGGTTCGATGTGGTCGTCCCTTCTCCCCCTGGGGGAGAAGGTGGCCCGCGGGGCCGGATGAGGGGGCGGCAGTCTCGGCCTTTCGGCCATTCGCTCCGGCGTCGGAGGCGCTGGCCAGAAGCGCGTTCACATAATCCTCCGTCAGCGCGATCGAGGCTTCGATGCCGATCGGCGCCGATTTCAGACTTTGCCTGATATAGAGCCCGTCGATCATCGCCGCAGCGCCCTCGGCGACACGTTCTGCGGCATCGGCCGGCAGTAGCGCCTTGAGATCGGCAAGCAGGTTGGAGCGCAGCCGCCGGGCATAGATCACCAGGAAGCGGCGCGTCTCCTCCGAGCGCTGCGCCTCAGCATAGAAAGCGAGCCAGGCGGCGATCGTCTCGGGCGCGAACTGGTCGGCATGGAAGCTGACGCGGATGATGGCCGAAAGCCGCTCGCGCGGCGTCCGCGCCGCCTTCAGCGCCGCCACCGTGTCGCGGCGCAGCTGCCGCAGCAGCGAGCGGATCGTCTCGATCAGCAACTGCTCCTTGCTGCCGAAATAATGATGGGCAAGGGCTGGCGACACGCCGGCCTGGCGGGCGATGTCGGACATGGTGACGGCAAGCGAGCCGTGATCGCCGATCACCCGCAGCGCTGCGTCGACAAGCGCCTTGCGGCGCACCGGCTCCATTCCGACCTTCGGCAAAACCGCCAACTCCCCTGAAATTTCAGCGAAAGCGCGTCGCGTCAAATATGAAGCATGCGACGCGCTTCAGCCCCTTGTTTTGATGCATGCGCTGTCCCGGAACCGCTGCACACGTCCGGGCGACAGGCAGTAGAGTATTTTTGATTGACTGATCAATCAATAAAAATCTTTCGCGTCTGACGCTGGTTCGGATCTTTTCGCGAGATTTTGCTGCAACATATTCAAAATCATCCGGGAGGTGCGTTATGACAGATGTCTTTGACGGAGTGCCGAAATCCCAGCTGCAGTCGAAATGGCTCTGGTTCGTCGGCCTCGGCGTGCTGCTCTTCGTCTGCGGGCTGATCGCTCTCGGCAATCTGATGCTCGCGACCGTCGTCTCCGTCTATTACGTCGGCATGCTGATGCTGTTCGGCGGCGTCATCTATCTCGTCCACGCCTTCCAGGTGCGCGGCTGGGATCACGTGCTCTTCTGGGCGTTGAGCGGCCTGCTCTATGTGCTGGCCGGCATCTGCGCCTTCGTCAATCCGATCCTGACATCGGCGGCGCTGACGCTGTTTCTGTCGCTCGCTCTGGTCATCGCCGGCGTCTTCCGCACCTGGGTCGGCAGGCGCATGAAGCCGGCCAAGGGCTGGGGCTGGATCGTCGCCAGCGGCGTTATCACCGCCCTTGCCGGTTTCGTCATCGCGCTCGGCTGGCCGGTCAACAGCCTTTGGGTCCTCGGCCTGTTCCTGGCTGCCGATCTCATTATCCAGGGCTGGACGATGATCGCCTTCGGCCTCGGCATCCGCAGCTGAAAGCTTTTTGATATGCCTGTTTTGACAAGGACATGACAGGGGATTAGACTGAAGGGGTTATGGACCGATCGCCAGCCGCGGGCGGTCCTCCAGCGATCGCCGCAAATGGTCATGCGTCCCCCAAAGGCAGGGTTCTGCCTGAATAAAAAAGGGAGGAAGTTCATGCCGATGGTCACCGTTTCCATCTCTCCGCAACAGGCAGCGGGCATCCGTGCCGCCGTCGATAATGGCGGCTACGCCTCGAGCAGCGAGGTCGTCCGCGAGGCGCTGCGCCTCTGGGACAGCGCCCGCAAGCTCGGCGAAATCAAGGCCGATCCCCTCGATGACGAGAGCGTTGCCTCGGGCGGCAGGTGCGTCGCCGACATGTTTGCCGATCATGAGGCGCAGCGCCGTCGCTCCGCCTGAGTAAGCCTCTGATTGCATGGGGGAATTCGAATAAACGCGGAACGCGCAGCGATGGTTCGCGTCTTTCACAAAACTTTCACACGGGCGAAAGGGTTCATTGATCCTTCTGCCGCATGGTCCTGGCTCAAGAAGAACAAATCACAGCGGAGCTCGGCCGAGATGAAAACCGGCACATCCCTGGCTGCCCCCGTCGAGCCCGACGTCCTGCGCCGTTATGCCAGCGACCAGATCGTCACCCTTGCCAAGCTTGTGGTCGAAAATGCCTTCCAGCCGATCGTCGAGGCCGGCACCGGCACGGTGTTCGGTTATGAATCGCTGATGCGCGGCCAGGAACGCATCGGCTTCGACACGCCGGCCGACATTCTCGACGAGGCCCATCGGGCCGGCCAGCTCTTACAGCTCGAACAGATGCTGGCGAGCCGCGCGCTTGCCAAATTCGCGACGCTGTCGAATTTCTCCAGCGCCACGCTCTTCCTCAATCTCGATGTCCGGCTGATCCCGCATGGCGAGCGCCTGGTCGAAAACCTGCTGCAGCATCTGAGGACCGCGAATATCCCGCCGTCTTCGATCTGTTTCGAATTCTCCGAGCGTTTCGACAATACCAGCGTGCCGGAATTCTCCGCCCTGGTATCGAAGCTGCGCAAGGCCGGCTTCAAGCTGGCGATCGACGATTTCGGCGTCGGTCACGGCGAAATGAAACTCCTATGCGATCATGCGGTCGATTATCTGAAGATCGACCGCCATTTCGTTGCCGAGATCGACCGCAGCCCGCGCAAGCGCCATCTCTTGAAGAGCATCGTCAACATCGCCCATGTGCTCGGCACCCGCGTCATCGCCGAAGGCATCGAGACCGAGGCCGAATTCATCGCCTGCCGCGAATATGGCGTCGACCTCGTCCAGGGCTGGTTCATCTCGCGGCCAACGACGCACATGTCGGAACTGGCGCCATCCTTCCCGCATCTGCAGGAGCTCGGGAAAAGCAAGCGGGGCAGCCAGTCGCTCGACGAGATCCTCATCCGCAAGCAGATCGAGCTCTTGCCGGCGGTCTACGAAAACGACACCATCGACAGCGTCTTCGAGCTTTTCCGCCGCAATCCGCGCCAGGCCTTCTTTCCCGTGCTCAACGCCAATAGCGAGCCGCGCGGCATCATCCACGAACATCACCTCAAGGAATATATCTACCAGCCCTTCGGCCGCGATCTCCTGAAGAACAAGATGTATGAGCGCAGCATTTCGCATTTCGTCGAGATGGCGCCGATCGTCGGCCTCGACAGCGATGCCGAGCATCTGATGACGATCTTCGCCAATATGGAAGGCAGCAACTGCCTGATCCTGACCGACAATATGCGTTATGCCGGCGTCGTCTCCGCCGCCTCGCTGATCAAGGTCATCAACGAGAAGCAGTTGAAGACCGCCCAGGACCAGAACCCGCTGACCGGCCTGCCGGGCAATCGCGCCATCCGCGATTTCATGCGCCAGTCCGGCCGCGACGGCGATGAGGTCCGCCATTTCTGCTACTGCGACTTCGACAATTTCAAGCCGTTCAACGATGCCTACGGCTTCCATCTCGGCGACCATGCGATCTCGCTGTTTGCCGCGCTGATGCGCCGTTATTTCTTCGCCGAGCGGCATTTCCTCGGCCATGTCGGCGGCGACGATTTCTTCATCGGCGTCGTCGGCTGGACGCAGGATGAGCTGACGGAAATTCTCGACCGGCTGATCAGCGATTTCCATGACGACGTGCTCGACCTCTATTCCGAAGAGCACCGCGCCGCCGGCCGCATCCTCGGCCACGACCGCACCGGCGCCGAAGCCCTGTTCCCGCTGATGCGCTGCTCGATCGGCGTGCTCGAACTGCCGGAAGGCCTCGTCATCGACGATATCAACCGCGTCAGCGCCGAAATCGCCGTCATCAAATCGGCCGCCAAGGAGAGCGAGGAGGGCCTCGCCTTCCACGTCCTGGGCGAGGCGAATTGACGCCCTTGCCGCTTCCAACCTTTCCAAGCCGGCGGTGCTGATTTAATTCCCCTGTTTTGGATCAGGGAGGATCGCACCATGCCATTGCCTCAGGAAATGCGTTTCGTCGATCTCAGCTCCTTCGGCGGGCCGGAGGTGATGACGATCGCCAAGTGCCCGCTGCCGGTGCCCGAAGAGGGGCAGGTGCTGGTGCGCGCCGAGGCGATCGGCGTCAACCGCCCCGACATTGCCCAGCGCCAGGGCAGCTATCCCCCGCCGAAGGATGCGAGCCCGATCCTCGGCCTGGAACTATCCGGTGAAATCGTCGCCGTCGGCCCTGGTGTCACAGATCATGCCGTCGGCGACAAGGTCTGCGGCCTTGCCAATGGCGGCGCCTATGCCGAATATTGCCTGCTGCCGGCCGGCCAGATCCTGCCCTTTCCCAAGGGCTTTGATGCGGTGAGGGCGGCGGCCCTGCCGGAAACCTTCTTCACCGTCTGGGCCAATCTCTTCCAGATGGCCGGGCTGACCGAGGGCGAGACGGTGCTGATCCATGGCGGCACCAGCGGCATCGGCACGACGGCGATCCAACTCGCCCGCGCCTTCGGCGCCGAGGTCTATGCGACGGCGGGCTCACGCGAAAAATGCGAGGCCTGTGAAAGGCTCGGCGCAAAACGGGCGATCAACTACCGCAGCGAGGATTTCGCCGCGGTGATCAAGGCCGAGACCGGCCAGGGCGTCGATATCATCCTCGACATGATCGGCGCTGCCTATTTCGAGCGCAACCTCGCCTCGCTCGCCAAGGACGGCTGCCTGTCGATCATCGCCTTCCTCGGCGGCGCCGTTGCCGAAAAGGTCAATCTCTCGCCGATCATGGTCAAGCGGCTGACGGTCACCGGCTCCACCATGCGCCCGCGCACGGCTGAGGAAAAACGCGCCATCCGCGACGACCTGCTCGCCGAAGTCTGGCCGCTGCTGGAGGCCGGCGCCGTCGCTCCTGTTATCCACAAGGTCTTTGCCTTCGAAGACGTGGTTGCGGCGCACCGGCTGATGGAAGATGGCAGCCATGTCGGCAAGATCATGCTGCGTCTGAGTTAGCGCATGATGCGCTAATTCAAAATGATAGAGTGTCCCTAGCGCTTCCTGTCGGGCGCGCGGCGATCTAGCGTCAGTGAAATGCCGACGGCCAACACGCCCGGCAGCGCCATCAACAGATAGAGCCAGTGCGCCGCCGACAGCGCGCCCGATGTGCCGCCCGGTTCGACGAGGCCGGCGCCATTGGCGATGACGCCGGCGAAGGCCGCACCGAAAGCGCCGCCGAGCGAACTCATCGTCGGGATCGCCGACGACGCCTTGTCCTGTTCGTTGCTGGCGACGAGTTTCAGCACCATGGCGACGAGATGCGCCCAGCCGAGGCCGATGCCGAAGCCCATCATGAAGATGGCGACCGCCGCCGGCACGATCAGCGGCAAATGCCCCTGCGGATTGTCCCTGGCAAGGAGGAGGGCGAGCGAAGCGGTCGCCGCCGTCTCGATCAACGCGCCGGCAACGATCGCCGCATGGGCTTGGCCGCCGGTCAGGGAGCTGCTGAGGAAGGCGGCGAAGGTCCAGCCGAGCGCCACCAGCGCCACGAGATAGCCCGACATCAGCGGTGTCACCCCATGCAGGCTCTGCAGGAAATAGGGAATGAAGACATCGCTGACGAGCACGACGGTCAAGGCGAGCATTGCCAGGTAGACACGGCAAATCGGCCTGGACAGGCTGACGGCGCCGGACGGCAGCAGCCGGTTGCGGCTTCGGGCCTCGATGAGCAGCATGGCCGATACCGCGATGACCGAGGCGGCGATAAGAGCGACTTTGATGGCTGTCGCCTCGATTGCGCCGGCGGCGCTGATCATCAGCACGGCGGCCAGAAGCAGCCCGATCTGGGCAACCGGCGTCTTGATCTGCTCGCGGTCGTCCTCGACCTCCGGCAAGAGCCGCGGCGCCAGCGCCGCCATCACGAGGCCGAGCGGCACGAGCACGATGAAGGCATAGCGCCAGCTGCTGCCGGTGGAAAAGAAGCCGCCGAGCGTCGGGCCGATGACGGTCGAGATCCCCCAGATCGCCGCGTAAAGCGTCGTGGCCTTCGGCCATAACGGTTCGGGATAGACGAAGCGGACGAAGGCATAGCCGAGGGCCGCAAGCGCCCCGGTGCCGAGCCCCTGCAGCGCCCGGCCGATCAGCACGACCGGCATTGACGGCGCGATTGCGGCAACCAAGCTGCCCACGCCGAAGACGAGGGCGGCGATCACATAGACGCCGCGCAGCGTAATCCCCCGCGGCCGCATGGCGACGAAGATCGAGCCGAGCACGGCGGCGGCGACGAACAGGCTTGTCACCCAGGAAAACAGGGCAAGGCCGCCGATGTCGCGTACGATCGAAGGGGCGATGGTCGCGGTGATGTAGCTCTCGACCGCATAAAGCGTCACGCCGCCGGCCAGCATCAGGGTTGCGGCCAGGTGTTCGGGAAGGAAGAGGCGGAAGACGGAGCTGACGTTCGGAATGGCGATGGTCTGGTCGATTTCGGACATGGGGCGATCCTCGACGTTTTTGCTGGCGGGAAATAATTTTCCAAGTTATAAATTGGAAAATTGCATGCCGTCCGGATTAAAACAAGACTTGACTTGGAAAATATGCGCCAATCGCCAGCCAACCGGATTCTGATCCTGATAAAGACCGAGGGTCCGCAGCTTGCCGCCGCAATCGGCGATGCGCTCGGCATCTCCGGCGAGGCCGCCCGCCAGCAGCTGGCGAGGATGGCGGAGGAGGGGCTGGTGGAGCCGGTGACCGTCGCCGCCGCCGGCCGGGGACGCCCGCGTCAGCTCTGGCATCTCACCGCGGCCGGTAACCGCCGCTTTCCCGACGGCCATGCCGAATTGACGGCAAACTTGCTCGCCACCCTCACCGAACAGCTCGGAGCCGCAGCGCTCGACACCGTCATCTCCGCCCGCGAGGCTGAGACGCTGGAGCGCTATCGCCAAGAGCTGGAGACTGCCGGCGACCTTGCCGCGCGCGTCGAGGGCCTTGCCGCCATCCGCACCCGCGAAGGCTATATGGCCGACAGCTGGCGGGAGGCCGACGGCTCCTTCACGCTGGTCGAAAACCACTGTCCGATCTGCGCGGCGGCCACCGCCTGCGCCGGCTTCTGCCGCTCCGAACTCGAAACCTTCCGCGCCGTCCTCGGCGCCGAGGTCGAGCGCAGCGAACACATCCTCGCCGGCGCCCGCCGCTGCGCCTACCGCATCACGCCGCGTTGAGGCCTGTCCCGCGCAGAGATCGCCGCCTGCCCCTCATCCGGCTGCCGCCACCTTCTCCCCGTAAACGGGGCGAAGGAACATGCCGCGCCCGCTCCGTTCCTACATGCCTCTCGTAGGGCATGTCCCCTCTCCCCGTAAAACGGGGAGAGGGTTAGGGTGAGGGGCAGACGGTTTTCGGTACAGCGCCACATGATGCCGGCGCCGCATTCCCTCCGCTGCTGCAGCGTTGACCATGCCGCGCACGAGCGGCTTTACATCTTAGGCCGGCTGCCGCACCTGCCGCCTGCTGCTTTCGAGATAAAGCAAGGCTGCGATCGATGCCAAGCCCGCGGCAGCGCCGACGAAGGCGGTGCCGGAATAATCGGTAACCGATGTGCCGAAGGCGAAAATTGCGGCGCTGATGCCGGTGCCGATGAAGGTATTGAGCGAGAGCAATGAGGTTCCGAGCCCCGGCCGGTCGGCGATCAGATCCTGCAGATAGGTGATCGGCACACTGAGGATCGCCGCCGCTCCGCAGGCGTTGAGAAGGAGCAGCGCATAGATGTGCCAGCGCGCCGAGGCGAAGCCGAGCAGCATCAGATAGGTGCAATAGATCAGCGCCCCGAAGGCAAGCACATGCACGGTGCGGAAGCGCCGTTGCGCCATCCCCCAGATGACCATGAACGGCATTTCGAGAAAGGCCGTCAGCCCGGCGATGAAGCCGACATCGACCACGGTTCCGCCGGCCGCATTCGTGATGATCAGCGGCGCAAGCATGCCGTTCAGCCGCTGCAGCCCGAACAGCAGCGCCATGACGATGACGCGCACCAGCACATAGGGCATGAATATCCGCTTCAGCGAAACCAGGAATCCGACGGGATCGGGGGCGGGGCCGGCCGTGCCGTTGCCCGGCGCGAAGAAGAAATACAGGCAGAAGCAGACGAGGCTTGCGAAGGCCGCGATCCCATAAGCCGGCGTCATCGACGTCGAATTGACGAGATAGAGGCCGATCAGCCCCGGCGCCAGCGCCCAGGAGCCGGAAAACAGCGCCCGCACCGTTGCCGTGACCGCCGCTGCCTCGCCGCGCTCGATCTGGTTGGTCCTGGCGCGCAGGCTGGCGAAAAGCAGCGAATAGGTGGAATTGCTCATCGGCACCAGCAACAGCGTCGAGACGATGAAGATCGCCGGGCTGTGGATGATCGCGATCGATCCGAAACCGAGCATGCCGGCGACCGAAAGTGCCAGCACCAGCGGCCGCCGCTCCTTCAGCCGGTCCGACCAGATGCCGAGCGTCAGGCTCGTGGTGACGTTGACGATCGCCGAGAAGAACACCAGCGCCGAATAGGTGCCGTTGCTGAGGCCCAGTTCATTGATGCCGATGATCGACTGGTAAGGCACGGTCGAGGCATAGGTGAAGGCGAGCGCGACGAGCGTCACGGTGGGAATGCGGATCCTGTTGTCGCGCAGAATCAAGGAAAGAGTGGATGACATTCGGGCGGTTCCTGATGCACCATCTTTAGCCGCGTCCGATGCATCAGAGAAACGATAGTTTTCGATCGTTTCAGTCAATTCCTGTGATGATTGCTGCGTCAGATCTGCGCCGTCAAACTGGAGAGCCAGAAATCGATTTGCCCTAAGGGAAGAACGCTTCCGAGGAAACCGGTCAGAACCGACGCAATCGATATCAAAGCCAACCCCAGAAGCGCTCCGAGGATGATTCCAACGCTTGTCCTTTTGGGTCGGCGCGCCAACCAGCACGCCAGACCGAGAGAGACGAGCGTGAAAAATACCCACAATATGGACGCTGAAATGGATAGACCTGATTGCAAGATGATACCTTCGAATGTGACTCGGTTGCAGGATAGCGTCGCTACGCGTCCGATCTCAAGGCTTGCATTCACGCGGCGCGGACATCAATACGGCTGGAGCCCAGCGCAAGATCTGGGATGACGGAGGTCGAGGCCGAATTGGCAGCATGCGCAATCATCCTCCTCCGCCCGGCATTACGGTTCTGCTCCAGAAGCCTCCCCACCCTCCGTCATGCTCGGCCTTGAGCCGAGCATCCACACCGCATCCATAAGGCCTGGGATGACCGGGTGTGTGGGCGCTTCGGCGTAAATGCGCGCCGTTCTGGCCGATTGACTCTACCAATTTTCTGCCTTTAGTGCTCGCTTGGGTTGATCATTTGGATGGGACGATGAAATTTCGTATTCTTGGCGTTGTCGCGCTTTCTTTCGCCGTTACAGGTTGCACGCACACAGCCCCCGACGGTCGGCCGCTCGTTCAGCACTTCTTTCGGAATCTCGTGATGAACGGATGTGGTTTCCAGATGACATGGGAATCGGCGAAAAAAGCCACAGATACGTTTAAGCCAGTCATCCCGACCGACAGAGAACGCCTGACCGACAGAGGCCTCATGAGGGCTGCAATCGCGGTTTGCGGCAAAGCGCAGTCCGGACGTAAGAGCAAAGCCATCGAAGTCGAGGTTCCCGACAGCGGCGGTGTCCTCAGGAAAATCGTCGTTGAAAGAGAATAGGCGCGGACTGCTCTCCATCCACCGTCGTCCTTCGGCTTGACCCCGGATCCATGCCGCTGCTGTTGGTGGATGCGGTATGGATGCTCGGCTCAAGGCCGAGCATGACGGAGGGGTTGGCTAAACCCGTTGGCTTTCGCGCCCTGACGCGTTATGCCTGCCGCATCCCGCCAGCACCAGGATGAGAGCCCATGACCAATCCCGTCGCCGTCGAAGTCACCCGTGGCCTGCTCGTCGAAAGCCGTCATCGCGGCGCGGTGGCGGTCGTCGATGGCGATGGCAGCCTCGTCTTCTCGCTCGGCGATATCGAAGCCGCCGTCTTCCCGCGTTCGGCCTGCAAGGCGATGCAGGCGCTGCCGCTCGTCGAAAGCGGTGCGGCCGACGCCTATGCTTTCGGTGACAAGGAACTGGCGCTCGCCTGCGCCTCCCATAATGGCGAGGACGAGCATGTGGCGCTTGCCGCCTCCATGCTGGCGCGGGCCGGCCGCAATGCCGAAGCGCTGGAATGCGGCGCCCATTGGTCGATGAGCCAGAAGGTCCTGATCCAGCAGGCCCGCACGCTCGAGGCGCCGACCGCGCTGCACAACAATTGCTCGGGAAAACATGCCGGCTTCATCTGCGCCTGCTGCCATCAGGATATCGATCCGAAAGCCTATGTCGGCTATGAGCACCCGCTGCAGGTCGAGATCCGCGCAACGATGGAAAGCCTGACCGGCGCCGTGCTCGGCGCCGAAAGCTGCGGCACCGACGGCTGCTCGATTCCGACCTATGCCGTGCCTTTGCGCAGCCTTGCCCACGGCTTTGCCAAAATGGCGACCGGCAACGGCCTGGAGCCTTTGCGCGCCAAGGCATCCCGCCGCCTGATCGAGGCCTGCATGGCCGAGCCCTTCTATGTCGCCGGCTCCGGCCGCGCCTGCACGAAACTGATGCAGATCGCTCCCGGCCGCATCTTCGTCAAGACCGGCGCCGAGGGCGTCTTCTGCGCCGCGATCCCGGAAAAGGGCATCGCCATCGCGCTGAAATGCGAGGACGGCGCAACCCGTGCTGCCGAAGCCATGGTGGCCGCCACGCTCGCCCGCTTCTTCGAGACGGAAGACGGCGTGCATGCCGCCCTGACGGGTTTTGCCGCGACTTCGATGCGCAATTGGAACGGCATCCATGTCGGCGATGTCAGGGTTACCTCGGCCTTGGCCGAATGACTATGCCGCGGCGATCGTGACGTTGAGATCGCGATAGGGTTTCAGCCGCTCGTCGCTCATCTCCGCCGGCACGATCAGCCCGGCCACCTCGGAAATTGCAAGCACCGGGCAGGGCGAGACGAGGTCGAACTTCTCCTGCGTCAGAAGCACATGGGTTTCGGCCGAGCAGCGGGCGATATGGCGTTTGATCGCCGCTTCCTCGAAATCGCCGGTGGATAGCCCGTGCACCGGATGGGCGGCGGTGACGCCGAGGAAGAACAGGTCGGGGCGCAGCTGCGAGATCGCCGCCATCGCCGCCGCCCCCGTCGCCACCATCGAATGTTTGTAGAGCCGTCCGCCGGCAAGGATCACCTCGGCCGTCGGATGGTGCTCCAGTTCGGCGGCGATCGTCGGGCTGTGGGTCGCAACCGTCAGCGGCATGTCGCGCGGCAGATGCCGGGCGATCTCCGCCGTCGTCGTGCCGCCGTCGAGAAAGATCATCTGCCCCGGCTTGACCATCGCGGCCGCCGCCGCCCCGAGCCGCGCCTTGATCTCGGACGAGACACTGCGCCGCGCGGTGAAATCGGGCAGATCGGGTGAAAGCGGCATCGCTCCGCCATGCACGCGTTTCAACAGCCCCTCCGCCGCCATTTCCCTCAAGTCGCGCCGGATCGTGTCCTCCGAAAGCGAAAAATCCTCGGCGACGCGCTTGGCGATCACTTGGCCGTCACGGCGCAGAATATCGAGAATGAGGGTTTTGCGTTGTGATGTCAGCATGGGCTCTCTGCACGAAATTGAACGAGGTGGCGTAATCTTGCACGAAATGACTCGACATTCAAGAAATATCGTGCATTTTCACGATATCCCGTGCATGAGGCCGGGAGTGCTCAGTGATGGAGTGAAAGATGCTGATTTTGATTGCCGGGCCTTACCGGTCGGGAACGGGCGACGACCCGGAAAAGATGGCCGCCAACCTGAAGCGGCTGGAGGAGCCTTCGCACAAGCTGTTTGCCGCCGGCCACGTGCCGATGATCGGCGAATGGGTGGCGCTGCCGATCTGGCATGCCGCCGGCGGCAGATCGGTCGGCGACGCGCTCTACGAGGAAATCTTCCATCCGGTCGCCGGCCGGCTGCTTCAGCTCTGCGAGGGTGTGCTGCGTCTGCCTGGCGATTCCAAGGGCGCCGACAACGACGTGCGCATCGCCAGGGAACGCGGCATCCCGGTCTGGCACCGGCTGGAGGATGTACCGGGCTGCGGCTGAGGGCGAGAGTTCGTGGGTGTGGGCTGCCCCTCACCCTAGCCCTCTCCCCGTAAAACGGGGAGAGGGGACGTGCCCTGCGCTAGGTCGGTGAGGAACTGAGAGCTCGCCGCTTGTCCCCTTCGCCCCGTCAGAACGGGGAGAAGGTGCCGGCAGGCGGATGAGGGGCGTCCCACCCAGTGTCAGAACAGCAATCCGCTAGTTTCAGCATCTCGACGGCTGCGCTATATCACTTCTCGAAAGGGAGACGAGAACCATGCTGACATTGTATTACGCCTCGGGAACCTGCGCGCTGGCAAGCCTGATCGCCCTGGAAGAATCCGGCCTTGCCTTCGAAACGAAGAAGCTCAGCTTCGCCAATGGCGAGCAGCGTTCGCCGGACTATCTGAAGATCAACCCGAAGGGACGCGTGCCGGCGCTGATCACCGACCGCGGTGTGCTGACCGAAACGCCGGCGATTCTCGGCTTTATCGCCGAAAGCGCGCCGGCCGCCAAACTGGCGCCGCTCGGCGATGTTTTCGAGATGGCGCGGCTGCAGTCCTTCAACAGCTATCTCTGCTCGACCGTGCATGTGAACCATGCCCATCGCCGGCGCGGCTCCCGCTGGTCCGACGATCCCTCAGCGATCGAGGCGATGAAGGCGAAGGTGCCGCAGAATATGGCCGATTGTTTCACCCTGATCGAAGAGACGATGTTCAAAGGTCCCTGGGTGATGGGCGAGACCTATTCGCTCGCTGACCCCTATCTCTTCGTCATAACCGACTGGCTGCCGGCCGACGGCGTCGATCCCGCCCGCTTCGCAAAGGTCAGCGATCACCACGCCCGCATGCTGCAGCGCCCCGCCGTTCAGCGCGCGCTCGCTTACGATCGGGGTTGATGGCTAAACCTGAAGCCCGCGGGGCAGGGTGACCGCCGAATCCCGGAGGTCATGCCCAGGTCTCCCAGGGATCGATCACCGATGCGCCCATATCATTGAAATCGCCGACATTGCGGGTGACGACGATCAGATCATGGACGATGGCGGTCGCGGCGATCAGCCCGTCGATGTCGCCGCGCGGCCGGATCGCGGCGATTCGGCCCCATTCCACGGCGATCTGATCTGTTACCGGAAGGATGCGGGCGCCGTGGTCATGGCGCAACTTGCGCAGCCACTCGGCAAGGTGGGCTGCGGCCTTCGGATCCGACTTCTGTTTGAGGGCAATGCCGCGCATGATCTCGCCAAGGGTCAGGGCGCTCAGGTGGATGCTCAGCGGGTCGACGGAGCGCAGCCAGGCAACCGCCTGCGGCGTGCCGCGCCGCGCCTCCGAGACGATGTTCGTATCAATCAGATACATCAGAAGGTCACGCCGCGGCTAGGGATCTTCGCCCGCGTTTCCACCGCGTCGGCAAGCTCGTCGTCCCAGGCAGGGCCGCCCAGCAGATCGTCGACCAGCGTCGGGCGGCCGGCGCGCAGGGCGTCGTAATCGCGGGCGGACAAGACGACAGCCGCGCGCTCTCCGCGCAACGTAACCACCTGCGGCCCCTCATCTCGCGCCCTCTGTACCACTTTCGAGAACTGGTTCTTGGCGTCCTGCAACTGCCATTCCATGCGACGTCTCCTGGCTAGACTGTCTAGCTATCTAGGCCCGAAAAGGCGGCGGGTCAATGCGCGTGTCATTGGATCCGCCCCTCAGCGCAGTACCGCCCGACCTACTTCCGCTCGACAGCCAGCACGATCGGCATGGCCCAGTTGGCCTCGGAAATCGGCCAGCGGAGCAGGCTTACTCTATCGCCGTCCGCCTGAGACTCCCACCTTGCGTAGAATTTTTGCCGATAGCCATTCAGCCGAACACTCCGGCAGGCGAGAGGACCGCCGTCAAGATTGAGTGCGACCTTGAGCTTGAGCGGCGAGGTCTTGAGAAACTCTGCCAGCCGGTCGAGGGAAAAGAACGCGTCCTTTGTCGTCCCGATGACGACACGCCCCAAATCGTCCTTGGCGACAAAGGTACGGTTCGCCAGCCAGCGGCTTTTCACATTCACATGCGTCTGCCCGTCATCGCCGATCAGGAGCGGATAGGAGACCATGGCGTTCGACGCGCCGGCAAAAGCTGCCTGCCAGTCTTGATGCGTCAGATCGCGGATATCGGCCGTGTCTTTGCCGGCAATGAAGGCGCCCGCCTTCGCGTCATATTGCTGAGGACCCATCGCAATGCCCTCGCTGACGAAAGGCGTGTCGGGCCTGCCATGCATGTCATAATAGCTGCCGTTTACGATGAGCACGGCGTTGGGCAAAGCCTTTTCCCATTCGTCGATGCCGGTATCGCCCGCAGCCGCATTATGCGTGACGAATCGAAAGCGGGCCGGGTCAACTCTGCTGAGAAAGATCCGATCGACTTCGCGGCCATCGGCAAGAACCGGCAGCTCCGCCACCTCGAAGCCCGTCTCCGGCTCCTGCCAGGTGAGCGGCCCGGGCAGAACGGCCGGGATCACGGGGCTCAACGCCAAACGCATGGAGGCGGAAAGGCGCTCGTCGTCAGGTTTCATGTCGGTCCAATAGGTTCCACCGCGCCGCAGGACGGTGTTGAAACCGTAGACACCCGCGAGCTGCCAGAGCCAGCCGGCGCCGACGATAATCACGACCGTTAAAATTGCGAGGAGTCCGAATAGAATTTTTCGAATTGCGGGCACTGAAAATCTCTTTGCTGAAACAGATAGGCTTGGCGACGCCGGGATTGACGTGGTGTCGGGCGAATGCAGGTGGCAAGTAAGGTTTTTCTACGGCGGAAGCGATGCCTTCGTGTCGAGCAGCGCATTCAGCCTTCCGGCTGACGCCCGAAACGATAGGCCAGCTTCTTCGGCGCCCGGAACAGCCAGGCGCCGATCAGCCGCAGCCGCAATTCCTCGTCGCCGATCAGGGCGGCGCGCAGCGGCAGATGCGGCCAGCCGACATAATGATCGGTCTGGAAGTAGATGTCGGGCGCCATTTCCAGGAGATGATCCTTGTCGTCGAGCGAAATCGAGATGACGATCGTCTCGGGGTTTTTCACCGCCACAAAACTCTTGCCGGCAACCTTCAGCGCCGGATTGCCATAGGAGGTGCTCTCCTCGACGTCGGGCAGGCCGGCCTCCGCCGCCAGCCGCTTCAAGCGCTCGAAGATAAGGTCGACTTCGCCGGCCATTGTCCCGCCCTTTTTCTCGGACGGAGCCTAGCATAGTTTCACGCGCATTTCGCCAGCGCGGGTCTCTCCTGCGGGTGAATGACGATCTCCGCGCCGAGCGGCAGATCGGCGAGTTCGCGCAGCGACATACGCTGGACGTCGGGATGGCGCAGCGGATCCTCCTCCCAGGTCGGGGTATTGGCAGGTTGCGTGCTGCTGATACCAGCAATAGGCTTCAAGAAAAACTTCAGCAACGACACGGCAGGCCTCGCTTTCTCCAGCGGTGCTGGATCATGATCCTATGCTGCAATGTCGGCTTGCGCGGACGGATTTTCAATTGAGTTTACCGCGGCGCTGCTATAGAAAAACTATATGAAGAACCTCAACACGGTCCATCTCAACGGCCTCAGGGCGCTGGAGGCGGTCGGCCGTCTCGGCTCGTTGCAGGCGGCCGCCGACGAGCTTGGCGTCTCGGTCGGCGCCGTCAGCCAGCAGGTGATCAAGGCTGAGGCGCAACTGGGGCAGGTGATCTTCGAGCGCACCGCCCGCGGCATGATCGTTACCGAAGCCGGCCGGCCGGTGCTTCATGCGCTCGACGAGGGTTTTGCCCGTCTTTCGGCGGCGGTGTCGATCGCCAGCCGCAAGGACGATACGATCCTGACCATCTCGGTGGCCCCGGTTTTTGCCGCCCGCTGGCTCGTCTGCCGGCTCGATCGTTTCGCCGAGCGCCATCCCGACATCAAGCTGCGGCTGGACGCGACCACCAATCTCGTCAGTCCGGCGCTCTGCGATGTCGATATCGGCATCCGCGTCGGCACCGGCAAATGGCCTGACGTGAAGGCCGAACTGCTGCTGCCACAAGAGGTCTTTCCGGTCTGCTCGCCGGAGATGGCGGCGAAATTGAAAGAGCCCGCCGATATCCTCGCCCTGCCTGCCATCATCGATGGTCGCGCCATGTTCAACTGGGAGGTCTGGATGCGCGAGGCGGGGCTATCGGGCGCGACGCTTGCGACCCGCCACGTCTTCAACGATGCCTCGCTCTGCCTCGATGCGGCGATTGCCGGCCAGGGCGTCATGCTCGCCTGGCAGACGCTTGCTGCCTTCGCGCTTGCCGAAGGCCGGCTGGCGGCCCCCTTCGGCATTCGGGCGCGCACCGGCTTCGGCCATTATTTCATCACCGCCGAGGGTGCGCGCGAGCCGAAGAAGGTCAAGGATTTCAAGGCCTGGATCCGCGAGGAAATGGCCGGCACGCTCGCCTTGTTTCGATAGATCAGACCTCGACCGGCTCCTTGCTGCGCGCTGCCTGCATCGCCTTGTAGGCGGGACGCGATTGGCAGCGCTCGATCCAGGCCTTGATATCAGGATGGGCGTCGAACAGCGCCGTCTCGCTCTGGGCGTAGCGCAGCACCTCGGCGATGTTGAGATCGGCAACGGTGAAGCGGTCGCCGACGATCCACTGCCGACCGGCAAGATGGCCTTCGAGCGCCGCAAGTGGTCGGCGCAGCCCGTAGCAGGCGGCGGCGATCGCTTCCTTGCCCTCTTGGCTGTTTTCGAGCCCGTTATCATAGGTGAGCACGATCCTGACCGAATGCGGTTCGACCTGCGAGGCCGCCCAGATCGTCCACATCGTCAGCAATCCGTCTTCTTCGACGGTTTGTCCGGCAAGCGGCCCGCCATGTTTGTGGGCGAGGTAGAGGTTGATCGCCAGCGACTCGTGCATGACGAGGTCGCCGTCGCGAATGCTGGGGATCTGCGCCATCGGATTGACGGTAGCGAAATCGGGCGAGTGGGTGTTGAGCGGCGCTTCCTCGGAGAGCGGATCGGCGAGCCGCCTTGCCTGCAGCACCGGCACGGAGCGGAATTCGAGCCCGAGTTCATGCGCCATCCAGTAGACGCGCGAGGCGCGCGATCGATAGACTCCGTAGATTGTCAGCATGGCCATACCCCTCCGATGTATCGGAGAAACCGTAAACGCCGGACCTCTCCCGGAAAAGTCCTCGCCGCTGATGGGACGATGAAAGCTTTTGATGCGGCTGCGTAATGCCGGAAATCGCCGGCGGTCGGAAGCACATTTCGGGGTCTGGGGAACAATGAGAAGGCCGGCGGGTTCGACCCTAAAAGCAGGGGCGCGTGCTGAGACAGGAGGAATGTCATGACGGGGAAGAAGACGCATGAACAGCAGCTTCGCGTCATCGAAAAACGCGAGAAAACGGCAAATGCCGACAAAGATTTCGACGCCGCAGCGGATCTGCAGCGCAATGCGCAGGCGAGGCAGGCGCATCGGAAAGGCAATGATTTGAAGCCCGCCCCGGATGCGGGCAGCGACGATCGCACGATTATGCGCGGCCGCAATCAGGAAAGCGAACATAAGAAGGGAGGCGGTCGTTCCTGAAGGACAAAGGAGCCTGAAGGACAAAGGAGAAAGATAAAGGAGAATGTCATGACTTTGACATTGATCAGCAAGGCCTTTGCGCAGGATCAGCCGATCCCGAAGAAATATGCGCGCGCCGGCGAGAATCTCTTTCCACCGCTCGCCTGGAGCGGCGCTCCCGTCGAGACCAGGAGCTTTGCACTGGTGGTCGAGGATCCGGACGCCCCGCGCGGCACTTTCCGCCATTGCGGCATCGCCAATATCCCGGCGCAGTGGACGGCACTCGGCGAAAGCGCCGATACCGCACCGGAGCAGGCGCCGCGCTTCTACAAGAACGATTTCGGCAATGCCCGTTACGACGGCCCGCAACCGCCGCAAGGCGATCGCCCGCACCACTACATCTTCCGCCTCGCCGCCCTCAACGTGCCGACGCTTTCGATTCCGGATGCCGCCGGCATCAGCGCCATGTGGGCGGAGGCAAGGAAACACGCATTGGCGGAAGCGAGCGTGACCGGCACCTATCAGACGCAGTAACCAAGGGTGTGGCAATGCCTGCTCCACGCGGGGGCAACCGGCAATAGCGCGAAGCGACTTGCCGGGAGTTGCGTCAAGCCGAAGATCAATCCCAGCGAAGGTGCCGGCGAGTTAGGCGCGGCGCAATTCCTTGATATCGTCCGGATGCCGATCGAGCATTCGAAAAAGGTTGACCACAGCGGGTGGCGGACTGACTTTTCCGGTCTCATAGCGTGAGAACGCATTGTGCCCACCGCCGGTCAACGCCGATGCTTCAGTCTGATTGATGCGGAGTTTCTTGCGAATTCGACGCAGATCCTCGCCGACCGCTTGCCTATCCTGCAAGACCAGCGCATCGCCGGCTTGAGCATAACGTTCCGCACTGGGATGGTCATACTCGATCTCGCCGCATGAGCCGCAACGAAAACCCGACAAACCGCCGACCTCCGCTTTCAGATCGCGAAACGTAACTTGATGGGTTTCATCGAAGAATGGCGTCATTTCGGACTTTGCGTCACAGCAAACACAGATCCTGGCCATTGCTACAACTCCTTGAATTGGATGACGGGTGCGCCATCCTCCCTCAGCGTGACTTTGACATAAGCTTTACCAACAGGCGTATTGGCGTGATAAACATCCTGCCAAACGGTGCTGTCTTTATAAGTCGTCATCGACTTATAAAGATGGCCGCTCTTGAGCGCGCAGATGACGTCGATCATTTCCGAAACGGTGAGCCCATTGCCCTCCCGCCGTCGATGGCACTTTTGGTGAAGGCTGCCGCCCTCCGATCCATGACAACGGCGATGACGGTGGCGAGATTATAGTGAGCCCTGCGTTTCTCCACAACTAAATTACCCTCTCAGGGTAAAATTTCAAGTGCGCATAGCAATGGCTCAAAATGAGGTCTCCTAAAACGCCGCGGGTTGCATATAACAGCCGCTACTTCACAGGAGTGAAGCAAAAACAAAGAGATATAGTATCCCTGTGTCGCTGAGAAGCAATCCTCTTCTCAGGACACGCGGTTTCGCTCGACGGTGAGCTGGGCATAGGGTGAGTCGCCGTCCGCCAGCTCGCCGGAGACTTTTTTCTCCCACTCGAAGCCGAGAACCGCGCCGTCCGTGGTTTCCTGGAAGACATTGTCGGTGATGACGGCGGTACCGGCGCCGGCGGCGACCGAGACGGCGCAGCCGACCGGGGCCTTGCGCACGACATTGCCGCTGACGACGACATTGCGCAGATAGGCGCCCCAGCCGATCTGCAGTCCCCAGCGCGGCGCGCCCTCGATCACATTGGCCGACACCAGCGTATCGGCCTCCGCTGCAATGCCGATGCCGAAGCCGACCTCGTGCTGGTAGGGGCCTTTCAGCGTCAGGTTGCGCACGACATTGCCGGTGACGCTCGCGAGCCTGCCGCCTTCGTCGAAATTGGCGATCGAAATGCCGTTCGCCGCCCCGTCGATCAGATTGGCGGAGACCACAGCACCCTCGAAGGCGAATTCGACATAGATCGCCGTCTCGCCGGAGCGCCGGCACTGGTTGCTGTTGATCTGGATGTTCGAGGCCGAATTGGCGCGGATCGCCGTAAAGGCGCAGTCGGAAATATGGTTATTGACAACCATCACCCCGTCGGCGCGGAAGATGTTGATGCCGTTGCCGTTCTGGCCGGTGCCGCCGTCATTGGCGCGGATGTTGGAAATCCGGTTGCCGGAAACGACCGTGCCGTCTTCCGCCTTCTTCCAGCGATGCACGAGAATGCCGCCATTGCCGCAATCGGCGATCGTATTTCCGGTGACCGAAAGATTGGCGGAATCGACCGCGTAGAGCCCGGCTTGGGCCGCACCTGAGATGCGGCTGCGCTCGATCCGTCCGCCGCAACGCTCCAACTGCAGGCCGTGCTTGCGGCTGCCGCCGATTTCGCAATTGTCGATCAGCACCTCGTCGACGCCGGTAAATTGCACCAGCCCGCCGGCATAATCGCCGAGCCAGCGGTTGCCGCCGTCGATGACGAGATTGGAAAGCTCGATGCGCCGCACATTCTCGGCCGCGAAGAGATGGCCTTCACCTGTATAGACGATCCGCGAAGCGCCGGGCACACCCGTGATGCGGGTATTGTCGGGCAAGGTGAGATTGGAGATCCGGTAGGTGCCGGGCGGCAGGAAGACCGGCACGTTCTCGGCCGCCGCCTGTTTGATGATCTGCTCCAGGTTGCGGGCCTTGCGGTCGCCGCTTTCGGGAATGGCGCGATATTCCACCGCATCGATCGCACCGCGCAAATCGGGCTGGGCAGCAGCCGTCAGCGGCGAGGCAAACGCGCGCGACGTCCCGCCCGCAACCGCCGAGGCGGCGAGAAAGAGAAGCATGTCGCGGCGTGAAGGCATTCCGGGCGCTCCTGTCATGGCCCGCCTCTAGCAGGAAACGTGCCATCCCGCCTGTCTTCTTTTGGCACACACCTTTCCCCGGCGCGCGAAATTACGGTTGCCGCCGAGGTTGAGGGCAGGATCTCGCCGCTTATTTTGGCGTGTTGTTCACTCTTTCACTTAAGCAAGCCGAAGGACTTCAGGACTACTTTGAAGGGAAATGACGACTGCGGGGCCGGGGAGAATGGGGTAATGCACGAACCAAGTGCCAGGCGATGGGAATCGGCCGAGGCCCTGACGGCCGAAACGCGGCGCTTCGTTGCCGCGACCGAGGCAATGATGGCGTCGACCGCCCACCACCTCTCCGAAGGCGTCGAGAACCTGCGCCTGAAAGCGATCATCCACGAACTGCCGGATTTCCTCTACGTCAAGGATCGTGACAGCCGCTTCGTCTTCGCCAATGCCGTCACCGCCAGCAACCTTGGCTTCGGGAGTGCCGATGAGATCACCGGCAAGCGCGATTTCGACCTGTTCGATTTCGAGGTGGCGCGCCGTCATTTCGATATCGAGCAGCAGATCATGGCGACCGGCCAGGCCCGGATCGACATGGAGGAAACGGTCGTTCTTCCCGGCAGCCCCAGGCCGGTCTGCCGGCTGACCTCGAAGATTCCGCTGCGCAACGATCGCGGCGAAATCATCGGGCTGATCGGTGTTTCCCGCGATATCACCGAACGCAAGCTCCAGGAAGATCTCCATCGCGGCCAGGCGAAACTGCTCGAAATGATCGCCCGCAACGAGCCGTTGCCGATGATCCTCGAAGCGCTGGTGCTGATGATCGAGGCGCAGCTGACCGGCATCGACGGATCGGTGCTGCTGCTCGACAGCGAGGGCACCAGGCTCTATCACGGGGCAGCTCCCAATCTGCCCGGCGGCTACAGCCGCCTGATCGACGGCGTCACCATCGGCCCCAAGGTCGGCTCCTGCGGCACCGCCGCCTGGCGCGGCCAGACCGTGATCGTCGAGGACGTGATGAGCGATCCGCTCTGGGAGGATTTCCGCGCGCTGATTGCCCCCTTCGGCTTCCGCTCCTGCTGGTCGACGCCGATCGCCACCTCTGAGAATAATGTGCTCGGCACCTTCGCCCTCTATTCCAGGGAAGTCCGCCGTCCCACCGAGCATGAAATGAAGCTGGTGGCGCTCGCCACCCACATCGCCGGCATCGCCATCGAGCGCAAGCGCGTCGATGACCGCATCCATTTCATGGCTCATCATGATGATTTGACCGGCCTGCCGAACCGCGCCTTCCTGAAGGAACGGCTGGCCAGCATCCTCGATCAGGCCCGGCGCAACAACCGCAAGGTCACCGTCGCCTATATCGATCTCGACAATTTCAAGGACGTCAATGACGGCCGCGGCCACGCCGCCGGCGACGAAGTGCTGAAGGAGATCGCCACCCGCATGGCCAACAGCGTCCGCGCCTCGGATATGGTGGTGCGGCTCGGCGGCGACGAATTCCTCGCGGTGCTCGTCCACCAGTCGAGCCACGACGCCGGCATCGCGCGGCGCCTGCGCGAATTGCAGAAGGCGATCAACCGGCCGATGCGCGCCGAGAGCGGTGACATCGCCATCACCTCGAGCATCGGCGTTGCCGCCTTCCCCGTCGACGGCGCAACCGCCGAAGAACTCCTCGCCAATGCCGATCGCGCGATGTACCGGGCCAAGCAGCTCGGCCGCAATACGCTGCAGCATCACGATGGCGCCGGCACACCGGTCGGCATGCCGCTCGGCGAGCAGGAGGAGCTCCACCAGGCGATAACAGGCGATCAGCTGTTCCTGGAATATCAGCCGCAGGTCGATGTCGCCACCGGCCGCATCACCGGCATCGAGGCACTGGTCCGCTGGAACCATCCGGCCAAGGGCAGGGTGCCGCCGGTCAATTTTATCCCGCTCGCCGAGGAGACCGGCCTCATCGTTCCCCTCGGCCTCTGGGTGCTGAACGAGGCCTGCCGCCAGGCGCGCGCCTGGCAGGATTTGGGCCTGACGCCGCTGACCATCGCCGTCAACGTCTCGGCCAAGCAGTTCGCCGATCCGGATTTCGCAAGCCATGTCGCCGAGGCGCTGGAGCGCCACGGCCTGCAATCCCATTGGCTGGAGCTCGAGGTCACCGAAAGCGTGGTGATGCAGGATGCCGAACGCGCGCTTGCGATGATGGCATCGCTGCGGGCGCTCGGTGTGCGCCTGTCGATCGACGATTTCGGCTCCGGCTATTCCAGCCTTGCGGCGCTGAAGACCTTCCCCTTCGACCGGCTGAAGATGGATCGTTCGCTGGTCGAGGCGCTGCCGGGCGACAAGACCGCCGTCGCCATCGCCTCGGCGGTGATTTCGCTGGCGCAGACGCTGAAGCTTTCGGTGCTTGCCGAAGGCGTCGAAACCGATGCCCAGATGGATTTCCTGCGTCACGCGCGCTGCGAGGAGGCGCAGGGCTATCGCTTTTCCAAGCCCGTCTCTCCGGAAGAGATCCCGGCATTGCTGCGGGCGCGGGACCTCTGAACGTCATTTCATAAGCCTGCTGATCGCCGCGATCTAAACTCGAATGATATTGAGGCGCAGAGCACTGACGACTGCCTGCGTTCTTGTCGTACAGCCGAGCTTCTTGATCGCGCTGCCGATGTGATTGTTGACCGCATTTTCGGTGAGATCGAGAAGCTTTGCAATTTCGTTGCCCTTCCTGCCGCCGGCGGTGAGCCTGAGACAGTCCAGTTCGCTCCGCGTAAACTCGATGGGTTTGTGCTTCTCGTTCAATGTGAGCTGCGAGAGCCGGTCATAGATGAGAGTGGCGATGAACAGGAGCTTCGCCATTTCGATCATGCTGAAATTCCGAGAACCCGAAATCGACATGGCGCCACGTCCGCCCGCCGCGTCGTGAACGGGGAAATAGGCCCCTTTTTCCATGCCATATCGGTTGAACAGCTCGATGACCGTCGACTTCTTGCCTCCTCCACGATTGGTATTGATCGCTTCGACATCATAGTTGAAGGGGCTGGTCGACCTCATCATCCGGCGGATGACCGGGCTGTCGATCATCAGATTATGGGCATCATAGTAATCCACCATTTCCGCCGGCCAATTGGTGATGATCTTGGTCGCGCCGATCTCAACTATGTCGACCGTCGGCAGTGTCATGAACAGGAAAGCATTCATTCCAAGGTCCTGTGTGAGGCCCTTCATATATTTGAACACTTCGTAATGCGTCTTGAAGCCTGCAGCGACTTCCTCAATTCGATTGAACTCATCCTCGAGCATCATGTCTTTCTCCGATCAACAATCGCATCCAGCGCTTCGCGGCCGACGTGTCCAGCAACTGATTCTGCACGCTCGAAGGACGATGAAATATGCACTTGCAGCGGGAAAACAGAAAGGCCGTTCACCGCCGGAAATACGGAGATAAGGGGCGGATGATTGCTTAACAAAGAGTAAACCGTTCTTAGAATTTTCAGGGCGGCGCAGGTGGAAAAAGCGCTGTCTTCACGCTCGAAATCCCCGCCGGAACTTGCTGTGTCGAAGCCGACCTTTCGGAGAGCTTTGTTCAAATAACTGATTTTATTTGTAATTCTTGTGCTTTTGGGTTCAGCAGCGGGGGCTGCTGTCGGGGCAAAGGTGGGGTTAATGCAAACTTAAAGAATTTATCGGATTCTATTCCCAGATCGCTCATCCAACGCAAGTCCGGTGGGGTCGCGGCATTCATTCGCTTAAGAGCTGAGTTAGGGGGACAGCATGAAGACACTAGGATTCGGCTTCGGTTCGGATGCCAAGGCCGTACTGGCGGCGATGAGCAGGTCACAAGCCATCATCGAGTTCGACCTCACCGGCAAGATTCTGACGGCCAACGCCAATTTCTGCGCCGCGCTCGGCTACGAATTGTCAGAGATTGTCGGCCAGCACCACCGGATGTTCGTCGAGCCGGCAGAAGCCTCGTCGTCCGACTATCGCGAGTTTTGGGCAAAGCTCAGCCGAGGCGCGTTTGATCAGCGCCAATACAAGCGCATCGGCAAGGGCGGCAGGGAAATCTGGATTGAAGCTTCCTACAATCCCGTCTTCAGTGGCGGAAAGCCGTATAAAGTGGTGAAATTCGCGACCGATATCACCAAGCAGAAACTGCAGAGCGCCGAAGATGCCGGCAAGATAAACGCGCTGTCGCGCGCCCAGGCTGTTATCGAATTCACGCCGAAAGGAGAGATTCTGACAGCGAACGAGAATTTCCTGTCGGCGCTCGGTTATCAGCTTGCCGAGATCCAGGGCCGCCACCATTCCATGTTCTGCGAGAGCGCCTACGCAAACAGCGAGGATTATCGCCGGTTCTGGGAGCGCCTGGCAGCGGGTGAATTCGTGGCGGATGAGTTCCTGCGCATCGGCAAGGGCGGCAAAAGGATCTACATCCAGGCCACCTACAATCCGATCCTCGACATGAACGGTAAGGTGTTCAAGGTCGTCAAATTCGCGACTGACGTTACTGCCCGCGTCAACAATGTCGATCAGCTTGCGGCATCTTTGATGGGCCTGGCCGGCGGCGATTTGACCCAGGAGGTCGCAACACCATTCATTCCGACACTGGAAAGGCTCCGCACCGATTTCAACGCCGCGGCCACCAAGCTGCGCACAGCGATGCAGGTCGTGGCTCAAAACGCGACGGGCATCGCTGCCAGCGCCCAGCAGGTTCGTTCAGCCTCGGACGATTTGTCGAAGCGTACGGAACAGCAGGCGGCTTCCGTCGAGGAAACCGCAGCCGCCCTTGAAGAGATCACCACAACAGTCTCCGATTCGAGCAACCGTGCCCAGGAAGCCGGCCAGCTGGTTCGAAGGACCCGCGAGAACGCCGAGCGTTCCGGCGCGGTGGTCCGCAGCGCCGTCGATGCGATGGGCAAGATCGAGACATCGTCCGCAGAGATCGGCAACATCATCGGCGTCATCGACGAAATCGCCTTCCAGACCAATCTCCTGGCACTGAACGCGGGCGTCGAGGCGGCGCGCGCGGGCGATGCCGGCAAGGGTTTTGCGGTGGTCGCGCAAGAGGTTCGCGAGCTTGCTCAGAGATCGGCCAAGGCGGCAAAGGAGATCAAGGAGCTGATCGGGGCCTCCAACGAGCACGTGAAGCGCGGAGTGACGCTGGTCGGCGAAACCGGCAAGGCTCTCGAAGAGATCGTCGCCCAGGTTCAGCAGGTCAACAGCAATGTTCTTGCGATCGTCGAGAGTTCAAAGGAGCAGGCGACGGGGTTGAAGGAAATCAACACTGCGGTAAACACCATGGACCAGGGCACGCAGCAGAATGCCGCTATGGTCGAGGAATCGACGGCTGCCGCACATAGCCTCGCCAAGGAAGCCGACGCGCTTTTCCAGCTGCTGGGCCAGTTCAATATCGGCGGCCAAGCCTCGCGCCAGCAGCGCCCCGCCGTGGCAACTGCCGCTTCCAGGCCCGTCGCATCGGCACCGCGGGCAATGGCTGCAAAAGTGGGCGCAGCCTTCCATGGCAACGCGGCAGTCGCCGGCGGCGACTGGGAGGAGTTCTGAGGCGAGTGGCGCTCCGCCTCATTCCAGGAGCCGTCCGATCGTCTCGATCTCATTCGTCCAAATGCCTGCCGCATAGTTTTGCGGCAGTCGCGCCAACTGCGCGGGGTCGTCGATACCGGTGGAAAACTCACCGCCTCGATAAGGGCCGAGCACGAAAACTTCGGTGCCGGCATCCTGCATCCGGTTGAGGAAACGGTCCGGCCAGCCCCAGAGCCAGGGCGCGATATTGATCGGCACCAGCATCATCCGCTGCTTGCAGGCATCCGGCAGCAGGCCGGTCCAGCCATAGCCGATATAGCCGGTGAGGCAGCCCTTCAGGCTCTGGCGCGAGGCGGTCTTGATATCGGGCACGCGCCGGCGGATGACGTCGATCGGCTCGTCGCCGCCATAGACGATGATCTCGGCCCGTCGTGCCGCCGAAAGCCCGTTGAGCACGGCGGCGAGCTTTTCGCCCTCGGACGGATCGCGGCTCTTGACGTTGATCAGGAAACGCCGATCCGGAAAGGTCGACAATACCTCGGCAAGCGTCGGCATCATGCCGATGCCGCGGCCGCGAAAGGGAAAGCTCTTGCCGCCATCGGCGGTGTAGCCATAGCCGATGTCGAGCTTCTTCATGTCGGCCATCGCATGCTCGCGGGTGACACCGTGGCCGTCGGTGCGGCAGTCGAGCGTCCAGTCGTGGAAGACGGCGAACTGCCCGTCCGTCGCCGGGTGCACGTCGATCTCGACGATATCAGCGCCGGCGGCAAAGCCCGCCTGCATCGAGCGGATGGTATTCTCGAGATAATCGTGTTTCGGCGGCAGCATGCGGCTCGCCGTGCAGGTGTCATTCTTCAGATCGGTCTCGTCGAAGCGCTGGGCGATGCCGCGATGGGCGAGCAGCACCGGCTTTCCCGGCCGATGTTCGGCAAGCAGGCTGGTATTGTTGAGGTAGATGCCGGCCGCGGCGAGCGCGATTGCGCCGGCGCAATAGAAAAGCTTCCTGCCCATATTGCTCCCCCTGATTGCATCGAAGGTCGCAACAGCTAGAAAGCGATTCTGGTTGTTCTTGGGCTGTTTTCCGGCTTTTCTATGCTGGCCGCCGATAAACCCGAAAGGACTGTCATCGCCATGGAACGACACGACGACGAGCTCATCCATTTCGAAGCCCACGGCGCTGCCCCCTTGCCGCCGGCCGCAGTCGAAGGCCATGTCGGGCGCGAGGGCGCCCGCATCTGGTATGCGAGCTACGGCGCCGGGCCGGCCGTCATCCTGCTGCACGGCGGCCTCGGCCATAGCGGTAACTGGGGCTATCAGGTCCCGGCGCTGCTCCAAAGTGGCCGCCGCGTCGTCCTGATCGACAGCCGCGGTCATGGCCGCAGCACCCGCGATGCCCGTCCCTATACCTATGAACTGATGGCCGCCGACGTGCTTGCCGTCATGGACGAACTCTCTCTGGAACAGGCGGCATTCGTCGGCTGGAGCGACGGCGCCTGCATTGCCCTGATCCTCGCCGCGGCGGCGCCATCGCGTGTCGAGGGCGTCTTCTTCTTCGCCTGCAACATGGATCCGAGCGGCACACGGGAATTCGTTGCGACCCCGGTCATCGACCGATGCTTCAGCCGCCACGCCAAGGATTATGCGGCCTTGTCCGCCACGCCGGACGATTTCAATGCCTTCGTCGAGGCGGTGAGCCTGATGATGCGCACCGAGCCGAACTATCAGGCCGACGACCTCGCCCGCATCGGCGTGCCGGTCGCGATCGTGCTCGGCGAACACGACGAATTCATCAAAGCCGAACATGCCGAATATCTCGCCAGCAGCATTCCGAATGCTCAGATGATCTACTTGCCCGGCGTCAGCCATTTCGCGCCGCTGCAGCGTCCCGCGCAGTTCAACGCCGCAATTTTATCCTTCCTCGACGGGATAAGGTGATGAAGCTCGCTTCCTCTGGCCTCGCGCCCATTTCCCGCTATCTCTTGCGGTATGAGAGCTGACGCGCTGCTTTATCCCGCCCCGGAAGGGCTCTATTGCCCGGAAGGCGGCTTTTATGTCGATCCCGTGCGGCCGGTCGAGCGGGCGCTCGTCACCCACGGCCATTCCGATCACGCCCGGCCGGGCCATGTGAACGTGCTCGCCACCCGCCAGACGCTCGACATCATGCGCCTGCGTTACGGCGACGGCTTCTGCGCCAGCGAGCAGATTGCCGGTTTCGGCGAGGAACTGCTGATCAACGGCGTCAAGGTGAGCTTTCATCCCGCCGGCCATGTGCTCGGCTCGGCCCAGATCGCCATCGAGAGGAACGGCACCCGCATCGTCGTTTCCGGCGATTACAAGCGCCGCCCCGACCCGACCTGCGCGGCCTATGTGCCGGTTGCCTGCGATGTCTTCATCACCGAGGCGACCTTCGGCCTGCCGGTCTTCCATCATCCCGATCCGCTCGACGAGACCGGCAAGCTGCTGGCCTCGCTCCGGCAATTTCCCGAGCGCACCCATCTCGTCGGCGCCTATGCGCTGGGCAAGGCCCAGCGGGTCATCCGGCTGCTGCGCGATGCCGGCTACGTCGAGCCGATCTATATTCACGGCGCCATGGAGAAGCTCTGCGATTATTATGTCGGGCAGGGCATCGATCTCGGCGAGCTGCTGCCGGCGACCATCGAAAGCAGCGACAAATCCGCCTTCAGGGGCGCCGTCGTCATCGGCCCGTCCTCGGCCTTCGCCGACCGCTGGGCGCGCCGCTTCAACGAACCGCTGCCGGCCTTCGCCTCCGGCTGGATGATGGTGCGCCAGCGCGCCAAACAGCTCGGCGTCGAACTGCCGCTCGTCATCTCCGATCATTGCGACTGGCCGGAACTGACCGAAACGATCCGCGAGCTGCACCCGGCCGAGGTCTGGGTGACCCACGGCCGCGAGGAGGCGCTGGTGCGCTGGTGCCAATTGCAGGGCATCAAAGCCAAACCGCTGCATCTGGTGGGTTATGAGGATGAGGCGGATTGAGATGAGTTGCGTGCTGGATCAAAATCCCTCCCCAACCCCTCCCCACAAGGGGGAGGGGCTTAACGTGTCGCGCCGTCCCGTCGCAAAATCACTGCCGGGAACGCTGAGGCCGAAAGAGGGCAGGGCAGTGCCGCGGGTTAGTCCCTCTCACCTGTGGGGAGGGGTTGGGGAGGGGTCTTTTTGCCAAGCCCGGAGGCCGACATGAAAGCCTTTGCCGACCTCCTCGACCGCCTCGTGCTCACCCCCAGCCGCAACGGCAAGCTGAAGCTGCTGACCGACTATTTCCACGATACGCCTGATCCCGACCGCGGTTATGGGCTTGCCGCCATTGCCGGCACGCTGGAGGTGCGCAACGTCAAGCCGGCCATGCTGCGTGAACTGGTGCTGGAGCGCATGGACGAGGTGCTGTTCCGCTATTCCTACGATTATGTCGGCGATCTCGCCGAAACCATCTCGCTGGTCTGGGATAATGAACGGGATATCGACCGCTCGGCCCTTGCCCAGCCGCGCCTCGGCGAGGTCGTCACCCGCATGAACGGGCTCGGCCGCACCGAAGTGCGCGGCTATGTCCGCGATCTGCTCGACCGGTTGGACTCCTCCGGCCGCTTCGCCTTCATCAAGCTTGCGACCGGCGCCATGCGCATCGGCGTCTCCGCCCGCCTCGCCAAGCAGGCGTTGGCCGATCTCGGCGGCAAGGACGTCACCGAGATCGAAACCCTCTGGCACGGCCTGCAGCCGCCTTACGAGACGTTGTTTCAATGGCTGGCGGGCGGCGGCGACAAGCCGGCGCTGGCGACACCGGCGATTTTCCATTCCGTCATGCTCGCCAATGCGGTGGAGGAGGGGGATCTTGCCGGCCTCGTCCCGGGCGACTACGCCGCCGAATGGAAATGGGACGGCATCCGCGTCCAGCTTTCCCGCTCCGGCGATCGGCGCAAAATCTATTCGCGCTCCGGTGACGATATCTCCGGCGCCTTTCCCGATATTCTCGATGCGATCAATTTTTCCGGCGTCGTCGACGGCGAGCTGCTGGTCGGCGGCACCGCCCGCTCCAACAGCCCGACGCGCACCTTCTCCGACCTGCAGCAGCGGCTGAACCGCAAGACGGTGACGGCGAAGATGCTCGATGACTACCCCGCCTTCATCCGCGCCTATGACCTGCTGTTTGACGGCGAGGAGGATATTCGCGGCCGCGCCTATGTCGATCGCCGCGAGCATCTGGCCGGGGTCATCGACCGCGCCCCCCATGACCGTTTCGATCTCTCGCCGCTCGTGCCTTTCTCGTCCTGGGAGGAGCTCGACGCTTTGCGCGCCGCCCCGCCCGATCCGGTCATCGAGGGGGTGATGATCAAGCGGCGCGACAGCATCTACCAGGCCGGCCGCATGAAAGGCCCCTGGTTCAAGTGGAAGCGCAATCCTTATAACGTCGATGCGGTGCTGATGTACGCCCAGCGCGGCCACGGCAAGCGTTCGAGCTACTATTCCGATTTCACCTTCGGCGTCTGGGCCGACGACGAGGACGGCGAGCAGCTGGTGCCGGTCGGCAAGGCCTATTTCGGTTTCACCGATGCCGAGCTCGAGCTGCTCGACAAGTTCGTGCGCAACAACACCACCGAGCGCTTCGGGCCGGTGCGGGCCGTGCGCGCCGACAGGGATTTCGGCTTCGTCGTCGAGGTCGCCTTCGAGGGCATCAATCGCTCGACGCGGCACAAATCCGGGGTGGCCATGCGCTTTCCCCGCATCGCCCGCCTTCGCCCCGACAAGCCTCCCTACGAGGCCGACCGGCTGCGCACGCTGATCGCCATGATCGAGGCCAAGCCCGGGTGAGCCGGTGGGCCTGCGCAACAATGACGCAGGGCGATATTTTCAACAGGATGTGTATTGGCGCCAGCGCGTTTTCCGGTGCAAATCTTGCGGGCCGGGGAAATGATTTGGGTGCTGCGTCATGAGCTCGCATGAACAAAATTCCTTTTCCCGGCAACGCCGTGCCGTGCTGGCCGGTCTTGCCGGCGCGCTCGTCCTGCCGCGCATAGCGGCCGCTTTCGATGTCCCGGATGAACCACGCCTTGCCAGGCACGATTACGCCGAGGTCCGCCGCCACTTCCGCACGAAGCTCCTGCAGAAGGGGCCGGCGCCCGATCAATACGAACCGCTGGCCGCGGCTGCCGACGCCGAGAAGATCTTCTACCGCTCCGGCTATGGCGGCGAGCTGGAACTGGTCGCCTGGGTGTCGAAATACAAGCGCGACCGTGCGGCGAAGCCCGCCGTGCTCTTCCTGCATGGCGGCAATGCCATGGGCACCGGCCATTGGCAGCTGATGAAGCCCTATATGGATGCCGGCTATGTCGTGATGATGCCGTCGCTGCGCGGCGAAAACGGCCAGAGGGGCAATTTCTCCGGCTTTTACGACGAGGTCGATGACGTTCTCGCCGCCACCGAGCGGCTGGCGCATCTGCCGGGCGTCGATCCCCAGCGCCTGTTCATCGCCGGCCATAGTATCGGCGGCACCCTGACCATGCTGACGGCGATGAGCACCCATAAATTCCGCGCCGCCGCGCCGATTTCCGGCAATCCGAACGCCTTCCGCTTCTTCAGCCGCTATCCTCAGGACATTCGCTTCGACGACAGCAATGCGCATGAATTCGAGGTGCGTTCGGCGCTCTGTTACGCCCACAGCTTCAAATGCCCCATCCGGGTGGTTCACGGCACGGAAGAGGCGCATTTCAACGACCGCGCCGACCTGCTCGCCCGCCGTGCCCGCGCCGCCGGCACTCATATCGAAACCGACACCGTCGCCGGCAACCACACCTCGGCGCTGCCGGCCGAGATCGAACAGAGCATCCGCTTCTTCCACGGGGTGGCGGCCTGATTTCGCCGCCGCTTCAAATGGAGGGCGATCGGCCCTATATTGCTAGAATGACGACGGATGCAGAAACCATGATCGTGCCGAACGACTTCCCCGAGTTGAGATCGCTCGCTTGGAATCGCGATCCCGCGCGCGCCATGCCTGCCAACGAGGCCTTCGCGCTTTATGAGCGGAATTGGCGTTTCATCGATACCGGCAGGTTGACCGAACGGGAGAAGCAGCTGATCCGCGATCTCACAGCGACATACGGCAACGGCGTCCTGCTCGTCTCCTGATTTTCCGTTTTTTTATCCTTCACCTTTAGGCTGGACGGAAATTGGGTGGTCATCATGGAATTCAGACGTCCGGAACATCGCACCATCGCTGCGGCCCTTCGGCTGGTGGAGGCTGATTTTTTGTTGGCCAACAAGTGTTGGTTTGCCGGCGGAACAGCCATTGTCATGCATCTCGATGAATATCGGTTGTCGCTCGATGTCGATTTTCTCTGCGCGGATGGCGAGGGATATCGCGTCTTGCGTATGGCGGCGGTCGAAAGCGGAGTAGGAGCTTTTTTTGGGGCGCCGGTCACGACGCTCAGGGACTTCAGGACAGACCAATACGGGCTGCGTACGGTCCTTACCCTCGAAGGCCAGCCTATTCGCTTCGAAATCGTGCGCGAGGCGCGGATCGCACTTGAAGGTAGTTTCGATTCGCGACTGAACGTTCCAACGCTGTCGCTGCCCGATACGTTCGCCGAAAAACTGCTCGCCAATGCTGACCGCTGTCAAGACCGGTCTGTGGCCTATCGCGATGCTATCGATCTCGGCATGCTTCTCACCCGCTATGAGGAGATTCCCGCTGTTGCCGTTCGGAAGGCGACGGAAGCTTATGGCCAGGACATTAAACGCAAGATCGGCTGGGTTCTCACCAGGCTTGAGGACGAGACGGAATTGAAACATGCCGCAAGCGTTCTGCAGATGGACGGCGATCTTGCGGTACAGGCGATCACCGCCCTTCGCGGCGAAGCGCAGCGGCTCTGGTCGTTTTAATCTCGCGGCTTTTCCCGCGCCCACACCAGCCTCGCGCCAGCCGCGGATGCCATCGTCGCGGCAGATATCGCTGTCTCGCCGATCGTTGATAAGGGTGGTTCGATGAATTTTCTGCGCCGGGTCTTCCCGATTGCCGGGCTCGTGATGGTCGCTGCCTCGCTCAGCGGCTGCAACATCCTCATTCCCGATGTCGCCGCCGATTCGCCCGCCCGCTTCGTCCAGGAAACTTCGCCGGTCTTCTATCAGCCGCCCGGCGTCGATCCGCGCCGGGTGCGGCCGATCCCCGATCAGCCGGTGCCGCAGACGCGCGAGCTTTACAAGACCCAGTTCCACCAGACCTATGGCCTGCCGGTCACCAATCCGGTGCATGCGGCGATGTATGGCGAGCTGCGCGACGAGGATTTCACCCTGCCGTCGATCCCGGTTAGCCGCGTGCAGCCGCAATTCCTGCGCCAGGAGGTCGATTACCAGACGACCGAGCGTCCCGGCACCGTCGTCGTCGATACCAAGGCGCGTTTCCTTTATTTTGTCGAGGGCAACGGCAAGGCGATGCGCTATGGCGTCGGCCTCGGCCGCGACGGTTACGCCTGGTCGGGCCGCGGCGTCGTCCAGTGGAAGCAGAAATGGCCGCGCTGGACGCCGCCGGCCGAAATGGTCTCGCGCCAGCCCGATGTTCGTGCTTTTTCCGCCGAAAACGGCGGCATGAACCCGGGGCTCCAGAACCCGCTCGGCGCGCGCGCCATGTACATCTTCAAGGACGGGCAGGATACGCTCTATCGCATCCACGGCACGCCCGACTGGCAGTCGATCGGCAAGGCCACATCGTCCGGCTGCGTGCGCATGCTGAACCAGGACGTCGTCGATCTCTATGATCGCCTTCCCGCCAAGGCCGAGATCGTTGTGATGTAGCGCTGCAACAGCGCTGCCCATATCGTCCGCTCCATCAGGAACACGTCTGCGTGAAGCTATGGTTTATTTGGCGCAAGCCGATAGATTTCCTTATGTCGTTATCCCAGGATTCCCGCATCAAAAGGAAATCAGTCCCGCGTCATGAGTTCCGATAGACATCTTTCCCGCCGTAGCTTTCTTTCCCTTTCGGCTCTGACCGCAGCCTCCGCGCTCACCGGCTGCGCCTCCTCCGCCAACACCGTGACATCGGGCGACACGTCGATCATCTACCGTTCGCCCATGCGCCTGTTTCAGTCGCCGGGAGCGTCGAGCGTGCCGAGCGGGCCTGAGCTTGCCGTCATGTACGGCCCGGTCGAGGACGGCGGTTTCCTCATTCCCGCCGTTCCCTATGAAGAGATCGATCCGCGCTACTATCGCCAGCGCGTCGTCGATCCCACCGGCCAGCCGCCCGGCACCATCGTCGTCGATACGCCGTCGCGCTTCCTCTATCTCGTCCAGGCCGATGGCATGGCGATGCGTTACGGCGTCGGCATCGGCCGCGAAGGATTTGCCTGGCAGGGATCGGGCGTCATTCAATGGCGTCAGAAATGGCCGCGCTGGAAGCCGCCGAACGAAATGGTCGCCCGCCAGCCGGAACTCGTCAAATATTCGATCGAGAATGGCGGCATGGAGCCCGGCCTGAAGAACCCGCTCGGTGCCCGCGCGCTCTATAGCTTCTCGAACGGCGAGGACACGCTCTACCGCCTGCACGGCAATCCCGACTGGCGCTCGATCGGCAAGGCCGTCTCCTCCGGCTGCGTCCGGCTGCTGAACCAGGATATCATCGATCTCTATGACCGCGTTCCGACGAAGGCGCCGATCGTCGTCTGGCAATGATGCCGCCGGGGCGGCCGCCGGCCGGCCGCCTCTGCCTTTCTTCCGCCTGGCAATTCCCCGCTCGGAAAAGTTTTATTTCTGATTTAGCATTGCTTAATTCGACAAAAGGCCTACATGGTGCCTATCGAATTTTGCTTGTGACCTTTGTCCATGCGCCCTAAGTGCGCTTCGTCAGATCTCGTCTCAACATCGATATTGCCCGCGGACATCCTTCCCGGGCGCACACAAACGGTTGAAAGGAGATCGTTATGAATTCAGGCGTCGTCAAGTGGTTCAATGGTACCAAGGGTTTCGGCTTCATCCAGCCCGATGATGGTTCCACGGACGTTTTCGTCCACATTTCGGCAGTCGAACGCGCCGGCATGCGCGAACTCACCGAAGGTCAGAAGGTCCGTTACGACCTCGTTCGCGACAAGCGCTCGGGCAAGAACGCGGCCGACAACCTTCAGGCCGCATGATTTGTCATTCGCCCTACAGCGCCGCGCGTCTTTTTAAGACTGGCAAAGGACGCTGTAGCATTTTGGCTGGCCACGGATGTGACAGCGAGCTGACCACGGATGTACTGGCAGCGAGCTTACCAAACTGGCAGCGGAAGGGCTGAGTGACGGGAAGAGGTCGGGTCCGCGCCCGGCCTTTTTGCTTTGATCGCGGTCTTAGATCGACCAATTGAACAGCCGAAGAGTTGAGGGACACTGCAATGGGCAGGCCAAACTACAAAGTCGGCGACACGATAGTGCTGAAATCCGGCCTCACGCGCACCGCGAAAGCCGAGAAGCGATGCCGGATCGCCAGCATTCTGCCCAACGACCACGGGCATGTGCAATATCGCGTCCGGTTTGACGCCGAGAATTTCGAACGCCGCATCACCGAGGCCGACATCGATACCGGGAAATCACCATGCGAGGCGTCCCCCGAGGCGGTGACCAAGTCGGACGGCGCCGGGTCCTGGCTCAAATCTTCGAGCATCAGGATCGGGAAATAGCCCCGCGTTTTATTATCGACAGTGCGGCGTCGCCGCCGAAGAAAGGATATCATCTTGCAGGTACTCGTCAGGGATAACAACGTCGATCAGGCACTGCGCGTGCTCAAGAAAAAGATGCAGCGGGAAGGTCTGTTCCGGGAAATGAAAGCGCGCAGCGCCTTCGAGAAACCCTCCGAGAAACGCGCCCGCGAAAAAGCCGAAGCCATTCGCCGCCAGCGCAAGCTTGCCCGCAAGAAGCTGCAGCGTGAAGGCCTGCTGCCGGCGCCGAAGAAGGTTCTTCGCGCCCGCTAACCCGGCCGTGAACAACGGCCCGGCCGCGGCATCGCGGCCAACGTGGAACCCCGGCCGGCCGTGGATTGCGGCCCGGCCAAGGAATCACGGCTTGCACTGCGGAGCCATGGTTCAAACACTGTCGTTACCTGGGAAAGGGGCACATGACCGCCACCAAGGGAGAATTCTTCAATCCCGCCAAGCTGTCGCCCCGCGACAAGGCGGAAGCGACCGATCACACGGCGCGCGCCATCATCGCGGCCGAGGCCTCCGCCCGCGACAAGAAGACGGAAAAGCTGAAGGCGTTGCGCCTGCAGCAGGCGGCCGAGGCGGAAGCGGAAGCTGCGCCGGCAAAGAAGCGCCGGCCGTCGGCCAAACACGCTCAGCGGCGGCCTTGATCCCGCCCAGCAGGGGTCGTTAAAGCCCGTCACGCAAAAACTGTGCAGCGGTTTTGCGGCAACGACATGCGTGAAAATAAAGAGCTAAAGCGCAGGAAGCGAATCTGAAAGATCGCGATGCGCTTTAAGCATGTCGCGCAAAAGTGTGCGCGGTTTTGCGGCAACGACATGCGTAAAATAGAGAGCTAAAGCGCAGGGAGCGAATCTGGAAGATCGCGATGCCCGCTTTAGCGCCGTCAGCCGCCGGCGAGGCCGGCCCGGCCGAGATTGGCTCGCAGCCGATGCAGCATGTCGCGCATCTCACCCAGTTCCTCCAGTGTGCAGCCGGCGGCTTGTCCGATCGCCGTCATGATCGTATCGACCTCGGCCTTCATCGCCTGGCCCTTCGGGGTCAGCGACACGATGACCTGGCGCTCGTCGCGCAGGTCGCGGATGCGCTTGATCAGCCCGCTTTGTTCCAGCCGTTTCAACAATGGCGACAGCGTGCCGGAATCGAGGTCCAGCTGCTCGCCGATCGTCTTCACCGGCAGTTCGCTGCGCTCCCACAGCACCAGCATCACCAGATATTGCGGATAGGTGAGGCCGACCCTGTCGAGGATCGGCTTGTAGGCGCGGGTAAAGGCGTGTGCCGTCGCGTAGACCGCGAAGCACAGCTGCTTTTCCAGCCGCTTCTCCTCCTCCGGTATCTCCATCGTCTTTGCCGTTTGCGCTTTCATATCCACCATCCCAGAGCGTGATGCCGAAAAGTGTGAGCGGTTTTCGGACGACATCATGCTCTCACTTTTACATAGAGCAGGATTCAGATTTTAGGCCGAGCCGGCCTGAAATCGTCCCGCCCTAAGGCTGCGATTGTCTTCTTTTCGACGCCGAAATGCAATTTGCAAAATTCACTTGCGTGCAATTTAATTGTGCGATATTGAAAATCCAACCCCGATCGAAGGGCCAACCAAAGGAGATTGTCATGCCTATTCTCTATACGACCCAAGCCTCTGCCACCGGCGGCCGCGCCGGCCGCGCCGTTTCCGATAACGGCGTCCTGGACGTGACGCTGACCGTTCCCAAGGAACTCGGCGGCGACGGCGCTACCGGCACCAATCCCGAACAGCTTTTCGCCGCCGGCTATTCCGCCTGCTTCCTCGGTGCCCTGAAATTTGTCGCGGGCCAGCAGAAGGTCAAGATTCCGGAGGAAACGACGGTCTCCGCCAAGGTCGGCATCGGCCCGCGCGAAGACGGCACCGGCTTCGGCATCGACGTGGCGCTGACCGTCAACATTCCCGGTCTCGACCGCGAAACCGCCGAAAAGCTCGCCGCCGCCGCCCACATCGTCTGCCCCTACAGCCACGCCATGCGCACTTCGACCGAAGTTCCGGTCACGGTTGCCTGATGGAATAAGCAGCCGGAAGATCGGCGAGGCGGCCCCTCATCCGCCTGCCGGCACCTTCTCCCCGTAAACGGGGCGAAGGGAGCAAGCCGCAAACTCTCCGTTCCCCACAGGTCTGTCGCAGGGCACGTCCCCTCTCCCCGCGCGCGGGGAGAGGGTTAGGGTGAGGGGCAGCCGTTGGTGCAATCGAGCAGCTGCGGACTTGCTCGACCAATGGCGGACTGACGTTCGGCTCGCCCTACGCGCCTATCGCCCGTTCGCTTCGCGGTCCAGCCGGTTTCACCGTCTCGTCCGTCATCCCCGACACCGCCTGCAGATCCTGCCGCAGCCGCGCGGAACTTCCATCCGGGAGCTTTTGGTCGAGCGCCGCATGCGTCTCTTTCCAGATCGGCAGCGCTCTTGCCAGCACCGCCTTGCCTTCGCCGGTGAGCACGAGCAGGCGGCCGCGCCGGTCCTTCGGATTTTCCATCACGCTCACCCAGCCCTTGCGCTGTAAGGGCTTCAGCGCCGCCGTCAGCGTCGTCTGGTCCATGGCGAGCAGGGCTGCGACCGGCCCCATCGGCGGCGGCTCCGGCCGGTTCAGCGACATCATCAGCGAAAACTGCCCGTTGGTCAGTCCCGCGGGCCGCAATGCGTCGTCGAACAGCCGGGCGAGCGCCCGCGCCGCTCGTTGCGCATGCAGGCAGAGGCAGGTGTCGCGCACCAGCAGCGTTGTAGAAAAAGGAATTTCAACCGAATTTGACATGGCCATTTTATATTGATATCAATCTTTCTAGTCAAGGAGAAGGAGATGGGCCGGCTCGCCGGCGACGCCGGAGGAGGGCGCATTCCATGCAGAACGAAGTTGTTTCCCGCGAGCAATGGCTGGAGGCCCGCCGCGCTCTGCTCTTGAAGGAAAAGGAGGCGACGAAGCTGCGCGACAGCGTCAACGCCGCCCGTATGGCGCTGCCCTGGGTGAAGGTCGACAAGGATTATGTCTTCGATACGCCCGAGGGAAAGAAGTCGCTCGCCGATCTCTTCGACGGCCGCAGCCAGCTGCTGATCTATCATTTCATGCTCGGCCCGGATTGGGAGGCCGGCTGCCCCGGCTGCTCTTTCCTCGCCGATCACGTCGACGGCGCCCTGCCGCATCTCAACCATCACGACGTCACCTGGGTCGCCGTTTCGCGCGCGCCGCTTGAGAAGATCGCCGCCTATAAGAGGCGGATGGGCTGGAAATTTCCCTGGGTCTCGTCCTTCGGCAGCGATTTCAATTTCGATTATCACGTTTCTTTCAGCCCCGAGGACCTTGCCAAAGACAAGGTCTTCTACAATTTCACTGCTATTGAGCCGGCAGAGGCCCACGACGAACTGCCGGGCCTCAGCGCCTTCTACCGCAACGACAAGGGCGAGGTCTTCCATACCTATTCGAGTTATGCCCGCGGGCCGGAGGAACTGATCGGCACTTTGATGATCCTCGACCGCGCGCCGAAGGGCCGCAACGAGCAGGGCACGATGAATTTCGTGCGCCGCCATGACGAATATGAGGACGCCCAAACGGCGCCATCCTGCTGTCACTGAGCAGGCACATGATGCCGAAATCCGTGGGGCGGTTTCCGGACGACGCCATGCTCTTGGAACAGGCGTCGCCATCACCTGAAGGGAGAAGAGGATGATGAAGACGGCTGAAGTGCTGAAGGAACATTCCTTCCTGGAACGACTGGTCGGCGACTGGAGCGTCACCGCACCCGAGATGGGCGGCAGCGACGACTGGACGGAGACCGTCCGCTCGCTGCACGGAATCTGGTTCGTCGCCGAAGGGCACGGCCGCATGCCCGACGGTAAACAGGCCACCACGATCCTGACGCTCGGCTACAACGCCGAAAAGGGCAAGTATGTCGGTAGCTGGATCGGCTCGATGATGGACTTCATGTGGGTCTATGAAGGCGAGGTCGATGCCTCCGGCAACGTGCTCGACCTCTATACGACGGGACCCGACTTCAATGGCGAGGGCCTGGCCGATTACCGCGAGCAGATCACCTTCATCAACCCCGATCACCGCACCTTCACCTCCAGCGCCAGACAGGCCGACGGCTCCTGGAAGCAGTTCATGGAAGCGCATTACACCCGCAAGATCTGACAATCACGGCGCCGCAAGCATCGCAGAGGCGTCAGAAAAGGGAGAGTTCTATGTCCAAGACGCATGGAAAGTTCATCTGGTGCGAGCTGATGACCCCCGACACCGCAGCCGCCGCGAAATTCTACAGCTCCGTCGTCGGCTGGACCACCTCGGAAATGAAGGTCGAGGGCATGCCGACCTATACGGTCTTCGAGGCGAACGGCATTGGCGTCGGCGGCCTGATGGAATTTCCGGCCGAACTCGAAGGCCAGGGCATTCCGCCGAACTGGACGGGTTATGTCGGCGTCGATGACGTCGACCAGTCGGCAAAGGATTTCGCTGCCAATGGCGGGGCTGTCCGCCGTCCGCCGGAAGACATCCCGACCATCGGCCGTTTCGCCGTCGTCGCCGATCCGCATGGCGCGGTGCTCTGCATCATGACGCCGGCGCCGATGGAACAGAGCTGGCCTGAACTCGCCTTCGACGCGCCGGGCAACATCGGCTGGCGCGAGCTTTATTCCGGCAACGGCAAGGACGCGCTTGCCTTCTATACCAAGCTGTTCGGCTGGACCAAGGACAGCGAGATGGATATGGGCGCGATGGGCGTCTACTACATCTTCGCCCATGACGGCCGGCAGACCGGCGGCATGATGACCAAGCCCGACAACATGCCGATGCCCTTCTGGTGCTATTATTTCATCGTGCCCACCCTCGATGCCGCGATCGAACGCGTCACCTCGGGCGGCGGCAAGGTCGTCAACGGCCCGATGGAAGTCCCCGGCGGCAGCTGGATCATCCAGGCCACCGACCCGCAGGGCGCCTTCTTCTGCCTGGTGGCGCCGAAGCGGTAGGTTTTGGCCTCTTTGGCGTCGTGCCGGCAGCCCCCTCATCCGCCTGCCGGCACCTTCTCCCCGAGGGGAGAAGAGACTCGCGGCGACGTCTCGATTCTCCCTTCTCCCCTCGGGGAGAAGGTGCCCGTAGGGCGGATGAGGGGGCTGCACGGCACCCCTCACCATCCATCACCCCTCACATCCATCACCCGCCACCGAAGCAAAGAACCCTTCCGGGCTCTCCACTTCCACCAGCCGCCTCTTCTCGATCAGCCAGAAGCGGTTGCCCACCGCCCGCACAAAGCTGCGGTCGTGCGATACCAGCAGGCAGCTCGCCTCCTGCGCCATCAGCTCGCTTTCGAGCGCTTCCTGTCCCTCGATGTCGAGGTGGTTGGTCGGCTCGTCGAGCAGATAGAAGTTCGGTTCGGTCAGCCGCAGCACCAGCATGCCGAGCCGTGCCTTCTGGCCGCCGGAGAGCTGGCCGATCGGTTTTGTCTGCATGTCGATCGTCATGCCGGCGCCGGCCAGCAGGGCGCGCGCCCTGTGGTCGCCGACATCGAAACGGCGGATGATCGTGCCGATCGGCGTATCGCCGTCGGCAAGATCGGCAAGCGCCTGATCGCCATAGCCGAGAACCAGCGACGGCGTCGCCTTGATGCCGTCTGCCGTCGTCTCCGGCCTTTCGACCGCCTGTTTCAGCATCGACACCAGCCGCGACTTGCCGGCGCCGTTAAGGCCGAGGAGCACGATGCGGTCGCCCTGGCAGATGAATTGCCGGCCGGTCCTGAACAGCAGCGTTCCATCCGGCGTTGTCACCGCCGCATCCTCCAGCGTCACCAGCACCTTGGCATGCGTGCCGCGGTTGGCAAGCCGGATGGCGCCGGCCGAGCGCTCCAGATGCGCCGGTTTTGCCGCATCCTCCAGCTTCTCCGCCCGCTGCTTCAGCTGCTTCGTCTTAACGACGAGCAGGTCGCTGCCGGAATTGATGCCGATATTGTTGAGCTTGGCCGCCTGCTTTCGCAGCTGTTCCGCCGTCTTCATATCGCGCTCGTAGCGCCGCGCTTCGGCGGCGTCGGCCTTATCGAGGGCGGCGCGCGCCCTGCTGTAGGGGAGGGCAAAGACCGGCGATTGTTCCGGCCGCAGGAACAGCGTCCGGTTGGTCGTCGCATCGAGAAAGGCGCGGTCATGGCTGGAGAGGATCACCGGCACGTCGCGCGGCAGCGCATTCAGCCAGCTTTCCAGCTGCGCGATCTTTTCGAGATCGAGATGGTTGGTCGGCTCGTCGAGCAGAAGTACGTCGGGTTCGCTCACCCAGGTACGGGCCAGCATGGCAAGCCGCTGCCAACCGCCGCTCAACTGCTGCAGCGGCCGCCGCCGCGTGGCCTCCGGCACCTCGAGCGATTCCAGCACGACGTCGACGCGCCAGCTCTCGCTTTCGGCCTGATCGGCCGGCAGAGCCTGCAGCACCGCATCGTAAAACGCCGTGTCGAAAAGAGCGGCCGGCACATTCTGGGCGACATGGCCGACGGTCAGCCCGCGCGCCTTGGTGATTTCGCCCTCGCTCGGCTCGAGCGCGCCGGTGATGCAGGCAAGCAGGGTGGACTTCCCGCGCCCGTTGGCGGCGACGAGGCCGATGCGGTCGCCGGCATTGACGACGAGGTTAAACTTGGAAAACAACGGGTTGCCCAGCGTCACGCCGAGGTTGCGGATAGTGATGAGTGTCATGATCGTTCTCTGGTCTTGACCGGTAGGGGCGCATCCGGGGCATCAGCCATCACGGAATTGCGCCTTTCAGGCCCGGGACGTTACAGAAATGCGCGCAGCTTGGAGACGGCGCCGCATTGGCCACGAAGGGCAGACCAGGAAGAGATGTCGAGAAACGGTCTCTGGTCAGCCCTGCAAACGCATTTGCAGGGCGTCGACGGGACCACGCTGGCGATGATGCCGGAAGTAAGTTTGCATAGCGTGATCCTCCTTTCTCGAATGGGTTGCAGGATGGAAATACCATTGCCGGCAAAAAGAGGCAAGAGAATCGCCGGTGCGGCGCCCAAGAGAGCCTCATGCTGAGGTGCCCCGCAGGGGCCTCGAAGGACGGGGCGGGTGCGCTGACGCCGCTGGGTGCAAGGAGCGGCGTCGGAGCGTGTCCTTCGAGGCTCCGGCCTTCGGCCTGCGCGCCTCAGGATGAGGGAGGTTGGTGGGTGCCGCGCCTCCCGAAAGGCGGAGGGAATGGAGAGGTGTCGCTGGCGGGAGGCAGCGCTGCTCCCCCTAAAATCACCCACCCACACTGGCAGCCAATTCCAGCCGACGCTCTATTCCGATACTTTCGACAAACGTCTCGTCATGGCTGACGACGATGAGCGCGCCGTCATAAGCACGCAGCCCGGCCTCGACCGCAGCGATCGAGCCGATGTCGAGATGGTTGGTCGGCTCGCCGAGGACCAGGAGCGTCGTCGTGCCCAGAAGCGTCGCAATGGCTCACCATATCTGCACCAGCATTGCGCCGTTCAGAAGTCATTGGCGGCAAAGGTTACTTATTTCTCCAACCTTTTGCCGCAGGTCCGCAAGGGCTTTGCCAGCCAGTTCGGTGCCCAATTGTTTGTACGTCGTGGTGTCGGCCATCTTCTCGGTCATACAGGTGCAATAGGTTTGGATTTGCTGCTGGGTAATAGCTTGGTTGAGTGAGGCCTGCTTCTGAACGCACGCAAACTGGGTGTCAGCTATGAATGATCTTCGAGCTTCGCCATCGATTGCTTCGTCGCGAGAGAACACAAGCTCTCCGTAGGTAAAAAGGCCGACGAAAATTGTGACAAAGACCGCCGCGAACGTGATTGCCCCCCGAATGGCACTTGCGTTCGACTTAGCTTGCCCCCTTTTGAAAACGTTTCGTATGGCTGCAATCACAACAAATAATAGTGGAGCGGCGAGAACCTGCCCACCTAAAGCGCCAATCGTTTCCGCACTCCGAGTGTGGGCGTAGCTTGCTAATTCAAAGCCTCGACCGTTCGCGACCTGAAGTAACAAGGCGGCAGCGCTAACGCCAATGCCAATATTGGCACTTCTCCAAAGGCTCCACTTTTGGGCTGCACGATGCCCGATCGCCTCTTCCATAGTCATGCCCTTCTCCTCTAAGCCGCCGCTTTCATAGGTTGAATGCGTTATATATTGCAAGTATGGCATCGCTTTCGAACTAGCGAGATGAAGCCTTTTCATGGCGAAACGGGCTAGTGGAGCAATCGAGATTGAGCGAAGACTTGATGGCAGGCCCGAAAGGCAAAAATGCCTTGGGGCAGCCGTCGGAGCATCATCGCTGATCTGCGAAGGCTGGCCGATCTGGCGGAAGTAAGTGGTGACGGGGTTTCCGCTGTCGGGGCGCTGAAGCTTGCATGGAACATCACGTATCATGTCCCTGCCAACGAGGCGGCCTTCCATCGATATCGTCATTGACGTTGGGGAGGTTGCCGCCGCGCTCGCGGCCCGCTTCAGCCCGGAAGATGTCGCCAGCATTGCCGCGACCGTGGCCGATCTGCGTCAATACCGCCTCGAACTGATCGAGGCAGAACGGGAAAACCGCCACCGTTCACTGATTGCCACTACCGTCCATAGGGATGCAAGAAGCAGTGTTGCAGAGTGCTTCGAGGCTACGCCCTTTGGGCTTCGCACCTCAGCATGAGGGACGTTGGCGGATGCCGCGCTCATAACTGCGGGCGTGACAGATGCGCCGTCCCACGAGAGCCTCATCCTGAGAGCCTGTGAATGTTTGGTGG
>NZ_NWSW01000035.1:0-58082 GCF_002531805.1 Rhizobium sp. M1 | reverse complement strand
GCGGCGAGACGCTCTTGTCCCACTCGGCATTGGCCGGGAGCTTCGAGACCAGGCTGGCGCCCATGACGAGCCCTTCCAGCGCGGTCTGCACCGCATGGCGGTAGCCCAAGACCTCCTTGCCGCCGGGTGCGCTCAGGCGCGACGTCAGGCGCTCCAGATTGCCGGCGAGATCGCCGATGCCGATTTCTCCGGCGCCTACCTTGTCGAGCAGCGGACCGAGAAGCGCCTTGACGTCGGCCTTAAACTGATCGCGCACCTCGGGGCTGTCTGACCCGTAAAACTGGTTGGCCATCGCCTGGATGGTCGGGTTGAACAGGTGGGTGATATTGTTGGGAACGGTGCTGCCGAATTCGGAAGCGGCAACCTTTTTCAAACCGTCGAGGTCGATCTTGAGATCGGGGAACAGGCTCCCGCCGAGCCCGAGCGACTGGTCGAAATCCACAACCGGCAGGATGGAGCCGAGCCCCTTCAGTTCCCGCTCGGTCTTGTTGCCGGCCAGTCCCATGCGGATCAGGCCATCGAGCGCCGTCGTCGGATCGGAGATCGTCGGCAGCACGTTCTTGTCGAAGAATTCGGCATAGGTCTTGTCGGCAATCGCCGAGCGCTGCTTTACGAAATCGTCGGGAAGCACCATGGAATAGAAGCCGAGGGCGGCATTATATTCCTTGAGAATGGTGGTGACGTCCTTGCCGGATTTGAGACCGTCATTCAGCAGGCCGCCATTGACGATGTCGCGCTCAAAGGCATCCTCGACCTTCGTACGCAGGTCCTTCATCTTCTCGTCACGCGTTATCGTGTCGTTGATGATCTCGGAAGCGTCCTTGTTCGTATCGGCCGGCGCCACGCGATAACCGGAGAAGATCAGCTTGAAGGCCTTCAGCGCCTTCTCCGTCATCAGCGAGTTGACGTCGGGGTCCGAGCCCAGGATGGCGATCGACTTGTCGAGATCCTTCAGGATCTCCTGGTCGTTGTAGATGCCGCGCTGGTTGTCGCCGAGGCTGTCCTTGTATTTGCCGAAGGTCGCCTTGGTCTGAAGCAGATCGAGATACATGATCAGTTTCTGCTCGGCAGTGTAATTGTGAGGGTTTTTGACGACGTCGATGCTCTCGAAGGATTTGTCCTTGTCCTTCAGCCCTTCCATGAAGCCCTGATTGATCTCGCTCATGAAATCGGAATTGAACAGGAGATCGATGACCGGCTGGATCGGCGCGGTAGGGCGGGACGTGCCATTCGACGTGGCGGCCAGCGAAACGAACTTCGGACTGCTCGTCTGCGCCGATATAGAGGAGAAAATCGTCAGGGCTGCCGTCGTGGTCCCGTCAGAGGCAAAAGGCGATGCCTTCTTGACCGTGGTGCTCGTGGTTTTGCCCTGGCTCGTGGAATTTTCGGACTTTGGATCGGAATTGGCGTTTAGCCGGAGAAATGAAACCGTATCGATATCCGAAGATGCTGGTGCGATCGATGACATGCGTTCCCTTTGATTTTCTTTTTCCGCTTTTCGCGGATGACGTCGTTTACCTTACGTTAGGCATAAGATCGACCTTTGCGTGATAATTCAAGCCCGATCGCGACATCGCGGTTGCATAAAATGCAGCGGCCTCGCGCCTGGAGATCAAAAATCACATTTTTACCGAGGGGTCGCAGGGTATTTCCCAGGCTGTGGCGGTCCTCGTTGCCGCCCCTCTGCCTCTACCAGATGAATGACGGGTCTGGCCCAAATTCGAGATGCACGGACTCGCCGGTGTAGCGTTCAAGCTTCTCGTTCAGCTGCTTTTCCATCTTGTCGAGCTTCTTCACGCCATTGGCCATATCCCACAGACCAAGCGCCAGCCCGACGGCCGAGGCAACGAGGCCGGTGACCAGTCCGGCCGCGGCAAGGCCGGTTTTGGCGGCGCTGCTGAAGATGGTCACGACTTCCGGCGCCACCGTTCCGAGTCCGGAAAAGGCACGGGACATGGCATTGGTCAGATAAAGCATCGCCTCGGAGAAACCGATCAGCGCGTTGCCGGTACCGGCAATGCCGCCGATTATTTCGAGCGCGCCCTTGGCGCGGTCGCCGGCCTTCATCGACCGCGACGCCGAATAGAAGCCGAGGCCGGCCATGGCGAGGCCGCCGGCCGCGCCGAGGATCTTGCCTGCCGCTTCCATCGTCTTCGGCGAGAAGTTCATCGAGATCCCCTTGCCCCAGCTGCCAGGCTGATTGCCGAAGGCGCTGAACGGTTTGCCGGCAACGTCGAGGTTCTTGCCGAGACCTTCCATCGTCATGCCGACGATCTGTGTCGCCGAGCCGACCGCAGCGGCGATATCGGCCGGCGTCCACTTGCCGCCGACACCGAGGCCGCGCGCCACCAGCACGCTCGACATGCTGAGCATCTGGACGGCATGGACGAGGCCGGCCTTGTACACTTCGGCATCGATACCGGCGGGCGTGCGGGTCTGGCGCGGCAGATCGAGCGAATCCTTGAAGGAGGCGAGCGCATCGTCGAGCTTCATACCGCCGCGCACCATCCGCAGAACGCCGTCGACGTCGCGCGCTATATCCTGCGCCAGGTTCTGTTTCAGCGTTTCGCCGCCATCGGCCGGGCCGTTTTTGCTGATGAAATCCTCGGCGAACGTAGTTGCCAACTGGCTGATGGCGTCATTCGTCGCCCCGGGCTCGAAGGTGTCATCCGGCCCCGACAGCAGCGGCTCGAGATCGACACCCTGGCCGTCGCCGATATAATGTTCCTTGACGATATTGGCGAAGGTGACGTTCGCGGCGTCGAGATGCGCATCGATATAATCCTGGGGCAGGAGATCGACGAGGGTGTTGAGTTCGGAATAATAATCCTTCAGGGCATCTTCGAAGCTCTTGCCGGCGCTCAGCGCCCGGTCGATCGCCTTGCCGCCGCCGATGTCGATCAGATAGGCGTCCTCGATGTTGGTGAGCAGATCGGAATTCTCCGGTCGCTGCAGATATTCCTTCATGCCGCTCGCGAAGATATCCGAGAGATGCTGCTGCGTCGCCGGATCGGCCGTCAGCTTTTCGATCCGCGCATCGAGGTCCTTGCCGACGCGCTCGCCATCGGGCACGCTGTCGCCATACTGGTTCATATAGCCATTGAACTGCTGTTTGATCTCGATGAGATCGTAGAGCAGCGTCGCCTTCTGTTCCGGCGTCAGCTGGTCGAGGTGGTCCATGTTGTCGGGCGCGACGAAATCCCGGTTCACGTCCTTCACGGCGTCGCCGAGAATGCCGTATTTGAGTTCGTCGAGCTTCTTCAGCGTCGGCTCATAGACGGTCGACGGAGCGTAGCCGCGCAGCACCTTGCTTTCCAGGATGTCGTTCTCGTCGATCGGGCGCTCCACGACCGGCTCGATGGCATCCGAGCCCGACATGACAAGGTCCATCTTCTTGAGGCTGGATGTCAGATAGTCGCTGTCGATATAGGGCAGATCGAGACTTTGGATGGTCTTGCTCCAGCCATTGTCCTTGGTGGCGAACATGCGCTCGGCGATCCAGGCGTCGCCCCCGCTGCCGGCGAAGAAGCGCCCGCCGTCTGAGCCGTTGGCGGCAATGCCCTTGCCGGCCAGCCCGGTGCCGATCATGATTGCCGCCATGACGTCGTTGAACGAATAGCTGGCGAGATTGCTGGAGGGCAGCGGCGAGACGCTCTTGTCCCACTCGGCATTGGCCGGCAACTTCGAGACCAGGCTGGCGCCCATGACGAGCCCTTCGAGCGCGGTCTGCACCGCGTGGCGGTAACCCCAGACTTCCTTGCCGCCGGGAGCCGCCAACTGCGACGTCAGGCGCTCCAGAAGGCCGCCAAGATCAGCCTGACTGACCTCTCCGGCACCGACCTTGTCGAGCAGCGGACCGAGAAGCGCCTTGACGTCGGCCTTGAACTGATCGCGCACCTCGGGGCTGTCTCCCCCGTAAAGCTGGTTGGCCATCGCCTGGATGGTCGGGTTGAACAGGTGGGTGATATTGTTGGGCACGGTGCTGCCGAATTCGGAAGCGGCAACCTTCTTCAAGCCGTCCAGGTCGATCTTGAGATCGTTGCCCGGGTCGGTTTCGGGCGTGCTCACCTTTGCATCGACCAGGATCGCGGTGGCGCCGCTTTTGCTCTGGGTAAACCCGTCGAAGCCCCGCGCAGCGGAGATGTCGAGTGCCTGCCCGTTACCGCTCGGCGCGATCTTTCGTATTTCGCCGGCGTCGATGGTTTTTGTCGATGCAGAACGGCCAGTCACGTCTTTCTGGCCGAGGTCCACGACCAGGGTTTCGACCTCTTTCGATCCGCTGCCAACACGTTCCAACATGATTTCGTCACTCCTGATCGACGGCCGCACCCTGAACGGAGGCCCGGAAAGCCTCGTTAGGTCAGAAGCCGGAGAACCGACTACGATCCATTCGAGTTCGGATGTCAGACGCGACGCGATCATCCCCTCGGGAACCGTTCCCCCATAACGGATGCCCGCGTCAAAACCTTCGGCGACCATATCGATGAAGCGATCCTCGACGCTGACTTCGACCTCGACATCTGGGTAGCTCTTGCGAAAACTGTGCAGTCGAGGAGCGATCAGCAGCTCGGCGGCGTCACGCAGGGTGGTCACTCTCACTCTGCCCGTAGGCCCGCTCCTGAAACTGTCTAGGAGATCCATCGCAGCTTGAATGCCGAGGAAACGGGGCTCCAGTTCGGCAAGCAGCACTTCGCCGGCGGCGGTGAGACTGATGCTCCTGCTTGTCCGATGAAACAGACGGACGCCCAGACGGGCCTCCAAACCCCTGATCGAGTGGCTGAGGGCAGACCCGGAAACGCCGCGAAGCGCGGCGGCCTTTCGGAACCCCCCCCGCACGCGCGATCGCGACGAAAGTTTCAAGGTCGGCCAGATCGGCCCGCGTTGATACCATGAGTTATGGATACTCGCACTTGTACTGAAAAAGATCGCCCTTGCCGGCGCCGACCTTGCTTCAGGCCGGCCGGCACCTTCAATCCTTATTTAACTGGCCCTGTATTTGGTATGTGATGGCCGAGGAAGCAGTCAAAAATTTGACCTAGTGATCCATGTTGGATCCTGCGAAGGACGGCGGAGATGGCCCGGTCGCTGAAAAACGAAAACGTCCGGGATTAGATCGTCATGCAATGAAGATCTTCGTGTCCACAGCCACGAGAGACGGCACCGGTTGGTTCCGCGAGGCGGTCTAACAGTCCCGGAGGTTCTAGTTCTGAGCTCTCGAAAACGCGGGCTACCAGTCCTGCCGGGTTGGATGGACGACAATGTCGTTGATCGTGATCTCCGGGGGCTGGTCTAGTGCATAGACCACGGCTTCAGCCACCGACGACGGCGGAATACCCTGCTTGTTGAGCTCTCCGGCGATCTTTCTGCCCGTCTCGTCATGAACCTTGTCGGCCTAGCCGGTATCGATCACGCCAGGGCTGATCATAGACACTTGGATCCCGCTACCCACGCCCACCTCCTTCCTGAGGCTTTCGGTAATACCGCGTATGAAGAACTTCGTGGCTCCGTAAACCCCTGCCGCCTCGCCGACATGAACGCCGGCGATAGAGCTCATATTCAGGATGCGGCCGGACCGGCGCTCCAACATCGACGGCAGCACCGCGGCGATCGCATGCAGATAGCCACGCAGATTGGTATCGATCATCTTGTTCCAATCGCCGACCGCGGCATCCTTCCAATAGGAAAAGAGCATGAGGCCGGCATTGTTGACCAATATATCGACCGGGCCGTACGTCGTTGTGGCGAACGCGACGAGGGCCTTGGTACTCTCAAAATCCGTGGCATCAGCAACCTTGTAGCTGGCAATACCTCCCGAACCGGTGTTGTCTTCGACGATCTGACTGAGGCGTTCCTCATTGCGGCCGGCAAGGACGACGCGCGCACCTTTTTCCGCCAATCCTCTGGCGGTCGCCGCTCCAATGCCCGAGGAAGCCCCTGTGACGATGGCGACCTTGTTTTTCAGATGTGACATGACGTGCTCCTTCACTGCGGTTGGGTCAATTCGGCTTGCCGCGCGGCTTTGACGGGCTCGGGGGTCGTCCGGTTTTCCAACACCTGGCGCTTGGTTTCCTGATCTCCGCCGACGATATGGTCGATGCCGTTCATGAGAGCCTCGAACCCCTGCTGGGCGACGAGCGTCTTGTCGTTTTTTTGTTGGCCACCGAGCTTCGTACCGCCCATTCCAGCGTTCGCGTGGAAGTCGCTGTTGGTGGCGCCCGGAAGGAGTGCCGTCACCGTGACCCCGGTCGAGCGCAACTCCTCGCGCAGAGATTCCGCGAACATGTAACCGAATGCCTTCGACGGGCCGTAAACGGTTTCGTATGGCGTGGGCAGGGTCGCCGAAACCGAGGAGGTGATGAGAATCCTGCCGCGGCCGTTCTTGACCATATGTTGGACGACGCGTTTGGCCATATGGACGGTCCCGGTTACATTGATCGCAAGCAGGCGAAGCTCATCCTCGAGATCGTTATCGACAAAGGCGCCGCCAATACCGATACCGACGTTCAGAGCCGCGGCTTCCAAGGGGCGCCCCAGCCCCTGCGTAAAGGTCCAGAACCTCTCGACGCCATCGTACGTCGAGGCATCCGCTTTGAACGGATATGCTTCGGCATCAAGGCTTCGTAGCGCATCGGCGGCCTCGTTCACCTTGTCGCTTGAGCCTGAAATGGCGACATCGAATCCATTCTTGGCGAATTGTTTGGCAAGCTCGAAGCCTATTCCAGATGAGCCGCCCGTGATCATTGCGAGTGGTTTATTCCCTGTCATGATTTCACTCCTTTGGTTTGGTCAGCACCACGATCGTCTCGAGGCGCTGGTGACCAAATGCCCGTGGAGCCGATTGGTTACATGAGCAAAATTGATCGGGGCGGCGAGTGAAAATCATCCACCGATCTGGCAGGGACCAGGAGTGCGTTACCTTTTTGGTCCCGTCCGCGGTCGAACTGGCCAGGCATTCCCTACGTCACGAAGGCCCTTGAGTGAACACGGCTCATCGGTGCGTGCGATCCCGCTCACTTCAAGTAGCCGTCGCGCTACCCTATTCTTATAGTGCGATCGAACGGTCGTTCGCAGCCCGCGGATATGATCCGACGACCCAAGCGCCCGAGTAGCGTTGATGGACTTCTCTGCGCTGGTGCCATCGGCCGGCACGCTTCTCGGAGAAAAATTCCACGGCGACGGCTTGTCCGGCACACCTTCCAGCGGTGACGGTCCAATGACGGGAAAGACAAAAAATGAGCGAGAGAATGAACAGCGTCGTTGCTCCTGGCCGCGTTGCGGTCATCACGGGAGCTGCGAAGGGCATCGGCTTGGCAATCGCGAGGGCTCTCGCGGCCCGCGGCATGAAGCTCGCGCTGCTGGATCTCGACGCCGACGCACTTGAGGATGTTACTTCGACACTCGACACGGACATCCTGATCGTGAGCGGCGACGTATCAGATTTGTCGGCACTGACCAGGTTGCGGGACGAAACGATTTCGCGGTTTGGCGACGTGGCCGTCCTAGTAAACAACGCGGGCATAACGCAAGGAGCCGGCCCTTGGGACAATCCTGCAAAGTGGCGACGCCAGATCGATGTAAACTTCGGAGGTGTTCTGGCCGCGCAACACGTCTTCGTGCCCTACATGATCGAAGCCGGTCGCCAGTCGGCCGTTGTCAACCTCGGCTCCAAGGAAGGTATTACGACTCCTCCAGGTAACGCCGCATATTCGGTGGCAAAGGCAGCTGTCAAAGTCCTGACCGAACAGCTGTCGCACGAGCTTCTGAAGGAGACGGGAGGTCGTGTTTCGGCTCATCTCCTCGTCCCTGGCTACACGTGGACACCCATGAACATCGCACTCAAGCCGCAGGGCATTGCGAAACCCGATGAGGCATGGACCGCAGAGCAACTGGTGGAATACTTCCTGGTCCGTCTGCTCGACGAGAATTTTTACATCATCTGTCCGGATAACGCGGTTACGTCTGCGATCGATGCCAGAAGGATCCGCTGGGCGGCCGACGACATGATCCTGAACCGGCCGGCGCTTTCACGCTGGCACCCCGACTGGATGGATAAATTCGCAGCCTGGTTGAAGTCAGGTCACTGACGGTGGAATGTTTGTAGAGGAGAGTAATCCAATGCCCAGACCCTATGTAATCTGTCACATGATGTCGCCGCTGGATGGCCGATTGATCGTCAATGATTGGGCCGAGGCAACCGGCCATTCGGTCGATGAGCTCGTGAAGATCTATGACGGCCTGCATGAGAAGATCGGTGCCGACGCCTGGCTTTCGGGAAGAGCGACGGGAGAAGAGTTCGCGGACGCCGTCGACCGCCCCTATCAAGCAACCGGCACAGCCGCGCGACCGATCCATATCGCCAACCCGGACGCCGGCGAGTTCGCTGTCATCGTGGATAAGGACGGTCGGCTACGCTGGGACAAGAGCGACATTGAGGGAGCTCACCTTGTGGTCCTGACAGGATCTGACGTGGATGATGCTTACCTGGCGGGCCTCACCCAGGCTGGCGTTTCCTATATCGTCTCGGAGAAAGATGGCGTCGATCTGAAAAACGCGCTTGACCTTCTTGGAACCGAGTTCGGTGTGAAGCGCTTGATGCTGGAAGGCGGGGCGCAAACCAATGGCCATTTCTTGAAGGCGGGTCTTGTTGACGAGGTCAGCCTGGTCATCTTCCCTGCGATCGGAGGCAAGTCGAATACACCGGCCATATTCGAGGGCGGCGAGGATGGGCTTGCCGGCAGGGCGAGGCTCACGTTTATCAGCGCCGAAGCCGCTGGCCTCGGCTCCGTGCATCTGAGATATCGCGTTGGACGTCCATAAGAGACGTCCATAGGAGAAGATTGTGGAAGGGCTCCCTCCTGCCGTCGTCGAAATGATCGTCGAGGAGCAGGGCGCGATACTCCTGAGCAAGCAACCTTGTTTCGAGATCATCGCGCAGCGCAGAGAGCCGGAAGAACTGGCGTAGTCTGCCCGTGGTGTCTCTCCGATTAGGCGGTGTGATGAACGGTATGTGACGCCGACATTAATGCCCGCGGCGGTGACCGCGATATGAGCGTCAAGGCGTTGCTCGAGTGCAGCTCGACAAACAAACAAGGTGAGACGCGTATTGCCGCACGTAACGATGCTCCCCACAAAAATGTCGGGCCTACTACACCTGCTGTCAGGTTTGTCAGGTGCGCGCCATGGTGCTGTTCCGCCCGACTTCCTACCGCGCTCTCGTGGAAGTCCTTGAAGCATAGGCACAAGATTCCTTCTGAGGCTCGATCCGGCCAGAGTGGCATGAGTCTTGAAACTTTCTCGTCGCGCGGCGGCAGCTGTCTTCTCCCGAGAAAGCGCGCGAGTCAAAGTCGAATTGCAGGTGAACGCATGGTGACGCAGTAGAACTTTGTGGATGCGGTTCGACCCGGGGAGAACAAAACTCCGGGCAGAGGTTTGGGAGGGTTGTTTGTCTGTGTCTGACAAAATTGCGATCTTCGGTATGGCGAGCGTTTTTTCGGTCACCCATGCGCTATTCGCAGTCGCTCAAGAGGCCAGGGCCGTGACTAACCCCCTGGCCTATATGCTGCAACCTATCACAAAATCCCAGGGGATGCTGAAAACCTTCGAACAAAGCCGGGAGACATTTCCGGGCGAGGTTCTGCTCGATATGAACGCTACCTATCTCGACCGACAGATCTACAATCCGGCCACGGCGCGCTACGACCACGTTAAACTGCGCGGCTATCAAGACGCCCGCCAGACCGGCTTATCCGGTGCCGACACGCCATTGGTTGGACCGACCATCGATCTACGGCCCGGTCAGACGGTGCGGGTAACGCTTCACAACCTGTTCCCTCAGGATTCCACCTGCGGCATCGGCGGTGGCAGTGCCAATACCCCCCATTGCTTCAACGGTACCAACCTGCATTCGCACGGTCTCTGGGTAAATCCGTCTGGCAATGGCGATAATGTGCTGATCTCAATCCGTCCCGGCGTTTCGTTCCAATATGAATACAACATCGCCGTTGAGCATCCCGCCGGCACCTTCTGGTATCACCCACACCTACACGGATCAACCGCATTGCAGGTGTCGAGTGGCATGTCCGGGGCGTTGATCATCCGTGGCGATCGCATGCCGACACCGACCGAGACTGGCGATATCGACCGCCTATTGAAGCAGCCGGGCGGCTCCGATATCGCCGAACGGGTTTTGGTGCTACAGCAGATTCAATATGCTTGCACCGATAACAATGGCGACATCACTTATGATTGCCAGCCAGGACAGGTGGGCGGCATCGAAAGCTACGATCAGTTCGGACCTGGCAGTTGGCCGGCTTCGGGCCGCTTCACCAGCGTCAACGGCCAGGTGCTTGGTCAGTTGGCATCAGCGGAGGCTGGCTCGGTCGAGCGGTGGCGGATGATACACGCCGGGGTTCGCGACACCATCAATTTCGAAATCCGGCGCAAGACCGGGACGACCGCGTTCCGCACGCTTGCGGCAGCGGACACCGACAGATGGATCGATCAGAATTGCGGCAAGGATACTATCCCGTATGGGGTGGTGGCCCAGGACGGGCTGACAATGGCGCAGGTGCAGATGCGGCAGCAAGCGATCCTGCAACCGGGCTACCGCGTTGACGCGCTGGTGGTGTTGCCAGGAGCGGGTGACTACTGCATCATCGATGGCGCCGCACCGGCAGCGGCCAGCGTCAACCAGGAGGCTCCAAGCCGACGGCTTCTCGGCATAGTCACTGCAGTAGGCGGCCATGCCGTCAATGGCGAGATCGGCACCTATCTGCAGGATTGGCTGATTTCGGCGGCTGAGCGCACGATGTCACAGAATGTCGCCGGCAAGGTTATCGATGACCTCAAGAACGAGATGTCGCTCTCAAGCTTTATTCCCCATCCGGACATCGACGCGGGCGAGGTCACCGGCGAGCAGCAACTGGTGTTTAACATCGATGTGAAACAGCCGGGTGCCACCTTCTTCGAGGTTGACGGCAAACCTTATGATCCCAACCGCATCGACCGGACGTTGCCGCTGAGCGGAGTCGACGAATGGACGCTCCGCTCGGATTTCGTCAGCCACCCATTCCATATCCATGTCAATCCGTTTCAGATCATCAAAATTGTCGATGCGGCCGGCAACGATGTCAGCGCGCTTGGCGCCGATGACGACGGCGATCCGCAATATCCAGGCTTGAAAAATGTCTGGAAGGACACGCTGTGGATCAAGAATCCCGGCACCGATCCGTCGGCGCGCTACACGATCACCGTGCGGACGCACTACCAGCGCTATATCGGCGAGTTCGTTCTGCATTGCCACATCCTCGATCATGAGGACCAGGGCATGATGCAGAACATCAGGATCACCCTGCCGGACGGCCAGGGTGGCACCGTTTCCGGCCATCATTAGGGCGTCGATCGCCATTGGGAGGAACTATGAGCTTCACTGGCACTTGGAGTTATCGCAGCCTGATCAACAATCCCGATTTATCGGTTGATTTCAATGCACTGGAATTTGGCCAGGGAACGCTGGTGCTGACCGAGTTGGCTCGGCGCAAGGTCGGCGGAACCATTGGTGGGCCCGGGTGGTCGCTGGAATTGACCGGTACGGTGCGTCCGGGAGACCCTGTCGAGCTGCAATTCACTGGAAAGGGCGATGTGGCCGGCGAGACCTGGATCTACAGCTATCGCGGCTACATCGTGCCGAACTGGCCGAATGGCGTCGATCAAAGGGACGCCATTGTCGGTAGCATCGTCCGCGACGTCCCGCATTCGCATGGGGTCGCCGCAGCCGGCTACGTTGCCTCCTGGTATGCCGTGCGACAGTGATGCTCCAGCATTTGCCGCAGCTCGAAGACATTCGGATCAACATTCACCGGCCAGGGTCTGGGTCGACGGACCGATGCCTCACATTTGAACCGCGTGCTCTGGCGGTTCAGCGGGATGTGCTGCCCGAACTTGTCGAACACGATCGTCGCCAGCAACTGAGGGCCGATGAAGCCGCGCGGGCGTCGCATGGAACGGTGCGGGAGCCTGACTGATCGCCTCGCAATCGCGGCAGGTAAATTTCTCGCGCACCGTCTCGATCACCTTGAATCGGCGCGGGATATCCTCCAGCGTTTCCGTCACGTCCTCGCCCAGCTTCGACAGCCGCGAGCCGCCACAGCAGGCACATGCCGTCGGCGCTTCGATGACGATGCGTGCGCGCTCGACGTCTTTGGGCCACGCCTTGCGCACTGGACGCTTGCGGGCGAAGGCGCGCACGGACTGCGTTCTGGCCGCGGCCTCTTGGACGCTCAGTTCGTCCTCGGCGGCCTACGCCACGAGCTCTTCGAGCTGCAAATTCCAACTGATCGATCAGCCGCTGCGTGCGCTCGCGGCGCGGCCCGTGCTTCTCGCGCTCCAGCTTGCCGATCAGCAACTGCAAATGCACGTTGAGCGCCTCAATGTTCGACAGCCGCGCCTTCGCGTTGGCCGCTTCCGCCTCAGCTTGCAGCCGCGCAGCAGGTTCGGCCAGCAGCGCCGGATGAGCGCTGGCAAGGTCCGATGGCAGGGTAAGCGGCGGCAATGTCATAACGACATTGAATCAGATTTCTCAACAATCTCAATGTAAAAATTCAGTCAAACCCGGCTGGGGCGCCAGGTTTCCTGCCGTGCGCGCCAGTCAATTCCCTCCAGCGACAACGGATGTTGATGCCCCTCCTGGTGAGGCTGAATGATTCTCAGATCGAGTTGATGAATGGTACGGTTGCGAAGGTCGCGAACCGCGTTGACGACCGCCGGGGAATTTTGGAACAAATATGCTCCGGTTGATTGCTGGTCGATGAGCAGGCGCTTCCGCCTGATTTGAACGTAAATCCAATTGACGGGAATATCGAGCCTGGCGGCAAGTTGTACGGCGCTGAGCAAACTAGGTTCGTGTGTCCATCTGTTGCGCTGTGCCTTTACCTAGATGCCCGCTGCAAGGCGGAGGCGTTGCACAGTGATTGGCAAAACCTTCTCCTCACAATTGGGCGAATGGTGTCCTTTGCGCGTCAGTATTTCAGGCTTCGACATATCCCTGTGTCGCAGACACGGGTATCAGCAAGGTCGATCCACCACGATGTTCAACCTCATACGACGGCGCGAAGTTGCCGCCTCTACGTCCCACCTCACGGATCACATTAAAGGAGCGTCCAAATAACGGATGGCTCGGATCCAGCACCTCGATCTTGTCCGGTGATGATTCGTCAGACTCACAAGCAGGGATATTTCTGTAGACCTTCGAGCAGATAACCGAGCTGCGCCGGTGTGATCACCACCGTGCCGTCAGCGGCTGACGGCCAGATGAAGCGGCCGCGCTCCAGCTTCTTCGTGAACAGACAAGCGCCCTGGCCGTCACGCTAGATAAACCTTCCTCGCTCCAATTTTTTCGTGAACAGGCAGGCCCCCTGGCCATCGTGCCAAACGACCTTGATCAGATCGCCGCGTTTGCCCCAAGGCGGCGCATCCTCGGATGCTTACTTTTGTCCGGAAAGCTTGCCGTTTTGGCCGCATTGAACTCATCAAATAAGGATTTGCGCCGCGCGGACGAGCACGCGGCGCTTTTATTCGGCAGGGAAAGCAGCTTCGTCTAAGCCTTTGGCCATATTCGATGAATTCTTGCTCCACAATCTCTGACGGGCCAGCGCCGGCAGGGCAGAGGAGATTAATCCTTCAAGAGGCTTTTGTTCTCAGTCGTCGGCACGTACTGGAAAGTGTCTTGTCCTTGCTCAATGGCCGGACCGGAGCCGCCTTCGTAAGCGAGGTTCCAGCTCGTGACTATCTCAGTGTTGTTGCCGTTGACCTGTGCGTAGCCGGTCCATCCGGTTGCGGAATTGCAGTTCTCCGTCGAATTGTTCCAGCCGACCGAAAATGCGATGAACGTCCCGTTTACCCTTCCTGTTAGCGGATAGGGCGAGTTCTGGCATCCGGTGCCCTGGGCTCTGTTTACATATTGGCCGGAGACGTTTCCGAACGAGTCGACTTGAATGATCATCGTCGAGCCGGACTGGTTCTGCCAACTGCTGGAAGCCGATGCGATGCTTGAAAAATCCTTGAAGTTGCTTGCATCGAAAGCAAGAGCTGAGGTTGCTACAGCAAACACAAGTGCTGCAACTGCATTAGTACGGATCATGGTTTTTCCTCCTGATGTGCGCCGACCGTCGGCGATCGTACCGAAGGTTGCATATAAACTCGTAATAATCAATCAATCCGAGTAGCAATTTCCCGGGTTGAGAAAACCGAAAGACGGGCCGCGCGTTGCGTGGCGCGGCCCGAGAACGAGCATCAGGAGTGAAGACTTACACGATGCAAATTACGAACGGGATAGCGCAACGCTAATATCTTGACCATCATTGGAACGGACAAACTGCATGGCCGCAACCCCGAGAGCTACCTCACGGACGTCCTAACCCAGATCAAAGATTAACCGGTAGATAGGCTTGAAGACCTGTTGCCGTGGAATATGCTTCCGACGGTCTCCACTGCGCAAAAGGCCGCCTGATGGCTCGTTCGATGCATATCTGCACGATCGAAGACGTGGCCACCATGACCGGCGAGAACCTCGAACTGCTCAGAGAGATCGTATCCATCCGAGCAGGGCCGCGGGATTTTGGGCGCCGCGCGTAGTAACTTCGGTTCATGGAGATCGGATCGAACTGCACGGAGATCGGGTGAGAATCGGCGCCGACGGTACGCCATCACATGACCGCGACAGACCCGATCATCCGCCAACACTTGCCGATCGTGCATGAGGCGATGCATCACGTCACCCATATGACCGTGCGCAACCGCGGCACCTTCGGCGGCAGCGTCGCGCATGCGGATCCAGCGACCGAGATGCCGATGATGACACGGTTCCTCGGTGGGACGGTCATCGCCTCCTCTCAGCGCGGCAGACGCGAAATACCTGCAGCCGATTTTTTTGTCGGATCGCTGGTCAACTCGTTGGAACCGGACGAGTTTGTAATTCGCGTCGAGCTCGACGCGATGAGACCGGATGCCGGATGGGGATTTGAGGAGTTTGCAAAACGCCACGGGGACTTCGCACTCGCTTGCTTTGCGACGACGCTGCATTGTGTAGATGGCAGGGCGTCTGACGTTCGCGTTGGCATGATGGGCGTTGGTGAAACCCCGCTGCGGCTTGAAGAGATCGAGGGCATCATCGAGGGGACGGATGTTTCCGAGCCGGTTCTCGATACGGTGGCGGATCGCCTGGCTGGAATCCTCACGCCCAACACGGATATCCATGCCTCTGCAGATTACCGCAGGCATCTCTCAGGCGTCCTTGCCAAACGGGCCCTTCGCGCCGCCTGGAGCCGCGCGAACCACGAAAGGCTTCAAGCAAGATGAGTGAGAAGACGATCACCGTCAGCGTCAACGAAGCGTATATGACGCGCACGATCGAAGCACGAACGCTGCTGAGCCACTTCCTGCGCCAGGATCCTTTGCCTGACCGGAACCCATGTCGGGTGCGAACATGGCGTTTGCGGTGCCTGCACCGTCATTCTCGATGGAAGGAGCGCACGCTCCTGTCTGATGCTTGCAGTGCAGGCAGACGGGAGCGAAATCGAAACCATGGCCAGGGAAGCGTCGATACTCGGACGAATCCAAGAAGCGTTCCGCCAGCATCATGGCCTGCAATGCGAATTTGTAGGCCCAGTTTCATCGTTGGCGATCATCGACCTTCTTCGCCACCATCCGCTGGAAACCGATGATAAGATCAGGGAAGCGCTCTCAGGAAACATCTGTCGTTGTACGGGCTATGAAAACATCGTCAACGCCGTCCGCGAACTGGCTAGCAAGAGAGGACCTTTAAGATGAAGATGCATTTTCTCGAGGCCGGCCGGCTTCGTATGCGCCGGTCCATTTACGTCCCTGGGGCGCTGAAGGAAGAAGCGATTGAATTGCCGGTTCACGCCACCCTGATGCGCCATCCCCAAGGCAACGCGCTGTTCGATAGCGGATGCAATCCAGAGGCCGCCATCGATCCAGGCGCGCGATGGGGTGGGTTAAGCAAGGTTATGACCCCGATCTTTTCGCCAGAGCGGACGGTCGTTCATCAGTTGAAGACTCTTGCTCTCGATCCCGAGGACATAGATGTTGTGATCTGTTCACATCTGCATCCCGATCATTGCGGCTGCAACGCGTACTTTCGGCGCGCAACGATCCTCTGCCACGAAGCGGAGGCGCAGGCCGCCACGGCAAGCGGTGCAGAAAATCAAGGCTATCTTCGAGGAGAATGGGACCAGCCCCAGGGTTTCCAGACCTTCAATGCCGAGCATGACGTCTTTGGCGACGGGCGCATCGTCTTGCTGCCCATGCCGGGTCATACCCCCGGAATGACCGTCGCCCGTGTCGAGCTGGAAAAAGATGGTTCATTTATACTCGCTTCAGATGCTGCCCCGCTCCAGGCGAGCGTCGACACCGGTATCGCTCCGAGAAATACTTGGAACATCGAACTCGCCGCAGAGGCACTCGCTCGCCTGAAAGCTCTTCGGGAGCGGGGAGCTTCTATCATTTTCGGCCACGACGACGCGCAATGGCAAGAGTTGCGAAAGGGTGTGGAGTTCTACGAATGAGCCAGCAGGACCATTCCGTCGAGCTGCGGCCCAAACTTGTCGGCAAGCGGGACAAGCGCACCGAAGATCCACGTCTGCTGACGGGTGTTGGTCAGTATGTCGATACATGGCGCCGCGGTATGTTGCATATCGCATTGCGACGCTCCGACCAGCCACATGCCCGAATCCTGAACATCGATGTCGGCGATGCGTTCTCGGTGCCCGGCGTCGTCGCGATCTATGACGCGAGCGACCTGGAAGGAGAGATCAAACCTGCCATACCGACCTCGCGTATGCCTGGTTATTACGCCACCCCCATATGGCCACTTGCACGCGGGAAAAGGTGGCCGTTCTACTGGATCGTGTCCCAGTACGTGGCGTAGGTGACGGTAGGGAGTAAAGCCGAGCGCCCGCGCGTTTCATTGCGCTGTAGCGGGTGATCGGCTTTGCGGGCGGCCATCCTCATCAGCGGCTGGAGATAGATCAGATAACCGCCCACGGTGACAAGGATGCCGATCTGGAGTAGCGGCTCGGAGATGCTGGTCCCAACGAAACTGCCCACCGGTTCCGCTTCCGCAAAGATGATCGACAGCTCAACCCCCTCGAGCGTGGATTCCGATGGCGGCGTCTCGGCCCGATGCAGAACGCGCGCCCCGAGCCAAAGCGTGCTTTTTTCGCCCACCCAGCTTCTTTAGAGGTTGGAGGTGAATTTTATCGCGCCCTTCAACACTGCGACCGCGAGATAGAGGGAGACGAGAAAGAGAAGAGACCGGTATGACGCTTGCTCGGTCGCCTCATTGACGATCCGGCGCTGGAGTTCGAGAGGCGCCGCGCCGATAACGAAAAGAGCCAGGGACAGCCCTGCGACCAACGCCTGATGACGCCTTCCCATCAGCCAGATGAAGCCGAATAGTTCGGAGAGCATCGAATCCGTCGCGCCTCCGGTCTTTTGCGGGACGCGGCCGGACAATTAAATCCTGGAGGGCCAGATGTTCATCGCGCACTCACGGGTCAGAGAGAGCGCTCGACGCGCCCGGTTCGGGAGTCGTGGGATGGCCTCACCAGTAGGACGCTCACGACCGTCCCCACCATGAGGATCAGGATGACGAGGAGAAGCCTCGACACGACGGCGTCTGCGATGACCCTGACAAACATGACGGAAACTCCAGGGACGATTTCATAGTTTGAGAGAGCTCACCATGCGGTAGCCAGGGTGATGTTGTTTACCACGCCGCCGACGCCGCGGATGCTTTCCGCCGCCACCCTGGCCGCCGAGCATTCCAGCTCCGTCTCGACCTCTCCCCTCAGGGTGACTGCCCCGTTGGAGACGGTCGCATTGACGATGGGGAACCTTATTTCGAACTCGGTTTCCAGGCGGCCACGAACGGCCGTCCCTAGGGCCTCGTCGCCGGAAGCAGTACACTGCCGTCGAACATCGAGAAGCGCTCGCATCAAGTCGTGACGGCTGATTATGCCGGCGAGTCTGCCGTTCGGTGTTTGATGTCGTGGGCCTGCAGGAGTTCTGCGAGCTGGCTCGCGGTTGCGCTCGGGGCGGCGCTGACGACGGGCGTCGACATCACGTCCTTGACGCGCCAGCTTCGGGCCTTCACATAGTCCGCCAGTGCATCTTCGCGGTCGCGCGTATGCGGTACCGCCCGTCTCGCCCAGGATGACGCCACCCGGCGCAGCAGGTCTCCCCGGTGACGATGCCGGTGAGCCGCCCTTCGCCATCGATGACGGGCACCGCGCCGATCTTGCTGGCGTTGACGATCTCGACGGCTTCCCTGACGTTGTGTCCCTCGTCGAGCGTCGTCACGGGGTCGTCATGATGTCTCTAGCAAGCATCGCGCTGTCTCCTTTTCGATCGGACAATTACGGAGCCAACTTGTTGAGCGCATTGACGTGGATCAAGGCAGACACGAAGCCGCGGGAGGCATTCTTCACGCGTCGTCGTCTCTGAAGCCTTCCGACGAAGTGCGGCGTCAGGCTCGCCCGCATTGCAACTTATTGAGGATCGAGGCGTTACGGTTCGGTCTCGTCCTCGCGCGGCGTACCAAATTCTTCCCGCGCCGTCGCAAGGAGTCTTATGCAGCAACCCGTCAAGCTGGTATCCGTCGGCACCGCCGTTCCGCCACATGTCATCGACCAGCGTGACGCGGCGCGAGCCTCGCACACCGCGTTCTCATCGCGATTTGACGATTTCGAAAAGCTGGCAAGGGTGTTCGAAACCTCGGGAATTCGGCGCCGCTATGCCGTCCGGCCGATCGAGTGGTATCTCGAGACGTCGGGATGGCCCGAACGAAACCTCGCTCATATCGAGGGCGCGGGTGCAATGTTCGTCGCCGCCGCCAGCAAAGCTCTCGTGTCGGCGGGCATTGCAGCAGGCGATGTCGACACGATCGTAACCGTCTCCTCGACTGGTATTGCGACACCTAGTCTGGAAGCGAGGGTAAGCCGAGAACTGGGCTTCCGGGACGATGTCGAACGGGTTCCCGTGTTTGGCCTCGGCTGTGCCGGCGGAGTCTCTGGGCTTTCAATCGGGTCACGGCTGGCGGCATCCCGGCCAGGCTCAGTCGTGCTGGTGGTCGCCGTCGAGACCTGCACGTTGGCATTTCGCATGGACAAGCTTACGAAGGCGAACATCGTGGCGACCGCCCTCTTCGGCGACGGGGCCGCCGCCTGCGTGGTGCGTGCTAGTGAGACCGGTCTGGCCGAGGTCGAACTTGCAGGCCAGCATACGTGGCCCGACACGCTAGACATCATGGGATGGAGCGTCGATCCGGAGGGTCTGGGCGTGATCTTCGATCGTGCGATACCACCGTTCGCCGAAACTCATGTGCTGAAGGGCGTAACGTCCATACTCGCCCGATCAGATCTTGCTCCTGCCGACGTTGACCGGTTTGCGTGCCACCCCGGTGGATCAAAGGTTATCACCGCCTTGGAATCGGCGCTTAAACTAAGCCAGGGAACCCTCGACCAGGAACGTGAGGTTCTCTCGGACTATGGGAACATGTCCTCGCCAACCGCGCTGTTCGTACTCGAGAAGCTTCTTGCGCAAGGACTACCCAGGAGAACTGTCCTGACGGCGATGGGACCGGGCTTCACCCTTAGCTGCCTCTCGTTGACGGCTGCAGCATGACCCGGCGATCATTCTCCAGGACGTATTAAGATCGCATCGTTTGCAGAACGAACAGGACTCGAAACAGATAGCTGACGCTGCAAAGGCTGCGATTGCCGTGGGACACCCCAAGTCGAAGGCGAGGTTGCCACCTCGCACTCGAATCCTTTCTCCTGCGTGCCGGCGTAGCTGCGGCAGTATGGCTGGTGGTAGTCGCTACCCAATCCGGTCCTCTGTCGCACTAGGAGGAGCGTGCCCAGCGCCAATTCTGGATTTCCGGCAAGTCTTCTCCACGCTCCCGTACGAACGCCCGGTGCTCGTCGAGCTTTGCATGCAAGGCTGCCGTCACATCTGGCACCTTTTCGGCGAGGCCGGGCACGCGCGCGATCGGTCGCGATGTCTATCTGCGTGTATCTGAACCATGCGATCCAGCCATGGCACTGAATGTGCATCGGCAAACAAAAGCGGATTTACAACCAACGTTGTCAGATACGTCTCCCCCAAGCGGCATTGATGTCTCGGGGCCAGTGTCTCTCGATTACGCCTGTCATCGATCGCCGACCTCGGCAGGCCACAAGGAGTGGGAAACTTTGATCTCCTACGCACTTTGCTCATCGCTTCCCATTCCTAGCTGCATTGAAGCGTGGGCCAGAGTGACTTCAAATAGGCGCTTCAGCGGAGTCCACCGACCGAGGCACTGGATGTTCGCAACCAACTGCCGCTTTTCCGGAAGATGATGAGTTAAGGTGGCAGGAAACGGAATAAGACTGGTTGACGAGAAGCCCGGGAAAAACAACAGAAACTGGTTCGAAAGTTCTTGTTCGTTCATCAGCGCTTTTTGTTGGATTGTGAGAGCACGGATCCTGCCAACTGCTTGGTAGCAGTGCTGTATTTCGTGCTCGATAGAACCTGCGAAGCCTTGTCCTCCATCGCAGCTCCTGTCTGCTTTGAGGTGCCCGCCTGCAAGGGCTCTGTTGCAAGATCGACTCCGACTATGTCCTGATGTACCCGGCGATCCGCCCCGGCAGCTACGTCCTCATTTCCGTGACCGACACCGGCACCGGAATGACGTCCGATGTGATGGAGAGGGCTTTCGACCGTTCTTCACCGCGAAACCGACGGGCTCGGGAACGGGGCTTGGGCTGAGCATGGTCTACGGTTTCGCAAAGCAATCCGCAGGGCACCTGCAGCTCTACAGCGAACTTGGCGAAGGGACGACGGTGCGCCTCTTTCTTCCACGCGCCGACGCCGGAAAGGATTCTCATCCGAACGAGCAGCGGGCTGAGGAAGCCCCGCCTCGGGGCACGGAAACTATCCTGGTGGTCGAGGACGACGCGAGAGTTCGCCGAGTGACGGTCAGCCGCCTGCAGACGCTTGCCTACTTCGTGATCGAAGCTACGAACGGGATCGACGCGTTGAAGGAGCTGGAGGCGGGGCATGACGTAGCGCTCCTGTTCAGTGATGTGGCCATGCCGGGAATGAACGACGACGAACTGGCCCGGAATGTCCGGGAGCGCTGGCCGAGGGTGAAAATTCTCCTGACGTCGGGCTTTTCTGAACCCCATGCCGCGGACAAGGAGATCGAAGCGGGCGCCGGCTGGCTGAAGAAGCCGTACACTGCATCGGAGATGTCGACCCGTCTCAGGCTGCTGCTCGCCGCGAGGCCTAATAGCGATTCTGCTCGACAGCAGGATTTCAATTTAGAAAAATCAAACCCGAACCTCAATCGCGCTGCCGTTGCGGGGACTCATATCTTTCTTCGCGGAAGATCCCAGCCTACGTCGCCACCCAAGGTCGCTCTCCAAGAACATCAATGGTCGCCTTGTGCTCGCGACGGAGGCTCTGCAACGGGTGGTGCGGAATTTCGTTCCGAAGACGAGATCTGCGCGCAAGTCGATCAAGGAAATTGGGCTCTATGCGAAGGGCGCTCAGCGGCGCCCTTGCTGCTGAGTGTGGGCAGAGCAGTAATGTCTAGCCAATCCCGATATTCGATCACCCGACCGTCAGTCGGTCGTCGAGAGTGCTGATCCCTGGAGCGGACCATGCAGCGCGCTCCGCCGCCTGCCGTTCCGACCAGGTCTTCACCTTGCCGGAGAGGATTACCTTTCTGCCTTGGACGTCGATTCTGATTGCATCGGCCTCAAGAGCGGCGTCGCGCTGGAAAGCATCCTCGATGCGTTTCTTGACATCCACCGCCGTAATATGCGGCTTCAGCTCCACTAGGTTGGACACCCCTACTACGCCGGCGAGATCCCGCACGGCGTCGTAGGCCGCGTTCTTTTGATATTGCCACTCGACCTCTCCCCGCAAGGTGATCCACCCTTTGAGGACCCGCACCTGCACCGAATCCTTTGGCACGGAAACGTTCCAGTCGAGCATTTTGACAGCGCGCCGGGCGATGTAGTCGTCGTCTGTTTCCTTCGGCCCGAAAATCCGGACCTCGATATCGGCAGCTATTCCGCGCACGCCCTTGACGCGACTAACCACGCGCTCTGCGGCTTCTTTCTCCGCGTAGGTGCGCACGTGACCAGTCAGTGTGACGATCCCGCTATCGACCGCGACGCCGATATCAGCCGCGTCGATGCTGGGCTCGAATTCCATTTCGTCGAGAATGTTCTGTCTGAGTTGAATGTCGTTCATGACAACCTCCTTCAGGTTTGCGACGTGCCGATCGTGACAGCGCCGCAGATTTTCGTCGTTGATCTTCATCAAGCACGAGAGCGACCTTGGAATTTCAGCGGACAGAACACGGTCTGCGGGCTGCTACTGGGTCTGCACGTCAGCGGCCACGAAGAGGCGGTGGCCGTTCCTCACGACGGTGATGAGAGCACGGGCATGCTCCTTCACGAGTATTGAGAGGAGTTGCCCGACGTCCGTCACCGGCTGCTGGTCGAGAGCGACGATAACGTCGTCCGGCTGCAGGCCGGCCTGTGCCGCGACCGAACCCTCGGCGACGACGACGACGCGGGCGCCGGGACCATCGGGAGAGTTCGCCATCTCGGCGTCGGCGAGAGGGCCGCGGGCGATATGAATGGTACGCGGAGCAGCCGGTTCGGCAACCGGTGCGTCGGACACCACGGGAAATGCTTCTATCCTTCGGCTCGCGCGGTCGATCTGGAAGGACGCTTGGACTGCAACGGTAGCGATCCCACAAGCCTTCGAACGTCGGACGCGCCGCGCACCGTCCTTCCGTCGACCATCCGAATGACGTCGCCCGGCTGAATTCCTGCATTTGCCGCCGGTGAACCCGGAAGGACTTCGCTGACCAGCGCGCCCGCCCCTTCATCGACGCCGAACGCCTTTGCGAGACCGGGCGTCAGGTCCTGCGTTAAAATTCCCACCTCGCCGCGTACCAACTTGCCGGTCAGGATGAGCTGCCGCATCACGATGCCGACAGTCTCGGCTGGGACCGCAAAACCGATGCCGATGCTTCCTCCGGCGGGGCCGATGATCGCGCTATTGATCCCGACCACGACGCCGTCCTCGCTTACAAGCGCGCCGCCCGAATTGCCGGGATTGGTCGACGCGTCCGTCTGAATGAATCCTTCGTACCCCTCCGATCCCACGGCACGGCGCCCAAGCGCGCTTACGATGCCCATCGTCGCGGTCTGGCCCAGGCCGAAGGGATTCCCGATCGCCACGACGACGTCGCCGACGTGAAGCGAGGACGCGCTTCCAAACTCGGCTTGAACAAGATGATCAGGTGGAATTTGAACGACAGCGACATCCGTCTCGGGATCGGCGCCGACAAGTTTCGCTTGGAAGCGTCGGCCGTCGGAGAGCGCCACCTCGATTTTTGAGGCGCTTGCTATGACATGCTGGTTGGTGACGATGTAGCCGTGGACCTCGTCGATGACGACACCCGATCCGGCCGATTGGAAGCTGTGCTCTGCCGGCGCAGCGTCGTCAGGTAGTCCGAAGAACTTTCTGTAGAAGGGATCAGCAAGCGTTGCATCCGCGTCGTCGAGTTCCCTGCCCTGCACCGAGATGCTGACGACGCTCGGCACGACACGCTGGAGCATCGGCGCGAGCGACAGGCTGTCTGCAACGGCTGGAGCCGACAATAGGCTCTCACCTGCGATGAAGAGCGCCGCCAAGGCGAGCAACGAACGCGACATCTCTGATCTCCTTGCGGAAGCGCCGCCGGTTGTCGGCGGACGTCTTGACGAAAAAGCTTTTGTGTAGCGCAAGCAAAGCGCATTGATCCTTGTCAAGGGGAACATCGGCTACGGAACGATCACGGCGGCTCCAGAGACACGGCCTGCGCGCAGATCGTCGAGAGCCTCGTTCGCATGCTCGAGGGGGTAGACGCTGGTGAAGCATCTGACCCCTGCCGCCTTCCCGATCGAGAAGAATTCCGCCCCGTCGCTCCGCGTCAGGTTCGCCACCGAGACGACCCGCCGCTCGCCCCAGAGCAGACGATAGGGCATGCTCGGAATGTCTGACATGTGGATGCCGCCGCAGACCACCGTTCCGCCCTTCCGCACCACGTCGAGCGCCATTGGCACGAGCTCGCCGGCCGGCGCGAAGATGATGGCGGCGTCGAGCGGCACCGGCGGCCTTTCACCGGAAAACCCGGCCCAGACGGCGCCAAGATCAAGCGTGAACTTCCGTCCGGCCTCGTCACCGGGACGCACAAACGCATAGACGCTCTGGCCTCGATGCTTGCACACCTGCACGAGGATGTGGGCGGCCGCGCCGAACCCATAGATGCCGATCGTCCTCCCCTCGCCCGCCATCTTCAGGGATCGCCACCCGATGAGGCCCGCGCAGAGAAGAGGCGCGGTCGCCACCGGGTCCGCATCTTCAGGCAGTTCGAACGCGTAGCCCGCCTCGGCCGCCGCATGGGCCGCAAAGCCGCCGTCCATTGTGTACCCGTGAAGCCAGGATCGTTGCACAGGTTCTCGCGACCCTCTCGGCAATATGCGCAGTGCCCGCAGGTGTGGCCCAGCCAAGATACCCCGACTTTTTGACCGCCAAGGCGACGAGGAAGGCCCTCGCCCGTTGCGATCACGGTTCCGACAATCTCATGCCCTGGAACGAGAGGAAGCTTTGGCTGGGAGAGGTCTCCTTCGCAGACGTGAAGGTCCGTCCGGCAGACGCCGCAGGCCACAGTCGTATCGCCACCTTCCCCACCTTGGCTTGATCCCGGTCAAACATCCGGATTGATGCTCGTCAAAGACAAACGCCCGGGGACAGATAGGCTCCTGGACACAGCGCCACGACCTCATCCAAAGGAGACGGACATGCGCGAACAAGAAAAGACCGGCAAGACAGAAACGAACGCTGCCACGACCATTCCTCCCGTCGAGCGAACGTCCGCAGACCTTGTTCTCGGACGTCGGGACGAGGATCGCTGGGAAGTGACGGCGGCGACGCCGCGAGGCCAGGCATGGGCGAGAGATCACTTCTGCTGCGCCCTGCGGCAATCCTTCACGGGCACCATGTGTCTCGACATCATGAGCGCCGATCGGCTTCTCAAGGAAGCGCATGACGACGGACTGACGACCGAGTTCGTTAGCCTGTCTGGCAAGGACATATACTGACATGTTCGCCACGGCGCCATCGGCCGAGGATCCCGGCAACGCATGCTCCACCTCGTCGAAACGGCCCACGCGCAGATCGCGCCCAACGGAAGCCTCCACGTCGTTCACGCGGTGGAGGGCCTGCCCTCGTCGGCCTCGCCGAACGATTGGGCGGTTGAGGTGATGGGAGCCTCCGAGACCAGACTTTCGGAAGCCCCGCGGTCGACCGAGACTCCTGCTTCTATACACGTCCGAGCGGGCAACCCGTCGCAGCTCATCGTCGCCATCGCAAAGGAGATGCCGCCGATCTCGCCGTGATCGCCTCTCGCCGCGACGACGTGCTCGACCGCGTCTTCGCCTCGGTCGTGGACCACGTCGTGCAGCGCGCACCATGCTCCGTGCTCGTCTTGCGAACCATCCGATGAGCCGCGGGCTTCACACGACCGTCTTCGCTTCAGCCTCGTTGGCCTGACCGGCGGCGACGTCGCGACACATTTCGGCGGCGTGCGACAACGTTCGTGACCCGGCCTCACACAGTCGCGCCACCTCTCTAGGATACTCCTCCAGCTCGCCCTCGACATAGTCCGAAAGAACCTCGACCGCATCACCGTGGTCGATACTGCGGGCAAGTCGAGTCAGAAATTCAAAGCATCCAAGCCCTCGCCGGGCGGCGGACGCCGTCAAATCCGCAGTGACCGCGGCCGACCGGCAAAGATCTCGTCTTGAATCAGAGCGCCCGCGCGAAACGCGGGTGCGAGGTGAAATTAGATGTGGCGCTTGGATATAGGCCGCGTAGATATGGCATGTGGTGCTCCGATTGTGGGATGCGGGTTCGGCTCGACGGTCATTCCGTTCTGACTGCACTGCGTCCCGACACGGCCGTGACGGCAATGCCGTAGAAGACATGAGGAGAGCCATCGGGCATGGGGAACTCCTGGGGCTTTATAGAGCCGATTTCCCACCAGTCCGAATACTTTTGGAGAAGACCACGCGTGGAGCCGTTCGCTTTGTCGCGCCTCGCTGTCAGGAAATTCCTCGAACATGCCTTCGACGACGATGCTCGTCCACCCGCCGGCGCTCGAACGCTGCTCGATGTGTAGGCAGACCTTGTCGTTCCCCGCATCCAGTCGAGCTTCTTGCCGGGCATGGTGAAGCTATAGGCGACGCCGTTGGAAAAGGCGAAATAGATCGCCGCCACGTAGAGCTGCCCATCCTTGCAGCATGCCAGATGACCGAAACGCTCGTTCTCCAGGATGCGGTAGCACTCACCGGGGTTGATCTCCGTCAGATTGATCGTCATGGCCGTGTCCTCCAGCTTCGATGAAGGCGCGATTATAGGAGCTTCATTGCGCCGCGGCCTTGACCAAGCGCAATGCGAACTCTCTCAGCGGCATGCATCATGACGGAAGTTTAACCTCAGGAGGCAAGCATGAAGCCGCAGTTCCATCTCCCGTTGTCGACCTATCCCGACGCGAGTTCCTTCGCCATAATCGACAATGCTATCGGCCTCGCTAGGCAGAATGACGCCCATCTCGTCGCCAGTATCCCACAAGTCCGGATCCCCCAGGTCCATCCGCCCTTTCCCACCGTTATCGATGTCGAGACATGGCGGGGACAAGCAGAACGGTATAGCCGGGACAGCGGGACTTCGCTGCGGGGACACATCGCCGACGCTATTTCGGAAACTGGCTTCGAGGTGCGAATCCACGGATTCGAGGTCAGGGAACCGTTCGTCTATGAACGCTTTTCTGAAATTGCCAAGTGCTACGACCTTTCCATCGTCGAAGCCTCGGAGCTCTCCCGGCAACTCTCCGAAACGCTGCTATTCGGAAGCGGCCGTCCGCTCGTGCTATTTCCAGCCACCAGCGTCTACTCTCGTGTGGACACGATCGCCGTCGCCTGGGACGGCAGCGCCACCGCAGCGCGCGCCCTTTCCAGCGCACGGGTCTTCATCGAACGCGCGATCAAGGTGCAGGTCATCTCGATCACCGACGACAAGGAGATCGACGAGGCGAACCGCGCCCTCCTGATCTCTTCGTTGAAGCATTCGGGACTCGACGTGGATGACGTATCGATCCAGGCAGGCGGCGAGACCGCGACAGGCGCCATCCAATCGGCCGCGCTGGAACGAAAGGCGGACCTTCTGGTCGCGGGCGGATTTGGCCATTCGCGGCTTCGTGAGTTCATCCTCGGCGGCGTCACTCGAGAACTTCTCGTCAAGGCCGAGCTACTAGTGCTTCTCGCCCATTAGAGGGCGCGAAGGGCGTTTAGAATGACCGCGACGTCGATGGCCTCCTGAAGCAATGCCCCGCCGACTGGCGGAAGGTATTGAAGCCGGTCTTCGAGCGTGATCGTGCCAGCCGGCGTGCCGTCAAACACTACCTTGACACGCATTGCGCTGCCTGACCCGTTAGGCGTCTCCTCCGACGCCGACGCGCACGCCATCGACGATTCCGGATCCCGCGGTCTCGGTCACCTCCGATGGGCGGCTCACTCCCAACCCACGTCTATGCGCCTCGTCCACCAGCGCGCGTCCGACCACATGGCCCGACGCCTGGTCCAGCGAGGCGGCCAGCCGCAGGATCCTGTTAGGATGCTCCGATCCCTCGATGTGGCCGACTTCGGGCTGTCCCGCGGTGAGCGTCCCCGTCTTGTCGAACACCGCCACGGTGGCCTGGACGAGTGCCTCGAGAGGTCCCGCACCCTTCACCAGAACGCCCTCCTTCGCAAGTGCGACGGGTACGGCCAGGATCAACGGACAGGGCGTGGCGACGACCAGCACGGCCACGATCCTTGACAGGTCTCCGGACATGAACGCCGAGACGCCTGCAATCGCTACCGTGGCGAACAAGAACCACACCGAGAACCGGTCGGCCAGTCGCATCAGCTTCGCCTTGGAGCGCCTCGATGCTTCCACGAGCCTCACTATCCCGGTATTCCGGCATAGGTGCTGTCTCGGCGCGACTTAGAACGCGGATTTTGATCACGTCCCCCTCGTTCGTAGCGCCACTTGAAATGTTGCCATCCCTCGCGATGCGCACCCTTAAAGGCTCTCCGGTCAGGACCGCCTGGTCGATCGTCGCGACTTCGCAGACGAGAGCCCCGTCGGCCGGTACGACGTCGCCCTTGCGTATCAGGAGCACGTCGCCGACCGCGATCTTCTCGATTGACCCCCTTGCTATGTAGATCAGCGCTTCGCCTGCCCGGCGCTGGCCGGGGCCAGATCTGAGACCGTGCGATGCAGATATTCGGCACAGGACCCCGCAGGACCATATTCATCTTCATTGTCTTCACGACTTCGAATCAAATCAACTGCTTAGCCTTGAAAGACGGCCTATTCTCCAAACGGAAGTTCAATTTCTTCGCCGTTTCTTTTTCCGCCTCGGTCAGGACCGTGTTGAGCCGCTCGGCATCTTGTGCTGGCAGCATTCCCGCCCCGGTTCGAATACCTTCTCGCCATGTAGGCCCGCGCCTCCATGCTTCGTTGTAGACGAGCGCCAAGTCGGTAGATCGCCTTGTCTGCTGCAGCGCTCCGAAGAGCAGCGCAGCTTGTCGGATGTCCTTCTCACGCTTCGCCGGCCCCTGCCCGTCCGTGTTTCGGCGGCTGGCGACTATTAGCTTGTGGACGGCATACCGGGACGGATCAGGGACGACGACCGGAACACCGCTTCGGTGGAGCAGCATTGTCCTGACGGGTTCCCTTATGAGGAAGTCGAGAAAGCGCAGTGGATCCGCGCTGGCGCCACCAAGAGCGGGCATCTTCGCCGGCTGATCGATGTAGTCATCCGAACCACGGTTCGACGTCAGGAACTCAACCCTGTAGCCGTCGGCATTCTGAAACGCTGACGATACCGCGGCTCTGGACGAAAGCTGGCGTCGACGCCCTGCAGCAACTCAAGGATCGGAGGCAGACTATCTTCGACCTCCCGACTGATGGCATAGTCCTGGGCGATGTCAGCATCGCCGGTCAGGATCGCAGCCATGGGAAGACGGACACCGAGCAGTCCTGAATAGCACTGAAAGGCCACCGTGCCTATGAGAATACCCCGGAGCCGAAAGAGACCGCCATCGGCAAGAGCCTCGACGATATCGCCCGACATGGCGTCAGGGGCGATCATCCCGCCTTCGCGGGTCAGGGTATTTACCAAGCGCCTGCGAGCGCGTAGATCGTCTTGTCCCGCTTATGATCAGCTACGCGCTGTGCGATAACCGGATCATCAGCGGAACCGACGTAACGACGTTTCGTACCACCATGTCCATCCGGGATGTCGAAATACCAGTACTTGCGCCCCTTGATGTTTGCCGGGGTGAACCGACCCTCCGGAGGGAAATCGGCCGTCCAAGCGGCGTCGAGCGAGCGCTGACCGAGCTCAGCGAGCATCGTCTGATACATGAGGTCGATGGACTTCATAGCTCGACTCCAGGGTTATACTGTTTTTCAAAAACAGTATAACGGTCGTGAGGATAGGTCGCAAGATAGGATGCCGCCTCTATCGCCTTGAAAGGACACCTGCAACAAGCTTAAAAGGCAGGCAGCGCGTCACGCTCATCGTTCAAACCGCTCCAGCATTTTTCTCAACTGCGCGTTTTGCAACGTTAGCTTTCTGGCCAGCTGATCCCTGAGCATCCTGATCTCGTCATCGAGGCTCATCCCGTTTGCAGTTTGGATAAATTGGGGATCGTTTGCAATCGCCACCGCTTCCTTGCTGCGGCTCCTTTGCTCGCGCGGTGCGACTCGGCAATTCGCTTGAGCCTAGCGGCATCATTCGCAGCGGTGACGTCGAAACCAGTACCACCTGATATAGCGGGATCAGCGACCTCCACGATTTCGGCAACTTCGCCGTCGACCTTGTCGTGGACATCGCTTTCGGCTTCTTCGGAATGCACAGGCTTGAGGGAAACTGCACCGGGTTGACCGTGACGAGGTAGCTCCGCGCCTGCCGGCCGACCATCGCTATTCAGGCTGTCCTCGACAGGCGTTTCAGTCGGACCAGAACTAGGCAACGCCTCCGGCGAAACCTTCTCGGTCGAGCCGTTTTTTCGCTTTTGTTCGCGTCCCGGTGAGACCAGTCGGGCAAGAAATTTCCAGGGAGACGCCATCTATCCGACCTCGCGTTTTATCCCGCAAGCAGGCAGTAAGTCTTCATTCCGGCAACAGCTCACCGTCGCCAAATTTTATGTCTTGATAAGCATGGAAATGCGGCCGGCGATTGACCAGCTGCTTTTATCAATCGAGTTTGAGCCGTTTGCGCAGATCGGCATTTTCAGCGCGAAGTTTTTCAGCCAGAAGCTTGCGCAGCCGCTGATTTTCCTCTTCTAACTGCAGGAGGTCCGCCATTTCATCGATCGCTGTCGTCGGCGCGGCCGAGGCTGTCTGCACCGCCTTCGGAGCACGGCGCACAGGTGCGCGTTTGGCGCTCGCCGCAGCTTCGATCACCTTTGTCTTGCGCCCTCTCCTCTTCACACCACCGGCGCCGGCCAGAGCAGCTGCTGGCTCTGCCGTAGTGTCAGCTGACGCGGTTTCGAGTGCCGCGGCTTTCTTGGCCCTGGGTTTGCGCTGTTTCTTCGGCGTAATTGGCGTTTCGACAACGGCCGGCACATCGGCACTGGTTGCAGTGTCAGTCTCGTCGGCCATGCTTATCTCCTGTGCATCTGATGCAGTTGTCGACGGCTCAAGAGGCGGTGTCAACAACGACTCAGCCTGATCTGGTTTTGGTAGAGAAATTTCGCTGTCGGATTTGCCACTCTGAGAGCTATCCGACAGAAACGGCATTGCCTCTTCGTCTAGGTCGCGAGCGACGGACTTTAGGTCCACGTTGCCCCAGATCGAGTTCGACCTAGTATCGAGTTTTCGTCTGCCGCTTTTGTACTCGACGGCAAAACTGCGTTGCACTTTTTTCAATATAAAAGGCCTTGAAAATTCACGGGATGATTTGGTGATGGGGTGGTATATCCGAAATAACGATTACCGGACTGCCCGTCTATAGCCACGCTCAAATGTCCACCTCACCTTTCCAGGAGCAGAATTCGTGGCCAGTCGAATGGGGGATGAGACGGGTGAGGCTACATTGGCCCTGAACGAAGTCAAACCGTACTGATTCAAAAGTTGCACGTGGGCAACTTATCGGCGAGCTTCCTTGTTGTACATCGCCGGAGTCTTAAAAGATTTTCCGCCAACCCCGACGCGGTCTATGTAGCGCATCCAGAGCGCCGGCGTTGCCAGCGCGCACGGGCGAAGGCCAGATCGATCGGCACCACCGTCGTCACGCATGAACTGCCGAACCCTCAATCGAAGAAGCAATGCGCCTGTCAACCTTGTCTTTCTTTGCTCGCCTGCCGGGCCAGTTCCCTTCGATCCGTTATGCGATCTTCCTCGGCACCACAATCGGCGTGGTGACGAAGCTGATAAGGAAATGTCGCTGGGCGGGCACAGTGTTGTATCTTCAAATATGGAAGCCAAGATCGTTGCGACCCCTTGGGCAGAAGTGGGGCGGAGATCGACCATGATCGTCCCGTACCGCGAGGAATGCCGCCAGCTCCAATCATCGATGCCCATAACCCGCGGATTTTCGACGAAGCCATTGAGAAATGGGAAGGTAAGCCGCTTTACACCTTCGCCGGAGACAAGAAGCCCGGCGATATGACCGGTCGTCAGCAACCGGCGTCAGCGCCCCTCCCAGCCGATGCGAGGTGTAGCAGAAGCACGGCGTTCGGCGATTCGAGCAGCGAAGCCGGCACACTCGCTTGTCGGATATCGTCCCGCCGAGCAGCCGCCCAGAGCGGCGAGGCCATTACCCTGACGCCTTCTGCGCCGCGCTCATCAATTCCACAGCCGATGGGTTTTTATGCGCCGGCACAGATTGTGTGATGCGAGAGCACACAGCGTCGAGGTTCGGTCGGTCTGCATCAACGGGCTTCAAGGAAGCCGAGGCCATCCGATTGCGGAAGATGCTGGACAAGCTGCGCTGGAAGCGAAAGCAGCCGCCCCTGCCCTATTCCTGAAGTGCCGCTATTGTCTGGGTCGAGCCGACCCTGGTCGCCGAGAGCGAGTTTCCTGGACAGCTGATGGGAAACTTCGCCATCCATCCTAACAAGCGGAGGTGGCGCCTAAGGTGAAATACGCCGACTTCAACCAGATCACCCCGCAGCAAAAAGGTTCCGACGACCCTTCCGGCCATTGCGTACGGACCCAGAACAGATCGTTAGCCTGCGGCTGACGCCAATCGTTCGGCCGCGGCTCACACAGCGCCACTTGGCGTATTCAAAAGCGCCGAGGCTCTTCGCGCAGCGTTGGAAGAGCGAAGCCATTGAATCTTGTGAAGCATTCGGTTGCGCCGCGGGCGGATTTCAACTATCTTTTTCGATAGGGCAGTACGCGCTGCCTTGGGGTGTGGAAACCCCTACACGTGGTTGATGCCGGCCGTAACGGCATCACACTCCTTGACCTTCGGTCGAGGAGCCTGTGGCGTATGTCCAGGTTCCTCGGAACTAAAGGCCACAGGACCGTCGTGTACGGTTTCCAACTCCCCGATCAGTGGGTTGAGCGAGTTTTCAGCGGGGGCGCACCGCGTGAAACTCTCCATCGGGGTGTCCACCATGAAGCGCTATGCAACAGCACAGGTCCGGACTTCGAGGCCTGCGCAAGCCGAACAGTCGAATGTAGCGCGCGAGTTGGTGCATCCAGTTGATCGGCATGTCGGACAGCAAATCCGTATCCGCCGAATGCAGTCGAATGTATCCCTAGGGGATCTCGGCGCCGGCATCGGGGTCAGTTTGCAGCAGGTACAAAAATATGAAAGCGGTAAGAACCGCGTCAGCGCTTCGATGCTCTACGAGCTTGCCAATTGCCTCAAGATCCCTGTTTCGAGGTTTTTCGATGGTCTTCCAGATCCCGAAACCACTCAGGGCCAGCAAATCATAACAGAGGTCGATGAGAAGATTGCCTACATTTCCACGGCGGAGGGACGGCGTCTGATAGACGACGTTTTGCTCCTTTCTCCGCGTGTGCGCAGCCGGGTCGTTGCCCTCGTCAGCTCGATTGTCGATGAAGAGATGGAAGAACAGAAGTAAGCATCCGAGAGGGCCACTCAGGCGGCTTGATCTGTCGGTGTCGTAAGAGGTATTTGTGGAACTTCAGTGGCTCAGCCGTGGCTGGGTAGGTTCGATTGGTAGCGGTCCGCCTGTGGATACAACCGACACGATATCTGTATAGTCATTTATTGATGGGTTGTTATGACGATAGGGCTGGTTCGACTCTTGCTATGGGTGAACGTTCTAGGCTGTGTGATGCAGACAATTGGACTTAGGTTGTCGGCGTGAGAAACGGTTGAGCGTAAAGTCTACAAGGCACCTCTGAGGCTAATAGCCTCGACGACTGTGCGTTCTGTTCGATGGCCGTAAACTCCGATCAACATCAGCGATGTGACAATCGTCGTGGTTATCGTCGATGTGATGAGGCTCCGCCTAACTTTGTCAGGCGTTCGAGAAATGACAAAAAGTGCTCCCCCGATCAACAATCCAAAGATCGTTTGAACACCGATCCCGCCGATCAGTTCACCGAAAAGGAACCAGAAACCGAAGTAAGGCTCTGTGAACATCGAGTCATCGCCCCAATGCAACCGCATCAGCTCGAGGACTAAGAAGGCGACAGCCCCAAAAATAAAAGAAAGGCCGACAAATCTCAGCATTTTACCCTCCATACGAGAACGCGACCTTAGCTGCAACTTGCTTTGAATCTATGAAGAGAAATGATAAATTGCCGAACTGGCCAAGAACGTGAACACCATGGCAGCAGGCAGACGTCCCGCGCGGTCTCCCCAATCCACCGAAGCAGGACTTCGAGACGGCCATTGACGCCGTTCACGTTGTAACTGGCGATCACCGTCAGTGGCGATCAATCTCGGCCTCGACTTTTTTGCGGCTGTTACCGGCAGACTTGACCGCCTTCTTGACCGTATCCTTCGAAACGTTTTCCTTTTTCGCCTCGTATGCGACTTCATGCTTCTGACCGGCGGCGACGCGCGCCCGGTCCTGATTTCGTCCACCTGATGTAGTAGCCATGATAGAGCCTCCTGTGTTTCGACCATCTGAAAACGGACGCGGATTCAAGAAGTTCCGGCTAATTCGTGCGGTGCAAGACATTCGTCGTAGGTGCCGCAACCGGGTGACCTCGATCCTGCACCGCAAAGACCTCCGCGGTGTCGCTCCGGCCGACTGGTAGTTGCTGGCTTCTCAAGGACGATAACGAAATCGAAGCTGCTGAGCACGTCTCTCCGCTGGGCGGGAAGCTGTCGATCAGCAAGGTGCAGGACGAAATCGGTTATCCCGTCGACCCGGCAGCTCAGTGAACGGCAGCCGACGTCGGCGCGTTTACGCGCGTCGCCCACCTGCCGACATAAGTGCCGATGAGCAACGTTGTGACATCCTCTAACGATGTCGCGCCTTCGTTGAAGAACTCGATGGCGGCCGAGCACAAGGTTTGCGACGCCTGGTCGTCGGGTTCGACCTCGTAATAGCGGTACCAAGCCTGTACCGCTTCCGAAAGCATGCGGAAGTGTTTGTCGTGCGTGGGCATGTGACATCCTCCAGCTATCGACATAGCGGAGGAGCGATCTACAACAAGACCTCAGTCTCCAACTCTTCGGGATCCTGACGGCGGTCGTTCCCCACTCAAAGGACGCCACAGTCGAGAACGGTCACCTCATGCGGCTTCGGAACATGAACAAGACGAGAGATCCGGTGAGGTCTGCTGCGGTTGCGGCGAACATGGCTGTGAAAGCAGGGCTTGGTTCGAGCGAGCGGGCGATCATCCCGAATATCGGGGAAGACGAGGCCACGCCGACAAACCCCAGGCCGTTCAAGACGCCCAAGATCATGCCACGCCTTCGAGCGGAGATGTGCTCTTGTGCTTCCGCTAAGGCAATCGTGTGGCAGTTGCTAATCGAGTACAAGGTGGAGAGCGCGATAGCGGCGACGAATACATTCTGCGCCGGATCGAACGCGAGGGCGGTAGTCAGTACGATTGCTACCCCATAGAGCGCCCCGACGATCGATCCCGCCGACCAACGCTTCATTGCCAGAGCTAGAACGACACCCGTCAACGTGCCTGCCGCGTTCACCGCGGCAAAGGCATTTGCCGCCTGCTGGGAAGAAACCTTGACCACCTCCATGAGGTAGGGCGACGCCCAGGCACTCCTGAACACGGTACCTAGAGATGCACTTAAGAGATAGGTGACAGGAAGATCAGAAACCCGACATTGTTCGGAGAGCGGCTTGCCTCGTCGAGCATCGGGTTTTCCTCGTTTCGATCGGTATTGACTGAGATATAGAGCAAGCCCGATGCCAAGGTCATACAGCACGCCGACGCCGCGACCGCGTATCGCGAACCGAGCATTGAAACAAGCAGCTCGAGCGGCGTTGCGGAGACCAAAGCTCCAAGCGACCCGATGGTGGCGACCGTGGTCGCGACCCGCGCCGCCTTCTGCCACGGAAGTGCCTGCCCATAGTGGAAATAGATCCCCATAATAGCTGGAGCGCAGCCCATTCCGATCAGCCCCTGTCCCAGCAGTGCATGTGCGAATGACGTCGCCGTCGCGATCATCGCCGAGCCCACAGCGCCGCAAAGGGCGAGCGCTGTCATCGGCAATCGGCATCCGAAGCGATCGAAGAGCAAGCCTACTGGCAATTGCATTGCGGCGAAGCATGCGAAGAATGCCGAGGACAGAACACCAAACTGGCATGGAAATAGTAGGAGATCACGTGAGGATGGGACGACAGATGAACTTTGTCGTCGACCCACATGTTCCATCCGCACTATTCCTATGCCGCCATCTTATGAAGCTGGTCGGTGACCTTTTTGGTGTCGTAGGGCTTCGGAAAAAATACGCTGTGATCCGGCATGTCCCGTGCCGACGGCTTCTGCTTGCCCGACACGACGATGATTTGGATGGGCGGCCATCTGTCGCGCACCGCCGCAGCGAGCATCAGGCCGTCCATGCTGCCGGGCATGCCGATGTCCGTAAAGAGGATGCGGATTCCAGGCGTCGCCTCAAGGATCACGATCGCCTCCGACGCATTGCCTGCCTCGAATGCCTCGAATCCTGCAGCCTCCACCAGATCGACCGTCTTCATCCGCAGGAACGGCTCGTCCTCGACTATCAATACCTTATGCTTCAATTGCCTACCCGTCGGAACCAGCCCGCACTGGTGAAACTTCAAATGCCGGATCGGGTTCCGCTGAGAATGCGATCTCGAAGACCAGGCCCTCCGGGCGGAAGTCCGAACTGCTTGGGCGCTGGCCTTCGAGGGGAAAACGCGCTCAATGACTGCGTAGCGTGGCGCAGCGGTATCGTCTTTTCACCGTCCCGGAGCTTCGAGCAGCAGATGCAGCGCAATGACGATCGAAGTGAGGGTATGCCGGCTGAACTTGATTTGGGACTCGAAGCTTATGCTTGACCGCCTCCAACAGAAGACAGTTTCCTTTGAACGGCGCTGAGCGACTGGTGGTGGTCGCAGCCGCAGTCTTTCCGTGAGCGCGTCAATCGGTGGGCGGCACGGCATGTTTTCGTGCAGGTTATACGGCAGGCAAGCAGACCACTGAACGCCGCTTCGTCTTCAGATCCGGCCGCATGCGCATCACCGTTTGGGCAACAGGCATCATGGAAGCGCCGCCAGGCAAGAAGAGCGTCGTCTGCGAAGAGAAAACCAAGCGGCTCGGCGTTGGCGGCTAACCGCTAACCAGCGACACCACGAAGGAGCCAGCCCGTCGGGGACAGATCGCCCCCTCAGCCGCTTCATCAATGTGATTTGGAGTTTGAAATGGATCAATTCGCTACCGCCGACAACACCTCCGCAGCCTCGAAGCCAGGATTGCGAAGGTTACAGTCTTGAGGACCTAGCCGTCGCCAGCGGACTTACGGTCGAGGAAATCGCAGCGGCCGAGGGACCCCTTCAGATCGTGCCTCAGCACCACCTCGAGCGCATTGAGCATGTGATCTCGTAGCTTTCCGTCTGGGTCAATCGCCGCCTTTGCGCAGATCCGACCTGCAAGGAGCGGCATGAGGGCGAGCCACTATCCAGGTGCGGCGACACGAGGCCGCGCGGCAGGAGCGCGACACTAAGCCCTCTTACCGGGGCGTGGCACAACAGGGCGCGATGTCGCTCGAGAAGTAAGCGCCCTCAACGCGAACCTTGCCCCGGAGACCATGGAACCAGTGGGCTTGGCAGCTCGCCCAACGAAGCCGGGAAGACGACAGTCGCCGAACAACGGCGGTCGCGGGGCCGGAGGCGCCAACTCGATCGTTGGCCGTGGCTCAAGCTGTCGCCATCATCGGCTGTATCTCAGTACAGCTGAGTATCCCTGTCCCGCGACATCCGAGAGACAGCAATGACCTGGTCTTCCGGCACCAGCAAATCGTGTTTTTCAGCGAACGCAGCGTACAGGCCGCGTGCCGTCTCCGGCTCGATCTCGCCGCGGAGCGCGGCACCGCAAGCCTTGGGAGCGATGGAATGCGCACTATCCCGCAACGACGCCGGCCATTCGGCGAGATGCCGGTAGGCGTCCATCACGCTGCGGACCTCAACGGGAAATCCAAGACCAACAAGAACCGAAACAGGCTGTCTGAACATATCGGGCTTCATCATTCTCTCCTTCCCTAGCCGCGATGTTGATGGGCGCCATCGCGATGGCGCCGTTTGATGTCTTTGCGTCCGAACGTCGCCTGCGCTGAACAGTCGACGGCATCCGATTTGGTTTTTGGCTTTTTCGAATTCAAGAGGAATTGCAAAATAGCTCGTCCTCTCCCTGGCACTGATCCGCCCAGTGCCATGCGGTCGCTTTCAGCACGTCCGAACCAAACCATCCCACAGACAGAAAACAATGGAGGCACTCGACCCTCTCTCTGTGGCAACAAAGCTGCTTCCTGTGAAAACATCAATGCGCTGAAGGTTTTGGAGGGGGCGAAGGAAGGGCAACCTCGTCGACCGTCTTCAGCACCAAGAGAGTGTCATGGCGCCGCATGCGCGTGCGCCGGTTCAACAGCCGAGCTGATGCCGCTTTGGGATTGAATATGGAACGAGCCGCGTCCGCCCGTCGTGCGGTCGCAGCCCCCATGGCTGCTCCACCTCCACATCTGTGTCGTGGCGCCTCTGCTGAAATCAAGGCAAGACATCCGACGAGGGCCTGGCTCAGGCGCGCCGGATTTATGACGTCCACGACGAGTAGCTCGGACTTGAACCCGCTTCTATTCGTTTTGGTACGGTGCCGGACACGGTAGCGATGGGAACATGCAGTTAGGAACTCTCGTGGATGCCTGAGGTTTAGGCCTCGCAAAGACAATCAACCCACAAAGGTGAACTCATGACTTTCAAGATCCTTGCGACGTCAGCACTCGCTCTTGCTCTTGCGACATCTGCCATGGCTCAATCCTCCGGAGGCTCTGGCGGCTCAGGAAGCTCCAGCGGCGGCGCATCGTCCGGCAGCGGTGCGTCCAGTACCAATGGCGGCGCATCGGGCACCAATGCGACGGGCGGCAGCAATATGAATGGCAGCAGCGTTGGTAGCAATTCCACCGGGTCTGCAGCTGACGCCGGCAATCCAACGGATAGCAGCAGCAATTCTGGCGCGTCAGGTGGTGATCCGAACGACTGCCAGCGCGCAGCGGGAAGTGGCACCGGCAATCCGACTCCCAATAGTTCCGCACAATCAGGCGCGGCCAATGCTTGCTGAAGTCATCCAGTCTGGCCGGTAGTAGCAAAGGTGCTCCAGGGACAAACGCAGGCTCGCCAGCTTTCGCGGTGCTGTGTGCCACTAGCGATCGCTTTCAACCTACCTTGTTGATCACGCCGATCGCGGTTGCGCAAAGCTGGGCGTCCGAACTCGCCTCACAGAAACGGAGAAAATCTAGAACGTCTTTTGCGGTAGTGGAGATGCTCCCAATTACACTGCCTGGGGCCCCTGCAGCCTAACGGCTTCAATCTTGTCACCACGCTCAGTCGCCCCCGATGCTGTGTCGGCATGCGAGCGTTACTAGCAGCGCTGCCCGCTTCGGCGCAGGATCTTGATGAAGGCGGCCCGGAGCAACATGCGGCGAGCGCCCCATTCGTCGTTCAATAGGGCGATTAAGTCGAATATCCCGTTCCCTTCTTTATCAAACTAACCACCCGCGCTATCTCCACGGGCTTGTCGAGGCGCTCTACAGTCTTAAATCGCGGAGGGATTCCACTGGAACCGTAACCGGAGACGAATGCGAAGGGTGCGTTCCGAGCCGCCAGCGCTTCTGCGATCGGGATCGCCGACTCTCCATCGAGGTTCAGGTCGAGTATAACAAAGTCCAGGTGATCCGTTTCGTCGAGAAGTGCAAGCGCGTCACTCAGGGAGCCGACCGGCCCAACCACCTGCGCACCCGCACGGGAAAGCGAGCTCGCCAGTTCGTCGGCGATGAAATAATCGTCCTCAACAACGAGAATGGCCAGGCCAGCAAGGGTCTCAACAGTCATCGTGGACTATTCCTTCCGAGGTCGAAAGCTATGGGAGCGAGAATAGTGCAGCGGATGCCGTCGGCGCCCATTTCATAGGTGGTCTTAGCTTTGAGTTGATACGGGAGAGCGCGCTCGATGAGCTCCCGCCCATAGCCAGAGCCCTGCGCCGGCGCGTCGGCACTCGGCATGTTTTCAACCGGTTTCCACCCACTCCAGGAGCAAGGCTGCCGATCGGCCGTCAGATCCATGCTCGAGACGCCATCGGATCGTAAGACGGCCTTGCGACGATGCCAGCGCTCCGTATTTGACAGCGTTGGTTGCCAGTTCGTGGAGCGCCAGGGCGAATGTCTGGATCGCCCGCGACCGCAATCGGATGCCCGGCGGTCCATCGAGCGTTATCTTTTCCCTGTCGCTGACATGCGCGGCCAATTCCGCCTCAAGCAGATCATCGAACGTAAGCCGTTCATATTCGCACAGATGCGAGAGAAGACTTTGGACTCTAGCAACAGCGGCAAGCCTGTGACTGAAAGCCTCGGCGAAGTCTTCCAACGTCAGGCTTGACTCGATCGTCTTGAGCGACAGCGACCGTATGACCGCAACGATGTTGCGGGTTCGGTGCTGTAGCTCCGCCAGCATGACCTCCTGACTGGTCTGCAGTTCCTTCAGTTGCTGCACATCAGTGCAGGTCCCGAGCCATTCTAGCCCTAAGCCACTTCCTGGAAGCGAGCGGCTGTGGTGCCAGATATATTCCCCATCCGAAGCGCGACGGATACGATATTCGCAGTCGAGTCCACCCTTGGCTTCCGCGTCCTCCCACGCCGCCGTCACCAGATCGCGATCCTAGGGATGGACGGCCGCCAGCCAACCCATCCCAAGGCTGTCTTGATTATGTTGTCCTGTAAACCGTTCCCACTGCGGGCTTGACCAGATGCGAAGGCCAACGGATCGCGCGCGCCAGACCAGTTGTGGAACACCTGCTATGAGCGAGCGCTGCAGAGCTTCGCTTTCTAAAAGGCGCTGTTCGGTGCGGTGCCGTTCCGTGATGTCCTGGCCGATCTTGAGGAACCCTCTGACCGAGCCGTCCGGGTTTCGCAGGCACATGGTCGAGCCGTCGACGAAGACCCGCGAGCCGTCCTTGCGCACGTGCCATCGCACGTCCGGAGCCGAACCTACGCGTCTGGCCGTCTCAATCTCCTTGCGATCCTCGCCCTGCGCCCGATCTTCGGCAGTGAAGAGTTCGCTGCAAGACATTCCGGCGGCCTCCTCGGCCGTCCAACCGAAGACTTTCTCAGCACCCTTATGCCAGTCGACGATCCGATCCTGCGGGTCCGCGACGAAAATCGCGTAGTCGCGGGCATTCTCGACGACCAGTGCGAAACGTTCCGTCGTCGATTGAAGGGCCTGCATCTTGTGGAGCCTGTCGATCACCGGACCGAGGATCGTGGCGTAGGTTCTGAGGAATTGTGTGTCTTCCTCGCCGAAATCCCTTGGCTCGATGTCGTCGACCTGAAGCAGACCGAAAGTGCGGTTGCCCGGTAAGAAGATCGGGACGTTGGCGAGCGCGGCGACACCGGCCGCTCGCATGAAATCGGGCGTTTTGAACCGCTCTTCCTTTGTGATGTCCTGAGTGATTACGGGCTCGCCGGTCCGATTGAAAAGGTCTCGGACGAATGGTCCTCCATGTCGAGCTCGAGACCGACGATGTCAGGCTGCCATCCAACTGCCGCTCGCACGCGCAGCTTTTGACCACCCTCCTGAATTTCCAATACCTTGGAGCGGCGCGTATCGACTGCGTCGCTAACCAGACGACAGGCCTCGCTCAGGATTGCATCCAGATCGTCGGAGCGAAGCGCAAATTCCCCGAAGTCGGCGAGGACTTTCTGGCGCTTGAATAACTGCCCATGATCCAGCACTTGCTTCCTCGGGCCTGTCATTTGAATTCCCCCGAACATCCTTATAGACGATCAGTTCCCGACGATGCGCGGCCAGCAGCTGGCATCATTCGCCTGGAAACTGATTTAGCGTTGGCACGGGATTTAGCTAGTCAGTGAAGGAGGCCCTCCCAATCGTATGGCCACTGAACTCGTCTTCGGAACTTACTCGGAGTTATCTGCCCGAGATAAGCGAGCGTCGCCAAATCTGCGGCGACACAGCTGTCCAGTCTCCCCGCACCCCATCTACAATCCAGCCTCCTCCCTCGCCGACCTTGGGGAACCCAGACGCCGCGGCGTTGTTACACGCTCGGACCGCACGAAAATTAGTCTCCTGTACGCTGCGCCCCATATGGCAGTGGTCGTGCGGTCCACCACCCCTAAATCATTCGATCTCGCTATTGGTAGGAACTTGCGGGAACTCTCGACACTGACAGTGGTTAGGCGCTTGGATTGTTGGACAGCGCAAGCCCTGCACTCTTCGCGATCCACCCCTCCGCAGGGGTTCGGGCCGCGCAGTGGCAAGCTTTGGTCCCTTCCCGCTTCGACCGCTGCTGCGCGGCCGCCTTTCATTTAGCTTCAGCGAAACAGGTCGACGAGTGCTCCCGCTGCGATAACTCCAAGGCTGGAAGGCTACGGAAATAGTCCCGCCGATTTCTCGAAGATATCGAGATCGAACTCAGCGTGAGAGAGGCTATCCGGAAAGCACGAGGCTTTTGACCTTCTCACCATATTGAGGAACCAGAGCGCAAGACGGTGGCGATCCGCGCCATGACCGCCACCCTGAAGCACTTGGTACTGCACTGTCAGGGATCCTGCCCTTCTCCTCAGTAGTGAAGATGGCATACTCCAGCGTGCGGCTGACGGAGGGTCTGAAGATGTCGCGACTACGCAAGGAGAAGAGCAAAAAGGGCGGCTAACTCTCGTCATGGAACTCAACGCCCCTTAGGACATTTCTTGCACGCAAATTTGGAGATGAAAAACATGGATCAGATTGTCATGTCAGATACGACCCCAGCAGCAAGCCGCAGGGCTGCTCGTATCTCCAGAGGCTACAGCCTCGAGGAGCTTGCAATTGCGACCGGACTTACGGTGGCGGAAATCGCCGCTGCCGAGGAACCTGGCGAACCGGTGCCGGAGCATCATGTCGAGCGCATCGAGCACGTTCTTGCCTAGCTGAAGGACGTCACCGGGAACTTCGCGGCGGCCTTGAAGTTATCAAGGCCGATCAACAGACCGGAGATACCCATGAACCGCCGTAAGATGCTGACGGGACTCGCAGCCGCAACCGCGCTTCCCACCCTTTTGTCGTCCACTTTCGTCCATGCTCAATCGCATTCCCCCGCCATGGGCGACGCTGAAAAGAAACATGCGGAAGATACCAAGAAGGTCGGCTCGCTGTCGCTGGCCATAAGCCGCGTCGCGACCGAGAAGGCGTCCGACGGGATGGTGAAGTCGTTTGCAAAATGGGAAGTCGCTGAGCAGGAGACCATCACCGATATATATCCTGAAGTCCATGGAGATGGGCGGAAAGGCGGAGGGAGCGCTGAAGCCGCCGTCGGACGATGAAGTGGCCAAGATCCTCGACAGCGATGGCAAGGCTTCGCTGGACTCGCTGAAGGCTGCATCCGGAGCCGAATTCGACAAGGCGTTCGTTACCGCCCCACTCGAAGGCCATAAGAAGCTGCTGGCGATTCAAGAGGGCTACCTCAAGATCGGCCAGGATCGCGAGCATCTGAGCCTTACGAAGCTTGCACGTGGCCAAATTAAGGAACATATGGACCACCTCGACATGCTAAAGTCGAAGCTTGGTTGAGGATCATGTTCGGTGATGACGGATGTGCTGGCACCGGATCTTTCTCCGCCTTCTCGGAAACCTGTACATCCCCGGAGCACGCGCGTGAGCTTCTCTGATCTGGTGGGCAGACGCGTCCTCGTCGTAGAGGATGATTACGATCAAGCCCAGGACATGGCGCGCGATCGAAAAGCATGGTGGTGACGTCGTCGGTCCCTACCCCGATATCGAGGCAGCTTTTCTGGCGCTCGGAAAGGCGGCGATCGACGCCGCTGTGCTCGACATCAGGCTGAATGCCGAGGACGTATTTCCACTTGCGGACGTTCTTCGCGAAAAAGGCATCCCCTTCTTCTTTGTTACCGGGTTCGACAGGGACGTGCTGCCGAAGCGGTTCCGCAAAGAGCAAATAATCCGGAAGCCGATTGCGCCTTTCGAAGTTCTGATCGAGGTGGCATTAAGAATCTCGCGTAAGGCGTCGCGACATTGACAGAAAAAATTCAACTACCTGGCCTCCTAGTCGGTCGGCGCGGCGGGAGCTCGGACCGAAGTTGCGCGATCGCAAGCGCCAGGGCCGTTGGGGCGTCCCTTCCGACGAATGGCTTCAGGTAATGCGGGACCCATTTGAACCGCGGCGGGATCATCGCGCGATCGTAACCTGTCAGAAAAATGAAAGGGATACCGTCGCGACAGAGGCTTTCCGCAACGGGAAACGAGGTGACGTCACCCACTTTGACGTCGAGAATAGCAGCGTCGATCACATCCCGCCCGCAGGACTGCAGCGCTTTTTCGACCGTCGGGAAAGGGCCGATGACATCGGCGCCGTGCTCCATTAAAGCGTCGGCGATCGTCCGAGCCTGAAGGTACTCGTCCTCGACGACGAGGACTTTCTTGCCGTTGAGGTTTCCTTGCGACATTAAAGGCATCCTCCTGCTCCACCAACCTTTGAAAGCCGTGGCGGTTCCGCATTCACTCGGCTTTCGAGCCGGGCTCGCTGCGAGGCAAGATTACTCCCGGTGGCCCGCCGGAGCAATTGTGGTTCCAGTACACAGTCATCGAGCGACCTGGTCTGAAATCGACCCCCTTGAAGGGATACGAACCACCGATCCCGCCATTCCACAATTGTGCAGTCGATGGGACAGTAACCCGCGCGCCTGCAGCGAATATCACGCCGCTGGATTCACATCCGACGGCCGACGTATTGGAGTGAAGATCAGGCGTAGATTTTATCACCAAATGGTGCTATCTATAACACCACAATAGGAAGCCAAACGATGCGATCGACTATCAATCTCGACGACACCCTCATGGAAAGGGCTAGGTCTCTAACGGGCACGAAAGAAACCGCCACTCTGGTCCGCCAAGCGTTGGAGACGCTTGTTCGTGTGGAGTCGGGAAAACGCCTCATCGCGCTTGGCGGAACTATGCCGGATGCGGAGGCAGCCCCACGCCGCCGGAGCGCAGCCGCCAAGTGATACTTGCCGACACTTCCATCTGGATCGATCATTTCCGGCACGCCGATTCAGAGCTGCGTAGGATTATTGAGGACGATCGTCTCTTATGCCATCCAGCCGTAATCGGAGAGCTCGCACTTGGCAGCCTTCGGGATCGCAGTAGCGTGATGGCTTTCCTGGCGGCCCAGCGCGAAGCGTTCGTCGCGACGCACGACGAAGTTATGATGATGATTGATCGCCACGCCATTTTCAGTATGGGCATTGGCTATACAGATGCCCACTTGATGGCCTCAGTTCTCCTCGATCAACGAGCGGTCTTATGGACCAGAGACAAGCGTCTGCGGGCAGCGGCCGAAAAGGCGGGGGCTTCATTGCACACCCCTGCCAACGCGCGAAACTAAATGCTATATCGAAGCACTCATGCTGGTCGTGAGCCGCCTGAGCGCAGAGTTCCGATCGATCCATTATGCGATATTCTTCGACCAGAACGTGAACACCGTGGCAACGCGCCAGGCAGTGGCCTCCGAAAGCTCGCGTTCCACGAAGAAGTCCATCCTTGCGAATCCCTACTTCAGTACGCTTTTGATTTCGCCAACGGCGGCCCGACCTTCAACGCGAGCCTCGTGCCGGTTGCGGCCGGTTTGCTCTATCCGGTTATCGGGCCCCGCTTTCTCCGGTCTTCGCCGCATGCGCGATGGCCATGTGGAGTGTATTCGTCCGCGGCGACGCCCTTCGCCTTCGCCGTATCCACCCTTGAAACGACAGGAGCGCCGCCGCCATCGGAGACGCGTCCCGAACATTGGAGAGGCAGCGAGGGCCAGTGGCGTATCGGCCAAGATGATCCGGTACTGTGAGCAGATTAGGCTGATCACCCGGCGCATCGCACCGAATCCAGCTACCGCACCTATGGCGAAAACGACGTCCAAACCCGCGCGTCAGCTCGCATGTTCGATCACTGGATCTCCCACTCTGCGACCGTCACGCCATCCGCGATCCTGTCGCTTGGGTGAAGCACCACGCGATCCCCCGCGGCAAGACCGGGATCAACCTCTGCCACCCGGCTGTTCCTCTTCCCTGTTTCGACGACAATTGCAGCACATAGCGAGTGGAATGCCGTTCCACTCGGACTATTCGCCAAGGTCGGTGTGCGACGCATCTGACCTGTGACAGTAGCGATATCGAGGGCGATCAGATTGTCGGGGCGATCTACGCGGTCATCGGCTACTTTCTACCGCTCCGCTGCGGCCGGTCCCGGGACAAGAGTTGCTTCGCTGTGGGTGCGACTCGTCTCCGCAAATGTGCAATTGACGGAATTCGCCGGCGCCCTGACCGACGAGCTCATCTAGACGGTTAGATCCGGCCCGGTTGCAGTTCAACGTCCTCTCGTTAGGGGGCAATCATGAAAAAACTCGCGTGGTTTCTATCGGCATGTCAGTTTTTTATTTCAGGATGCGCCATCCATCCTGCCCCCGAAAACTATAGCGGCCGCTATACGCTCAACATCGTGCAAAGCATACGCTGCGAGGCTCGCGACGGGTTTCGCCAATATCTTGTAAATCTCTTGTCCGACAAGGACGATGAACGATTCAAGGATCAAAGCAGCAAGATGCTCTCGCCTTCCTCAAGACAAACGACGATCTTGGCAAGTTCAGAAAACTTCCGCTCAATGCTAGCGTGCAAAAGCTTCTCGTTCGCTTCGACCATGGTTCGATGATCTACGACTTTCGTTTTCTGATGACCGAGAATAACAACAATTCTCTCGTCACCACGCTCGAGGATCCGCTTCGCACTGGCCTTATGAGCGTCGCCGTCGGCGCAGGTACGAATCTGCAGCGACAGAACCAGCGAACCTTCCGCGTCGTTGATCTTTTTGCGGAATTTTTCATCGATGACATGCAAAAGCGCTGCTCCAAGGCAGGATTGGCGGATGGCCACTTTAAATCAAACATGCTTTACCCCATCACAGGGAAAATTGGTCTTGGCGACGTGATCTGGACGTATATGACATTGGTTCAAACTGTCGGATTGTCAGCGCCGGAAGCAAAGAGTCTGAAAACCACCCCCACTTTCATTGAGAGGCTCACTTTCACGACGACCTTGAGGGGTGACGTGAACCCAACACTCGAGCTGAACCCGGGTCACGAAGCGCTCCATGTGGCAAAGGTCGAAGGGACATTTGGTTCGGTTCGCTCGGATGAACATGAAGTGACAATCGCCATCGGCCTTAATCCAGAGGAAGGCGCTCCTGGCACCAATGGCGCGATCGAGGAATTGGAACGACAACAACTGCTTGATGCATTCCAAGCGCGCCGTGGCTTCTAACCCACGGCGTTCGACGACAGCAGCGCGTGCGGCAATGTGGGAGACGAATAAGCGGCTGATCATGCCGGACAGCACCTCCTCCTTTCCGCCGGCAGATGATCGTCGCCGCTTATGTCGATCACCAGCCCATCGCGCGGATCGCGGGCAACGATCGGCACCGCTAGGAAGCGAAAGTGGCCTGCCAAATTCTGCCGCTGGATGAATATCAGAGCCACCAAAGACATGACTGACAACGATTGACCGATTCGGGCGGAAGTGAACAAGCCCTGCTCTTGAAAGGAGTCGAACCGAACGCCCCGCGATCCAGCATGCGGTCCACGTGCCAACCTAGTGAAAATTCCGGCTCTTCACCTTCAGCGTATCGATGTGAAGATCCGGCGTGAACATATCCCTCGCCCGAACCCCCGAAGGCGCTTTTTCGCGTGAATCCGGGCTGCCGGGAGAGCCATGGGCGAATTCGTCGCCGCGGCCGGTCGGCGGATGAAACGTGCCGTCGCACCCCGCAAGCCCTGATAAATCACCCCACCAATCGAAGAGCTGCTGCGCGACCAGGTGAACCACCTCGCCTTCCCGCTGAATCTTGCCGTTGATCGCCATCATGCTGGCGCCGAGAACCACCCGGCGCGACCTCTCGAACAGCTTCGGCCAGACGACGACATTGGCGATACCGGTTTCGTCCTCGATGGTGATGAACATCACGCCCTTGGCAGAACCCGGCCGCTGTCGCACCAGCACCAGGCCGGCCTCCATCAGCCACTGGCCGTCGCGCGCCACGATACCGTCAGGGGGATCCATGGCAACAACGGGAGAATATTGCGACAAAGCCCAAAGCGTCAGCCGTTCAAGTGTCGCGAGGTCGGCCACTGGGTCGGCATCGATCATCGTCAGTCCCTGGACCAACGCCTGTGCCTTGGCGGCCGGCATGCCGACGCGAAGCCCTAGTTTCGCAGCTGCCTGATCGGCCGCCGCCACCCATCGCTTCGACCCGCTCCTGGCGATCACCACCAGCGGTGTGTCAGGATTGAGCGAAGGATCGGCGCGTCTGATCCGGTCGGTCGGCAGTGTCGGGAGCATTCCTGGCATCTGTTCCGGATCTTCTGGTTCACCGTCGAATTCGGCCTGATCAACACGCCGCAAGGCCGCCGCTGCTTCGGCGCCGGCATCGTCTCGTCGCCGAGCGAAGCCAAGGCGGCAACAAGTGAGCGCGGTGGCGTAGTCACGGGATTCCACAAACGGATTCAATTCGATGGCCGTATTGGGAATTATTTTTTTCGCAAGGCGACGGCGTAAGCGATGGGCAGAAGGTTTGGGCTCGTGGCGGCACGTTTACGACATTAGTGCTTTCGGTCACCCTTGTCGCCCTGACCGGGCTTGGCCTCGTGCTTCGCGTCGCGGCGGCTATCAGCTGAAAGCGACCGCGAGACGTCAACACTCTCCTTGAACCTGCCTTTGTTGTCGCGGCGGACGTAGCGTTTATCGGTGCCGGTATCGATCAGTTCACGCTTGCTCATAGTGGGACTCCTTTGGGGTTGTTCCATCCAGAAAACGCGCGCCAACCCAAAAAGATGCATGGAATCATTGATCTAGGCAGGACTAGCTGGCGCGCAGCCGGATAGAGCTAAGTCATTGAAAAATGATCCGTTTCGACTCGGAACGATTCGCCGCCGAATCACTTGAATCGCTTGAGTTGCGTCCGGAGTGTCGGTGTCATGGCGGGTCCAAAAGCCAATTGGAAGGGGTATATCCAGTTCGGGGAGGTCTCCTGCCCGGTGGCGCTCTACACAGCGGCCTCCTCGTCGGAGCGCATCGCCTTCAACACCCTCAATCGCAAAACAGGAAACCGGGTCAAGCGCGAGTTCATCGACAGCGAAACCGGCGACCCGGTCGAACGCGAGGACCAGGTCAAAGGCTACGAGGTCGAGAACGGCCAATATGTGGTGCTTGAGCCCGAGGAAGTCTCCGCGGCCGTGCCCGAGAGCAACAAGACATTGAAGATCGAGGCCTTCATTCCGTGCTCGCAGAACGACACGACATATTTCGACAAGCCTTATTACCTCGCCCCCGACAAGATGGGCACCGGTGCCTTCCTGCTCCTGCGAAACGGAATGAAAAAGGAAGGGGTTGCGGCGATCGCCCAGACTGTGCTTTTCCGCCGGCTGCGCACTGTTCTCATTCGGCCGCATGGCAAGGGCCTGATCGCCTCGACGTTGAATTTCGACTACGAGGTCCGCTCGTCAGAAAAGGCGTTCGAAGAGATGCCTGACCTGAAGATCGAAGGCGAAATGCTCGAACTCGCCGAACACATCATCGGCACCAAGGTAGGAAGCTTCGACGCCAGCACCTTCGATAACCGCTATGAAGTCGCCGTTGCCGAACTGGTGAAGGCGAAGATCGAAGGCCTGCAGGCAAAAAAGAACCCCGCCGAGTGATCAGCGGGGTCTAGGCTCAGAGATAGGAACGGGTGATGCCGAGTGGGCTTTATCCGAAGACAGGCCGTCTCCCGCGACCCGTTGATATCCAGTGTTGCCGTCGGCCGTGAATGATGCAAGAGCTTGCGGCATTGAAATCGGAGACATCTTTCAATGCTGCAGCAGATTATCGCGGTGATCGACGGTGAGATCGCAAAGCGCACCAGCGACAAATTCGGGATCCGCTTCTCGCTGGATCTGTTCAATCCTTTGGTACGGGCTGGGAATATCAAGATGGCGACGTTCACCGCCTTCGGAACCGGGGCGTTTCCCGAGCAGCTCCCGGCTTACGACGGCAAATATTTCGCCGCCGTCGATATCGAGATGGACGGTCTGGAATTTGAAGTTGGTACTCCGAAGCCCTGATTTGCAGCCGACGGCCGAACGCATTATGTTGAAGGGCAGGAAAGGAGATCGTCGATGCTTTTGCAGAAATATCGTGAGAACAAGGATGCCCTGAAGCAGATCGGCCGGGAAGCTCTTGCCGAGAGCCGACGCATGGGCCTGACGATCTCCGCCAAGGACCGCCAGAACGAGGCGAAGGACAAGGCCAAGCGCGAGCGCAAGGAACGTGCTCCGGCTACCGTGAGGTAGCAATCGCTCCATGTCGGAACTGTCGTGCATCCTCCTCGCAGGGCCGAACGGCTCCGGCAAGTCATCGGCTTTCCCAAAGCTGAAGCTCGAAGGCGTATGGATCAACGCTGACGAGATCGCGAAGGCGATGCCCGCGAGCGGTGACGGCAGATCGACCGACATGCACGCTGGCAGAGCAGCCCTCCGAAAAATTGCCGAGATGATCGAAACCCGGCAATCCTTCATCTTCGAGACGACACTGAGCAGCCAGCACTCAATCCGGTTGATGCAGGAAGCAAAGGCGGCCGGGTTTACGGTGGGCCTCTATTACGTTGCCTTAGATTCCGTTGAGACGAACGTCGAACGTGTCAAGCAGCGCGTCCTCAAGGGCGGCCACGACATTCCTGAGGAGAATATCCGCAGGCGGCATAAAGGATCCTTCGAGAACCTGACCGAAGCTCTCCGGATCGCGGATGAAGTCCTGCTGATCGACAACTCGGGGCTTGAGCCGCACGAGGTCTTCGCGATCAGTTCTGGCGTGGTCCAGTCCTTCAACATCGATGACAGCCAAGAGCTGCACGCCCTCATGTCGGCCAAGGTCTGCGAGGCATACGGTCTCGTTCGATACGACACCGGGTTTCGAAAGGCGCCGAAGTTGGCCGTCCGTCAAAGCAATGACGCGGTTCCCGATAGTCCGAAGCCTTCACCTGGTCACAAGCCGAAGCCTACGGGCATGAAGTGAGAGTGGCATGTTCGAACTGATCAACCTGCTCGAAACAGTGTACCGGACCATCTCGGCCGATCTCGAAGCATGGTTTCAGCAGTTTCCCGAGGGGCTCGCTTGGAACGTGTTCTCGGACTACCGCATTGGAGATCCGAGCAAGGCAAATGACACTTTTGCCTTCGCGATAGTTCTCAACCACGATACTCAGGCCAACATCGCGGAATACATCGCAGGGGTAGCGCCCAGCGATATCAAAGGATCTCGGTCATCGTCGGAAGGCCTCATCGCGTACCTAAGCTGCCCTGTCGTGTTCAGCATCAGCTACCTGGTCGAGAAGAAATCCAAGCTGCTCCGTGACTACATGACTGACGACAACATCCGCGGCGCACTTGATGACATGCGGGAAGTCGTCTCACAGATGGCGGCAATGATCCCTGAAAAGGCTGATCATTACCGGGCAGTGGACAAGCGTCTGGCAAGCTTCCAGACCGAGATGAAAAGGCGTTCCCGAAATTCCAATTTGGCTCGGCAGATACTTCTCTGCGCTGCCTTGCATCGATTGTCTGTCGTCATCTGGCAGTCAAAAAGAAGCCGAAGTTCGTCCGCTGGATCAGCGATCGGGACGCCATGTTCGACAAGCACGATAAGGTGGCTTTCGACCTCTCCTTTCTCTACTTCCATCTTCACCGGATGATGAATGGTCAGGATGCCCTCGAGCCTGAGTTTCATTTCGGGCTACCTGGATGGGACGGAAAGGACGAGTACGCTGAATTTATTCGAATTGCTGACTACCTCGCGGGCACGCTGGCCGACATCAAGCTGCCTGATATGACGTTCTCCCATGCGAAGTTCGAACCCGTCTTCCGCAACCTCTTCGTCAACGGAGCTAACTCTGCTCTCGTCGAAATCCTCGCCCGAGACGGCGGAGGAGTCACAGCCCGCCGCCTCGTCCCGACTGCTTCCGTCGTCCTGTAAAGATAAGCCCGCCTCCGGTTGGCGGGCCTTCCTTGTGTCGCGCAATCGTCTCGACGCAATCGAGTTTTCACTGCCTCCGGAGAGGCTGGCCTTTGGAAATCATCAGGCGGCGGGGTGGATCTCCGCAAGCTCATGATTGCTGTCGGCGCCGCAGGTTGCAAGTCCATCGAACACACTCCCGCATCAGTACGCCTGATGCTATGGTCATGCCAAATCGGGGGAGCGGGATGTTCTGGAAAAAGAAAAAAGCACAGGTAGTCGAGAAAAGGCAGGAGACGCCTGTCCTCAAGGTCGAGCCGAAATCGAAACAGGAAGAGCTTGAGGACGCTGCGAAGAAGCTGGCGGCGTCTCTGCGCTCCTATGCAGACGCCTCGTATGCTGCGCATCAGCCGCCGCCTGACCAAGAGCTGAAGGCAGCTCATCGAAAGGTCGAGATCGCACGCAAGGTAGTGAGTGAAGGTCGGATAGCTTACGCTCTCGGGCGTTGCCTCCCGGAACACATGGCCCACTGGCACGCATGGAGCCAGCGCGACGACTTCATGAAATGGGTCGGCTTCGACGCGAGCAACATCAAGTCCTCCCGAACACAGGAGGAGATCGGCGTGCGCCGTATCGAGGTGACCACGAACCACTTCACATTCAAGGATAGGCCTTATTGCCTCGTTTTCCAGGACGAAGGCTTGTCATCGGCCCCAGGGGATCCCTACTACACAGGCGAGGTTCACTTCTTCGCAGGCGATCTGTGTGTTGCAAAGTTCGATGTCACCAAAGACCTCATGAAGGACTATTCCGAGTGGCATTTCTCCGACGTAAAAGGCCTCAAGGTCGGTGACTGGATGCAGGACGTCCTCGACATGGCCGCCCAGATTGACATGCATCGTCAGCGCTCAATGAACCAGTTTATCGACGATCGCGCCCGCAAGGCGGCCGACGAGATCGACCTGGGCTGATCTCATGCTGAAGTTCCTTGCGAGCGTGCTGGACCAGATGGATCTTGCCCTTGAGCATATCCAGAAGAGCGGCGTCCACGACGCCCGGTTCGGCCTGATGCTGACCGACAATGTCATCGAGCTAACTATGCACGAGCTTGCGAAGAACAAGCACAGCGAGCTGAAGGCATCGTGGATCGTACGCGAGAGGTATCAGCACACGAAGGAACTGGAAGAGGCGATGGGCCGAGTCATTGAGGCGAAGCTCAAGTTCGCGAAGCTCGAAGGCCTACTAACCGAAGAGCAGGCGCGAACGGTTGCGATCATGCACGACTTTCGGAATGAGCTGTACCACGTCGGCCTGCAGCACGAAGCGATCCTGCCAGCCCTCTCTCGCCTCTATTTCTCTACTGCCTGCGCTGTTCTGCGGGCTTATCCGATTCGCTCTTTCGGCTACTTGGTTGGTATCCAGCTTCCGGAGAGATCGAAGAAGTATTTCACCAACCGCGGCGACTACTCCCCGCCCAGCAGGATGATTTCGCGAAGGCGTGCCAGACGATGGAGGCGCAGTGCAATCATAAGAAGGCCGATACGATCCGGGCGCTGGCTGACAACATGCAGCAGATCGTCAATGAGCAGGACACCAACTTCGATATCGTGGCCGAGGGTGTCTACGCCAGTCAGCGACAGACGCGAGATCAGGCAACAGTCGAGTGCCAGACGTGGCCGCTTGCATTCTCCGAAGAAGGCCGCAAGTTTGCGCAGGCCAAAGGGTTCGCCATCGATGAAAGAGCGCCGGGGCTGTTGTTCCAATGGCTGTGCAAATTACCCGGTGCGCTTCAAGAAGGATCCCATTCCGAGCTGGGAGCGACAGGTCGCTCGGCTCCGTTCGAAGGGAAATCCGAATGTGGCGCTGGAGAACTACGCCGCGTTCATGGAGCATACTGCCCAGCTCCGCGAGGCATTAGATGAAAGCGCAATGGCGGCCGAAGCCGAGATCGATCGCCTGATCGACGAGCGTCGAGGGAAGTGATTTTTTTGGCCTGCGGCCAGAGTCCAGAAATGAGGGCTCTGGTGGTAATCGAGGGGTTCAGGGCTAGAGATCCCAGAAAACCCAATGGCTTTCGTGCGTTACAGTCCCACTGAACTTTGCTTTGAGCTCCTCGCCCACGAAGTCCGTGACAGGGCCAGTCAAAGTGAGCTTGTAGCAGTGCTCAAGCTTCTTCATCGTGGTGACGACTTTCTGATAGTTCCATTCTATCACTGTGTGGACTGAATGGATCTGGTGGCTATCATCGTAGGAGATAAGGCACTTTTCCTGAATTACGCCAGTCTCGACCCGAAGCCCACGCTTTCGATTATTTAACTTTGCCCGGCCCTCGATAGCTCTTTTTGCCTCATCGCTCAGATCTTCCCACGGTACGGCGGGCATCTCTTCCCACTGCATTTCCTGGTCCACGAGGAGGTGGTAGCCCTCCCGCATCTTGAGCCCATGCCGAGTAACCGCTTGTCAAAATTATTACGCAGGAAAGTACGACCGAATACATCCGCCGCATAGCACGTCGCCCCCAGATTTGCCCACTGTAAAAGATTGCATGCAATGGTAATCAATGCAAGTAATGCTAGAATTTCATCCAGGGGGTTCATGCGGGCTAGATTCCTGCGATCCTATGCGACCTTCGAACAGGAGGGTTGTCATTTCTGGGTTCCGAGAACGAAGCTTATCGGCACTCAGGCTGGCGCAAACTTCGTATGTGTGATTGGTAGCGAAGGCGGGTTAGGTTCATCGCAGGGGCAGAAAGCTCGATATTTCAGGGACTTTCGCGGGCAGGGGTGCATGGCGACATTCAAGGGAAACGTTCTGCGGTCGTTCGGACTGCATCGCAGAGCGAACGAGGCAGATGCCGAAGGCGAGGAAGGTCGCCTGCTGGCCGCAGAGCATCGGAAGCCGGAGAACAGGCGGCCACGCAAGGTCGCCTATTTCGAGATCATGGAAGATCTAGCCACGGGAAAGCCCGGGCGCTTCCTCGATCGCAAGATTCAGGCACTCATGGCCTTCGATCAATGGCCGCCTCAGTCCATGACCGAAACCTTCGACAAGGTTCGGGCGAGTGGCCGGGACAATGCCTGGACGACATCCGTGCCCGGTGTAGTTTGAGAAGCTCATCATGGTCTCTCACCCCGACGTCTACCACACGATCAGCCTGCAGTTCGGGCCAGCTCGGGCGACATTCGCTCTGGATGGCGTGCGCTATCAAGTGCAATGCAAGTCGGCGGCCATGGCGCTGATGGCAGTCCACGTAACGGCAAATCACCTCCGATATCCTGCCGACGACGGCACAACGGGGCTGGGGCCGCGGGTGCAGGTTCTGGGGGTCGTGGAGGGACGTTCCCATGAATAAGCATGTGAAGATCGACACCCCGGACGAAGAGACAGTTGTCCTCGGAGGAAGGACGCTCAGAGAGATTGTGGCTCTGATGGATCGTCTGAAGGGGATGCTTCAGATGATCGACATTTCAGTAGGGAGCGAAGGTCGTAAGGCGCTCTACACGCACCAAACTCATTTTCGGGCCAATACCCCGGAAAACCAGCAATGGACAATGCAAAATTTGACCTGTGATGCTGTCGACATTTCCAAGGCGGGAAAACCATTCGGTCGTACGATCTGGGATATGTACATTGCCCATGACCTAATGCCTAAAGGTAGCCGAGTCATCAGGGGGAAACGTATTACGTCTGCGAACCTGAGCGACGCGATCTCCCGCATCCACTATGTGATAGCCCCGGATCACGATGTTACTGCTGATGTGGACAATGCCGAGAGGGTTATCGCGTCTTACGAGGCACGCTTGGCGCACATTGGGGAATGGATTCGCCTAGGCATGTACATGCAGGTGGAATGTGGGTGCGGACACTCAGCGACTTTCAGAGCGCGAGAAGTCTTTAAGGGGATACCCGGGGACCGAGCCACTTCGGAGGTGGTCAAGCGGCTGATGAGGTGCAAGACCTGCGGGTTTGCGAATGAAATTGAGGCAATTCCGCTGAATTCTCGCGGCGAGTTGTTTGGACCGCATACTTACACGGACAACGATATGATTCGCTGGGATCGTGGCCCAATAGTTCTGGATGCCAAGGATAAAGATGCAGGTCGCGAGGACCAATTCTATACCGATCTCGGCGGCAATGGCGAGGATCCGGTATTCGTTGGAGATGGCCTCTACATGGATCCAGATGGAAAGCTCCGCGACTTCTGAATCTGGAATAATGAAGCATGTCCGCTATTGAGGAACCACGACCATTGGCGAAACTATCATCTCAACAAGCGGGCACGCTGGGTGAGCTGCTCACGGTAGCGAAACTCAACACCCTTGGGCTAGCCGCCTATATGAGCCCGGAGGGCGCACCCGGCCATGACGTGATGGTCGTAGTTGAAGGGCAGCCTCGGTCGATCGAGGTGAAGACGAGACAGTTCCTGAAACGGCCGACAGAAATAACGCGTTGGCCGATGGACATGCAGACGAAGGGCGATGCTGACTTTTTCATTTTCATCGAGCTTGACCTGAGAATCATGGCACCAACCTTCTATCTCCTGACCAACGAGCAAGCTCTCGCGACGTTCAGAGACTACATCGGTGGAGGAAACCGCTACCCGCCCGAGGTCAGGAAATTAATCCGCCCCAATGACTTTTCGGCGCTTGCCCCAAGTGCGGCTCCGGCCGCCATTGCGACCGAAATCTAGGATCTGCCCAGAAGCCATTTTGTACGAACGGAGGAATCTGATGACCGAAATTTATATGCTGAAATTCTATCGAGCGGCATTTGGGGACACCAAGCACACGGATGTCCCATTGACCGGAGATGATATCGCCCAGGTGAAAGAGGAAGCTTGCCAGGCACTGTATACGCGCTTCAGCGATATGAAAGGCAAGAAGCCGCCCTTTATGGCCGCCCTGCTTGACGAACACGATCACGTAGTCGCCCGGTTCGAGGTCCGGCCAGTGGTGCCGGGAAGCGGAGAGAAGGCATTCGAGGTGCCGCCGCAGCTCTGGCATGATAAGATGCAGGGCACTCCTTCGCCTAAACTTCGCGGAGACCTGTAATTTTCGGGTAGCCCCCGATGTTCAAGCTACCGAGGTAGCCTGCCCATTTTCCATTCGCAATCGCCCTTGACCCCGCACTCGCAGCGGAGCTTGGGCAACAGACTGGTGATGACGGTCTGCTTGCCATGCTTCCGCGACATTTCCCATCGATCGACAGGCGCCACTCGGTCGCAGCTCCGGCAATGGATTGCCAGCGTCTGCCATTCCGGCAGGTTGGCGAACGTCCATTTCGGGTCGTTGAGGCTTTCCGGATAAGGATCCGGCCCGACCTTGATCGGCCGAGGCTTCAACGGCACTGACGGATCCGGTGCCAGTTCGCAGCTCATGCGATGTCTGCCGTTCATGTGAACGATGTACTTGCCGGGACGCTCCCGGATCGCGGCCTTCGGCGCGGCGCAGGACACCGGGAAGCTCGTCGAGGTCGCGATGACCTCGATCATAGATCCTCCGGCTTCAGGCGGATCATCCCAGATCTCGACGCGGTAAGTGTGACTATCGGTCATGGTCGACTATGCGCGAACGACAGGAAGATCGGCAAGCCGGGTCGTGTATCGCGGTGACCGCATATCGGCCTTTGTCGCGAACGACTGCCTGAAGCCCTCGCTGGCAAGGATCAGGGTCTTCTTGCCCCACTTGTCGTTTACGCCGACTTCGCTTGCTCATGGGCGAAGAGATCGACCGGGGCCAGTTCCTCCGGCACCAGGTCGTCGAGCATCACGCCAGCTTTCGTGTATGCGAACCCGTTCCTTTCTCTATTCCCCTTCCATGCCTTCTGGGCGCACCGGAGCGCGGTCTGCACCAGCGCCATCGTCGAGTTCGACGGCGGCGATAGCTTGGCCGTCCTCGAGGAGCTGTCGCGCGGAGTGTTATTGAAGACGTTAGTGTGGAAGAAGACAGTCATATGCGAGGCAACGAGACCATGGCGGCGCAGCTTCTCGGCCGCCATGGTGGCGTGAGCCGTGATCGCCTGTTGCAGGAAAGCGAGCGATGTCATCGGGCTTCCTGCAGATCGGGTGACGGCCATCCCTTTCCGGGTCGGCTCGACATCCTGGATCTCGATGCAGGGAATCCCGCGCAACTCGGCCACCGTTCTTTCGTGAGCGTACGGTGAGCTGTTTTTGCTGATCGGC
>NZ_NWSW01000034.1:0-70521 GCF_002531805.1 Rhizobium sp. M1 | reverse complement strand
CTTGAGGCCGAGCTGGGCCGCGCGGATGGCGGCGACATAGCCGCCGGGGCCGGAGCCGATGATGATGACGTCGTAGGATTCAGCCATGTGTTTCCTGCCCTTTGTTACGCTGCGCTGCGGGTCATGAGGACCCACGCGTGCCTCTTGCTGTTTTCGAAGACCGGCACGGCATCCGCACGCGCAGCCTCCAAGAATCCGTTTCTTCCATAAAGCGACAAAGCCGCTTCATTATTGCTTGCGGTGATCAGGCTGACGGGCCGGCGATCGGCCCTTTCGATCTGATCCTCCAGCAGTCTGCGTCCGATGCCGATGCCGCGCAGATGGCGATAGACGCCGAGACTGCCGATGAACCAGCTTCCCACAACCGTTTTCTGCAAGGCGAGCATCGGGGCGGTCGCCGGGATCGTCGCCTCGATATCGCCTATGCCTTCATCCAGCGCATGGCCGATCGCCACACCGGCAATCTCGCCATAGGCCTCGGCGATGACGGCATCCCGCCAGCCGCCGACGGCTTCCTCCTCACTCATTTTCAGCCGCCCCCGCTCCAAAGGCGTGTCGCTTATGCCGTTCGCCACATCGGCGAACCAGAGCCAGGAGGCAAACCCATGCGATGCGATATCCGCCAGAATCGCCAGCTCCGAGGCATCCCGCCGTGAGGCCTGACGCAGCGCGATGAAGGCGGTCATATCCTCAGATCCCCAGCATCATCCGCACGATCGATTCCAGCCCGCGTCCGAGCGCACGGGTGTTTTCCGCATCGAGATGAATGCCGTCGATCGGCGTGGTCCTGGCAACGGAATTGCCGTCGAAGAAGCCGCAGCCGAGTTCGTCGGCGAGATCACGATAGAGCGTCGCAAGCTTGGCCGATTCCTCGATGCCGCCGGGAAAGGATGCGGCGAAGGGCACGTTGCCCGTCGCGCAGATCGCCGGCGGTGCCACGATCAGGATCTCCGGTCCGTCGAATTCGAAGGGCCAGGCATGATTGCGGATCAGCCGCACGAGGCGGCTGATGCCCTGGCAGGCGGCAAAGGCTGAACCCGCCACAACCGGCTTCATGTCGTTGGTGCCGAGCAGGAGAATGACGAGGTCGAGCGGCGCGTGCGTCTGCAGGATCGTCGGCAGAACGCGCGCACCGTTGCGGTCGCAATCGGCGAGATGGTCGTCGAAGGCGGTGGTGCGACCGTTCAGCCCTTCGGCGATGATGCGCGCCTCGCTGCCGAGCGCTGCCTGAAGCACGCTCGGCCAGCGATTCTTGTACTCATGACGGCCGATCGTCTCGGCGTCATAACCCCAGGTCAGCGAGTCGCCATAGCAAAGAACGGTCTTGGTCATTTCCGCCTCCGCCCAGCTATCAGACGAGCATGCCCATCGGGTTCTCGATGTAGCCCTTGAAGGCCTGGAGCAGCTCGGCGCCGAGCGCGCCGTCGACGCAGCGATGGTCGGTCGAGAGCGTGACGCTCATGACCGTGGCGATGGCCATTTCGCCGTTCTTGACGACGACCCGCTGTTCGCCGGCACCGACCGCGAGGATCGTCGCATGCGGCGGGTTGACGACGGCGGCGAAGTTCTTGACGCCCATCATGCCCATGTTGGAGACCGAGCTGGTGCCGCCCTGATATTCCTCGGGCTTCAGCTTGCGGTCCTTGGCCCGCTTGCCGAGGTCGCGCATCTCGTTGGAGATGACAGACAGCGTCTTCTGCTCGGCCTTGCGGATGATCGGGGTGATCAGGCCGCCGGGGATCGAGACGGCAACGCCGACATCGGCGTGCTTGTGCTTGACCATGTTGCTGTCGGTCCAAGAGACGTTGGCGTCGGGAACATCGCGCAGCGCCAGCGCCATGGCCTTGATGACCATGTCGTTGACCGAGAGCTTATAGGCCGGAGCGTTGTCCTTGCGGGGAGCCGCATCGTTCAGCTGGGCGCGTAGCGCCATCAGTGCGTCGAGCTCGCAATCGACGCTGACGTAGAAATGCGGGATCGTCTGCTTGGATTCGACCAGGCGCCGGGCGATCGTCTTGCGCATGCCGTCATGCGGCACGAGCTCGTAGGAGCCCGGCTCGAAGAGCTTGAGCACGGCGTCATCGGAAGCGCCCTTCGGCGCTGCGGCGGCCGGCGCAGCAGCCGCGGCAGCCTGCGGAGCAGCAGCAGCCGGTGCGGCGGCAGGTTTGGCGCCACCGCCGGCAACGGCGGCTTCGACATCGCTCTTGACGACGCGGCCATGCGGGCCGGAGCCGGCGACAGCCGAGAGGTCGATGCCGGCTTCCCTCGCGAGCCTGCGGGCAAGCGGCGAAGAGAAGGTACGGTTGCCACCGGCTGAAACTGCCGCGGGTGCGGCGGCGGGCGCAGCAGCCGGAGCGGGCTCAGCCTTCGCCGGTGCAGCCTCGGCCTTCGCAGCCGGAGCGGCTTCAGCCTTGGCGGGAGCGGGTGAACCCGCACCGTTTGCGGCAGCGGCCACGTCCTCGCCATCGGCGGCGAGAACGGCGATCAGCGCATTGACCTTGACACCTTCGGTGCCGGCGGCAACGACGAGCTTGGCGACCGTGCCTTCATCGACGGCTTCGACTTCCATCGTCGCCTTGTCGGTCTCGATCTCGGCGATCACATCGCCGGACTTGACCTTGTCGCCTTCCTTGACCAGCCATTTGGAAAGATTGCCTTCCTCCATGGTCGGAGAGAGGGCGGGCATCGTGATATTGATCGGCATCGAAACACCCTCCCCTTATTTGTAGCAAACAGTCTTCACCGCATCGACGACTTCGCCGACGTTCGGAAGCGCCAGCTTTTCGAGATTGGCGGCGTAGGGCATCGGCACGTCCTTGCCAGCGATCGTCAGAATCGGCGCATCGAGATAGTCGAAGGCCTGCTGCATGACGCGGGTGGCGATTTCGGTGCCGACGGAAGACTGCGGATAACCTTCCTCGACGGTAACCAGACGGCCGGTCTTCTTCACCGATTCGATCACGGTCGGCAGGTCCATCGGGCGGATGGTGCGAAGGTCGATCAGTTCGACGTCGATGCCGATCTTCTCGAGTTCGGCGACAGCCTTGGTCGCATAGCTCATGCCGATGCCGAAGGAGACCACGGTGACGTCCTTGCCCGGACGATGGATGCGCGCCTTGCCGATCGGGAGAACGAAATTGTCGAGCTTCGGCACATCGAAGTGCTGGCCGTAGAGAATTTCGTTTTCGAGGAAGATGACCGGGTTCGGATCGCGGATCGCAGCCTTCAGCAGGCCCTTGGCGTCGGATGCAGTGTAGGGCATGACGACCTTCAGGCCGGGGATTGCGCTGTACCAGGCCGCGTAATCCTGGCTGTGCTGGGCGCCGACGCGGGCGGCCGCACCGTTGGGGCCGCGGAAGACGATCGGAGCGCCCATCTGGCCGCCGGACATATAGAGCGTCTTGGCAGCCGAGTTGATGATGTGGTCGATCGCCTGCATGGCGAAGTTGAAGGTCATGAATTCGACGATCGGGCGAAGGCCGGCCATGGCGGCGCCGACGCCGACGCCGGCAAAGCCGTGTTCGGTGATCGGCGTATCGATGACGCGGCGGGAGCCGAATTCCTGCAGCAAGCCTTGAGTGACCTTGTAAGCGCCCTGATATTCGGCGACTTCCTCGCCCATGACGAAGACGTCGTCGCTGGCGCGCATTTCTTCGGCCATGGCGTCGCGGAGCGCTTCGCGCACCGTCATCGACACCATTTCAGTGCCGGCAGGGATTTCCGGGTCGTTCGGAACGGCAGCCTTGGGCTCGGCGGGAACGGGAGCAGCAGCCGAACCGGAATTTGTCGGCTTTTCTTCTCGAGCAACCTGCGGCGCAACGACCGGAGCCGGCTGAGCAGCAGCAGGAGCGGCGGAAATCGCGTCAGCCGATTCGCCATCCTGCAGCAGCACGGCGATCTTGGTGTTGACCTTGACGCCTTCTGTGCCGGCATCGACGAGCAGCTTGCCGATGACGCCTTCGTCGACGGCTTCGACTTCCATCGTCGCCTTGTCGGTTTCGATTTCAGCGATCACGTCGCCCGAGGTGACCTTGTCACCTTCCTGTTTCAGCCATTTGGACAGCGTGCCTTCTTCCATCGTCGGAGAGAGGGCGGGCATGAGGATATCGATAGGCATGGGTTCCCTCCCCGATTAGAGCAGAATGTCGGTGTAGAGCTCGGATGCATCCGGCTCCGGATCGGCCTGGGCGAAATCGGCGCTGTCGGCGACGATGTCGCGGACATCCTTGTCGATCGCCTTCAGATCGTCTTCGGAGGCCCAGCCCTTTTCGATGAGGCGCGCCTTGACCTGCTCGATCGGATCCTGCTCGGAGCGCATCTTCTGCACTTCTTCCTTGGAGCGATATTTCGCCGGGTCCGACATGGAGTGGCCGCGGTAACGATAGGTCAGCATTTCGAGAATGATCGGGCCCTTGCCGGAGCGGCAATGTTCGAGCGCCTCGTCGGCCGCCGCCTTGACGGCGCGCACATCCATGCCGTCGACCTGGATACCGGGGATGCCGAAGCCGGAGCCGCGCAGCGAGTAGTTCGACTGAGCGGTGGCGCGGGCCGTCGACGTGCCCATGGCGTAGCGGTTGTTCTCGACGATATAGACGATCGGCAGCTTCCAGAGAGCGGCCATGTTGAAGCTCTCGTAGACCTGGCCCTGGTTGGCGGCGCCGTCGCCGAAATAGGCGATCGAGACATTGCCGTTGCCGCGGTAATGGTTGGCAAAGGCAAGACCGGTTCCGAGCGAAACCTGGGCGCCGACGATGCCGTGGCCGCCGTAGAAATGCTTCTCTTTCGAGAACATGTGCATCGAGCCGCCCTTCCCGTGGGAATAGCCGCTGCGGCGCCCGGTCAGCTCGGCCATGACACCGCGCGCTTCCATGCCGGTTGCGAGCATATGGCCGTGGTCGCGATAGGCGGTGATGACCTGGTCGCCTTCCTTCTGCGCCATCTGCATGCCGACGACGACAGCTTCCTGACCGATGTAGAGATGGCAAAAGCCGCCGATGAAGCCCATGCCGTAAAGCTGACCGGCCTTCTCCTCGAAGCGGCGGATCAAAAGCATCTCGCGATAGGCCTTGAGTTCCTCATCCCGATCGAAGTCGGCTACCGGGCCTCCATTCGATGCTTTGGCTGCTGGTTTTGCTGCAGTTTTGCGGCTGGAAACGGTCGCGGTCTTTCGCGGCGCCATTCAACCCTCCCTATGGGTTTGTCGTTTCTCGGTGGCGCGTACCATAGGGAAGAAATTTGACCACAGCAATGCCATAATTGCATGGCTCATATTCGGCACTAAACTATTGGAAATAAAGCAGAAATAAGAATTAACCGAATTCCGGTTAATTGGAGTAGTGGTTGAATATGACGATCTCGTCCGCGCGCGACATATTCAGCTGATATCGCGCCTTTTCGTCCAACATGTCCTTGTCGAGCGAACCGTCACTGAGGAGCGCGACCTGGCTTTCCAGATGTTCGCGCTTCGCCTTCAACACCGCAAGCTCTTTTTCGCGCGCGACACGCTGACGCTCGAACGTCTCCGTCGCCCGCAGGCCGTAATCGCCGTGAACGCAATGATAACCGAAATAGGAGAGGAAGGCGACCGTCATGGCCGGGATGACGAACCGGCCGAATTTTCTCTTCTTATGATGCTTTGTCCACATACACGTATGCTCTTGAACGCATTACCAATTCGTTCAGCATAACGCGCAGAGATTAACCGTTCGTTGACCGTAAATATGAGCAATAAAAAACCCGCGCCGGGAGGGCGCGGGTTAAGCCATTGACGTTCAGATTCGATCAGCCGCGGATGATCGAGCGGCCGGCATACTGCGCCTGCGGGCCGAGGCCTTCCTCGATGCGGATCAGCTGATTGTATTTGGCAAGGCGGTCGGAACGCGACAGCGAACCCGTCTTGATCTGGCCGCAGTTGGTGGCAACCGCGAGATCGGCAATGGTCGAATCCTCGGTTTCGCCGGAGCGATGGGACATGACGGCGGTGTAGGCCGCCTTGTGCGCCGTATTGACCGCGTCGAGGGTTTCCGTCAGCGAACCGATCTGGTTGACCTTGACGAGGATCGAGTTGGCGACACCCATGCGAATGCCGTCGCGAAGGCGGGCGGAGTTGGTGACGAAGAGATCGTCGCCGACGAGCTGCGTCTTATTGCCGATCAGGTCGGTCAGCGCCTTCCAGCCATCCCAGTCGTCTTCGGCCATGCCGTCCTCGATCGAGATGATCGGGTATTTGCCGGCGAGCTCGGCCAGATATTCGGCCATGGCGCCCGATTCGAGCGTGCGGCCTTCACCTTCGAGAACGTATTTGCCGTCCTTGAAGAATTCGGTCGAGGCGCAGTCGAGGCCGAGGTAAATGTCCTCACCCGGCTTGTAGCCGGCTTTCTCAACCGACTTGACGATGAAGTCGAGGGCTTCCGAAGCGCTCTTCAGACCCGGTGCGAAACCGCCTTCATCGCCGACATTGGTGTTGTGGCCCTGGGCGGCAAGCTCCTTGCGTAGCGTGTGGAAGACTTCCGAACCCATGCGCACGGCTTCGGCGATCGTATCGGCGCCGACCGGCAGGATCATGAATTCCTGGAAGTCGATCGGATTGTCGGCATGAGCGCCGCCGTTGATGATGTTCATCATCGGCACCGGCAGCAGGCTCGCCGAAGCGCCGCCGACATAACGATAGAGCGGCAGGCCGGAGGCCTGGGCGGCAGCCTTGGCGACGGCGAGCGACACGCCGAGGATGGCGTTGGCGCCGAGACGCGACTTGTTCGGGGTGCCGTCCAGTTCGATCATGATGTTGTCGATCTGGATCTGGTTTTCGGCGTCGATACCGCCGATGGCGTCGAAGATCTCGGTGTTGGCGGCCTCGACCGCCTTTTCGACGCCCTTGCCGAGGTAGCGCTTGCCGCCGTCGCGCAGCTCGACCGCCTCATGGGCACCCGTCGAGGCGCCAGAGGGAACGGCCGCGCGGCCCATGCTGCCGTCTTCGAGGTAGACGTCGACTTCGACGGTGGGATTGCCACGGCTATCGAGAATCTCGCGGGCGATGATATCGGTGATTGCAGTCATGGGTTCTTCCTGCTCGGTGGGTGATCAATCGTTCGAAGCCTGTCATAATCGAAGGCGGGCAAATTACAATGCCGCAATTCCCGCCTGCGAGGCAGCGTTCTGACGTGGCCTAAACCACGATCATGTCAGCCTGTTGAACATCAAGCCTTGGCGACCGCGTCGAAGGCAAGCAGCTTCTCAAGCAAGCGCGGCATGTCCTTGAGATAAACCATGTTCGGGCCGTCGGACGGCGCGTTGTCAGGGTCCTGGTGGGTTTCGAGGAAGACGCCGGCAATTCCCGTCGCCACGGCTGCGCGCGCCAGCGTTTCAACGAATTCGCGCTGACCGCCCGAGGATTCGCCCTGCCCGCCCGGCTGGGCGACGGAATGGGTCGCATCGAAAATGACGGGCGCGCCCATCGCCGCCATGATCGGCAGCGAGCGCATGTCGGAAACCAGCGTATTGTAGCCGAAGGAAGCGCCGCGCTCGCACAGCAGCACGTTCGGATTGCCGCTGGCATTGAGCTTCTTCAGGACGTTCTTCATATCCCAGGGGGCGAGGAACTGGCCTTTCTTGACGTTGACGACGCGGCCGGTCCGGGCAGCGGCGATCAGAAGATCGGTCTGGCGGCAGAGGAAGGCGGGGATCTGCAGAACGTCGATCACCTCCGCCACCTCGGCGCATTGCTCGGCGGTGTGAACGTCGGTCAGGACGGGAAAGCCGAATTCCTTCTTCAGGTCGGCGAAGACCTCCATGCCCTTTTCAAGCCCGATGCCGCGCTCTGCCGAGAGCGAGGTGCGGTTCGCCTTGTCGAAGGAACTCTTGTAGACGAGGCCGATACCGAGCTTTGCGCAGAGCTCCTTCAGCGTACCGGCGACCATGAAGGCGTGGTCACGGCTCTCCATCTGGCAGGGGCCGGCAATCAGCGACAGGCGCCCGGTATTGGAAAAGGTGACCTGGCCTTCGCCTTCGCCGATCTTGACCTCGGAATTGGTATCAGTGCTCATCGTGGTTCCTCGAAGGCAAAAAGCGCGCCCTGCCCGGGCGTGGGCTTCACCAGAATGCGATTGTTCTTGCGTGTGTATGTCACTCCGTTAGCAGCCAAATGCGCTTCTGTCACGGCAAGATCGGTGACGGTGAAGAGGATTGCCTGACCGCGCAGGCCACGATCGGCGGCGGAAACGACAAGCTCGAAATAGGCCTCCAGCCCTTCCGGCGTCATCAGGCTGATCTTGGCATTGGATGCCGCGATCTTCATGCCGAAACCGGTTTTCTCCACCACCGTCTGCCCGACCGCAAGACCAACGAAGGCGGCAAATGCAGCCGGCTCCGGCGAACAAAGGGCGATCTCGGCAATGCCGGTCACGCCATTGGCATGCGTCTCCAGAGCGGCACGACCGGCCGGGAACGAATTGATGCGCTGACAGGTGAAGAGAAAGAAGTCGGGCGCGCGCAGATCTCCTGAAAAGGCCAGTTTGAAGCTGCCGACGCTTTCCGAACCGTCCGGCATCCGCATCGGCCGGCTGAACTGCAACATCTCGCCGGCACTCGCGCCGCTACCCACGAATCGCCGATGATCGAGGCCGGCATCCTCGGTGAGGAAGGCCAACGCCGAAAGTCCCTCCTCGCCGCAGCGGAAGCGGAAGGCGCGATTGCGGGCGATGAAGACATTGCCGTGGCGGGCCGCTGTCTCGCTCTCCTCGACACTCGCCACGCCGAGCGGCTCGATATAGGTCTTGTCGGCGAAAAAGACGCAGGCATTTTCCGTTCCGAACGGATGGCGCGCATCGGCGGCGACGGTAAAGCCGAGCTTGCCGAGCCTTTCGCGCGCCAGGTCGATATTGACGACGGGCAGCACGACATGATCCAGCGGGTGCGGTTTGGCGGAATGTGCGATCATGATATCCCTCCTGACACGCCAGAGATGTGCGACAGCACCACCCTCAATGCAAGACATGTGCGCCAATCCGGCGAATGAAAATAAAAATCTCGACGAGTTGGCGCGAAGTTTTACGGAAATTTAGCTACTTGCGGAACACATATGGAACATATAGTGTCTGTTCTGGATTTGTTTCAATCACGGGGTCTGACGTCGATGCTCACGCGCAAACAACAGGAGCTTCTCCTTTTCATTCATGAGCGCATGAAGGAATCCGGCGTTCCGCCCTCTTTCGACGAGATGAAGGATGCCCTGGATCTCGCCTCGAAATCCGGCATTCATCGACTGATCACGGCGCTGGAGGAACGTGGTTTCATTCGCCGCCTACCGAACCGGGCCCGGGCCCTGGAAGTGATCAAGCTGCCGGAGGCCTATAGCCCCAGTCTTCAGCCGCGCCGCGGTTTTTCACCGAGCGTTATCGAAGGCAGCCTCGGCAAGCCCCAGCCGGTCGCCGCCCCCCCTGCCGCAAAGCCGATCGCCGACAACGGCAACACTGTGTCCGTGCCGGTCATGGGCCGGATCGCCGCCGGTGTTCCGATCTCGGCGATCCAGAACAACACGCACGACATCGTCGTTCCCTCAGACATGCTCGGCTCGGGTGAACATTATGCGCTGGAGGTCAAGGGCGATTCGATGATCGACGCCGGCATCTTCGACGGCGACACGGTGATCATCCGCAACGGCAGCACCGCAAGTCCCGGCGATATCGTCGTTGCGCTGGTCGACGACGAGGAAGCGACGCTGAAGCGCTTTCGCCGCAAGGGTGCCTCGATCGCCCTCGAAGCCGCCAACCCGGCTTACGAGACCCGTATCTTCGGGCCCGACCGGGTCAAGGTGCAGGGCAAGCTGGTCGGCCTCATTCGCCGTTATCACTGACAGCGGACGGGCCGGTTTCGGTAAAACTGTCTTTGCGCCAATCATAGGCTCGATGGCGCATCCATGGACGCGACAAAGCATCGAATGCGGTTGCGACCTCGAATCCCTCCTGTGCAAAACGCAGTTCGACGGAACCGGTCCTACGCAGCGTCTCGCCGGTGAAGAGTGTCGCACCCGAGCGGCAACGGTCGAAACGCAGGCGCACCGCGGTCACGACAATCTCGCCGGCGTCGCAGGCCGGGCCGAGATAGGCGGCGTTGTCGATGACGGCGACGACATGGCCATTGCCGAGCCTGGCTATACACCAGGCCTTCTTCACGCAGGAAAACCGATTTGTCTCACCGCCGGCTGCGGCGGTCGCCATCGCCGCCCTCGCGTCATTCTGCTGGTCGCGGGACAGCCTGACGCGGCGGTCCTCACCCGGTGGCGGGATGGCAGGACCATCCAGCATCTTCGGCGGGTGGTGCCTCGGCAGGACCAGCGCTCTTTGCCACTGGTCGAAGATGAAGTCCGGCGGGTTTTCACGGTTGGAAGCCATGGCCTCCGTCGCGACAAGCGCGACCAGACCACCATCCTCGGAAATCACCAGATCCGGTGGCCGGGACCCTGGCAGAATCAGCAGGATGAGCGTCGAAACGGCGAGGATCGATGTGCCGGCATGGCGCAACCGGGTGCGGAGCAGCGTCAGCAGCAGAAAGCCTGCCACGGCGACCGCGAAATACCAGGCGGGCAAGCGGCCGAGGCCGATGTCGCCGCCCCAGCCGGACACCGTCTTGGCGACCGCAATCACCAGATCGAGGCCGAAGCCGACCACTTTCCAGAGCGGAGCGTCCAGACCGAACGGCATGAGCAACATAGCCAGCAGCCCGGCCGGCATGACGATGAAGGAGATGATCGGCATCGTCGCAAGGTTTGCCGGCAGGCCATAAGCGGTCAGGCGATGAAAATGCTCGATCGAAAACAGCGCCGTGGAAAAGCCACCGATCAACGAGGTCAGGAAGACGCCGCCGAGGAAACCGGCGACCGCCACGACCGGCCGCAGGACCGGCAGCTTCAGCAACGGGTTTTCCCGGACGCGCCGGTCCTTCCACAGCTGGTAGCCCGATACCAGTGCCAAAGTCGCGGCAAAGGACATCTGGAAGCTCGGACCCAAGACTTCGGAGGGTGAAATGGCGATGATGACGAGCGCCGAGAGAACGACATTGCGCAGGCTGATCGACGGCCGATCGAAGAAGACGGCAATCAGCATGATCGCCATCATGATGAAGGCGCGTTCGGCCGAAACCCCGAATCCTGAGATCAGGAAGTAGGCCGTGACGGCGAGGAGCGCGCCGGCCGCGGCGAGCTTCTTTGTCGGATAGGCTTGAGCGACAACAGGAACGAGGCTGAGCAGCATCCGGAAACCGACGAAGAAGATGCCGGCCGACAACGCCATGTTGAGGCCCGAGATCGCCACGATATGCGCAAGGCCGGACTGGCGCAGCGCCTCCGTCGTTTCCTTCGAGATGGCGCGCCGCTCGTCAGTCACCAGAGCAGCGGCAAAAGCGCCTGTGTCGCCGGGCAGGATCGAGCGTATGCGATCGCCGATGCCGCTGCGCAACTGGTAAAGCCATTCGAGCAGAGCTTCGGACGTCGATCTCGCAGGCTGCGGGCCTGCCCGCGAATCGACTTTCTCGGGCGCACCGTAGAAGAAGCCGTTGGCGCCGATGCCATCGAAATAGGCACCGAAGGAAAAGTCGTTGAGCTCGGGAAGCGCCGGCCCCGCCGGCGGCGTCAACCGTGCTCGGCCGGTGATGACGTCACCGATCTCGAAAGGCGTATCGGCGCCGCGGGCGATCACGGTTATACGCCTCGGCGGCCGCTTCACCTGTGGCGCCTCGGTGCCGGTGACGGCAAGAACATAACGCCACCGCCTACGATCGTCGCCTTCGCGCCGCTCGACGCGGCCTATCACCGTCGTCGTCACGGATGAATCGAGTATGACAGTCGAGGCCCGCCAGCTTTCGAGCCGCGCGCAGAGCATGCCGCATACCACGAGGGCAAGCGCCATAAGCGTTGCCCGCAAGGCGGGCCGGCTGCGACCGGCGACGAGCACCGCAAGCATCAGTACCGACAGGCAGAGCAACGATGGAAGGAGCGGAAAATCCGTTGCAGCAAGAAACCAGTATGCCGCGCCGGCGCCGAGGAAGACCGGCGAGAACAGGAGCAGGCGGCCGTGGTCGGCCTCCTCGCTCAGCATCCGGCCGCCAGCACGCAGCGCTTGTCTCATTGCCGCCGGCAGCCGGTGGCGCAACGACATCGCGGACTGGGTTCTCGCCGGCCGCATCACCACAGCTGGGGCAGGAAGATCGGCCGGATCGGCAAGACCGACGCCCGCTTGCGGCCGCAATTCGACTGTCGTCAATTCCTGCATGCGCCGCCCGAACTTACCCTGCCCAGGCACCCAGAATGCAACCTCCGGGCAAATCCGGCAAGCATAATCGATTGAAATACGAGCGAAAATCGCAAATGCGAAAAGACCAGTCGAATCATCGGTTTCCGCTATGCGTGCCGCTCATCGCTGCAGTGCCTAAAAGGTGATGCCGCAATGCACAAAATGCCGTCACGGTAACTTGGCATTAGCTTCGCGATCATATAGCTATCGGTAAGGACGCTTAACCCCTATGGCGCTTTTGTGGCGCCACCGACATTTCGGAGGATCAGCATGACGGATCAAAGCGCAACAATAAAAATCGGTGACAAATCAGTCGACCTCGCCGTCAAAAGCGGCACGATCGGTCCAAGCGTCATCGATATCGGTGCTCTCTACAAGAACACCGCTTCCTTCACCTACGATCCGGGCTTCACCTCGACCGCATCCTGTGAATCGAAAATCACCTATATCGACGGCGACGAAGGCGTGCTGCTGCACCGCGGCTACCCGATCGAGCAGCTCGCCGAACATGGCGACTTCCTCGAGGTCTGCTACCTCCTGCTTTACGGCGAACTGCCGACGGCCGCGCAGAAGAAGGACTTCGACTATCGGGTCACGCATCACACCATGGTGCACGAGCAGATGAGCCGCTTCTTCACCGGCTTCCGCCGCGATGCGCATCCGATGGCCGTCATGTGCGGCTGCGTCGGCGCGCTGTCGGCCTTCTATCACGACTCGACCGATATCACCGATCCGCATCAGCGCATGGTCGCCAGCCTGCGGATGATCGCCAAGATGCCGACGCTGGCCGCCATGGCCTATAAGTACCATATCGGCCAGCCCTTCGTTTACCCGAAGAACGACCTCGACTATGCATCGAACTTCCTGCGCATGTGCTTTGCCGTTCCCTGCGAGGAATATGTGGTCAACCCGGTGCTTGCCCGCGCCATGGACCGCATCTTCATCCTGCATGCCGATCACGAGCAGAACGCGTCGACCTCGACCGTCCGCCTCGCCGGTTCGTCGGGCGCCAACCCGTTCGCCTGCATCGCGGCCGGCATCGCCTGCCTGTGGGGCCCCGCGCATGGCGGCGCCAACGAAGCAGCACTCAACATGCTGAACGAGATCGGCACCGTCGATCATATTCCGGAATATATCGCCCGCGCCAAGGACAAGAACGATCCGTTCCGCCTGATGGGCTTCGGCCACCGCGTCTACAAGAACTACGACCCGCGCGCCAAGATCATGCAGAAGACGACGCATGAAGTACTCGGCGAACTCGGCATCAAGGACGATCCGCTGCTCGAAGTGGCGATGGAGCTCGAGCGCATCGCGCTCACCGACGAATATTTCATCGAGAAGAAGCTCTATCCGAACATCGACTTCTATTCCGGCATCACGCTGAAGGCGCTGGGCTTCCCCACGACCATGTTCACCGTGCTCTTCGCGCTTGCCCGCACCGTCGGCTGGATCGCGCAGTGGAACGAGATGATCGAGGATCCGGAGCAGCGCATCGGCCGTCCGCGCCAGCTCTATGTCGGCGAACCGAAGCGCGACTACATCCCGGTTTCGAAGCGCTGATCGCTTCAGACCAATCGGCTCAAAAGAAAACCCGGTCAGAAACGACCGGGTTTTTTCTTTTTCAGCACGTCGAGCAGGATTTCGGCAGCATATTCGCCCGGCGGCTTTTCAGTCTGCATGCGCTGCCAGATGAGCTCATAACCTTCCTTCATCGCCTTGAGCTGGTAAGTGTCGGCCGACAGCCTTTCCATCCAGCGTGCGAGGCTTGCGCCGCGAACGACATCGTTCAGATATTCCGGCACGACCGCGTAATCGGCAATCAGGTTCGGCAGCGCCCCTGTCCAGGTCTTGATGCCCGATGTCAGCAGCCGCATGATCCAGTCGACCCTGTAGGCGGAGACGACGGGAACGTCGGCGAGCGCCAGTTCGAGAATAACGGTTCCGGATGCCGCCATGGCTGCATCGGCCTCGACGAAAGCCTTCCACTTTGCTTCCGCGCCGACAACGATCTCCGGCGTTACCGCCCATTTCGCCGTCAATTCGCGCACAAGCCCTTCCTTGTGTCGCATCGTCGGCAGGATGAAGCACATCGGTCCATTGCGGGCGACAAGTTCGCTCACCGCCACCTCGAAATGCGGCAGGAGCTTCTGGATTTCCGAGGAGCGTGAGCCGGGCAGAAGCAGGATTGTGCCGTTGCCGGGCCGTCTTCCCGCACGCAGGCGTCGGGTCTCCAGGAGCGCAGGGTCGGCGGTCAGGCGATGCCCGACATAGGTCGTTGCCGGGCCTTTGAGGCGCTGCATCGTCGCCGGTTCGAAAGGCAGGACGGCGAGCACGTGATCGACATAGGCAAGCATGCGCTCGGCGCGATATTCCTTCCAGGCCCAGACGCTCGGACAGACATAATCGACGACAGGCAAATCCGGCAGCGCCGTGCGGACACGCTTTGCCACGCGATGGGTGAAATCCGGGCTGTCGATGATGAGCAGAATGTCAGGCCTTGCGGCGATGATTTCAGCCGTTGTCCGGCGGATCAGGCCAAACAGCTTCGGCAGCCGGCTCAGCACCTGGGTGATGCCCATGATCGACAGTTCGGAAAAATCGAACAGGGATCGCAAGCCCTCCGCCTGCAGACCCTCCCCGCCGACACCGACAAGTTCCACCGGTCCGCCATGGATGCGCTTCAGCGCGGCGATGAGGTCGGCGCCGAGGAGATCGCCCGACACCTCACCGGCAATGACGGCAATCTTCAGCGGCGCGCCGGTCATTCCAGCCCCCATTCCGGAAGACCGCGATCAATGCCGCAGACGAAAAGTCCGGCCTCGTCGGCGGCGCGGATGACGGCAGCACGATCGAGCACCAGCGAGCGGCCGGCTTCGACGGCGATACCGGCAAGGCCGGCTTTACCGGCGTTCAGCACCGTGGAAACGCCGATGGCCGGCAGGTCGGCGCGAATATCCTGCTGCGGCTTGCAGAGCTTGACGAGCACGCCGCGGCGGCGCGTCGAAATGCGCCCGGCGGCTCTGAGCCCGGCGACACGGTCGAGCATCTCATCGGTGCCCTCAAGACCTTCCAGCGCGACAACCCGCCCGCCGATGCTGACGGCGCCCTGCCCGACATCCAGCCGGCCGAGCATCTCGGCGGCTTCGGCAGCACGGCTGATATCGCGCCGATCTTCGTCACCGGGTGCCACGGCGCCAAGCGGACCGACGGAAGCCAGCAGGTCGGGGGCGATCTCATGGGCGCCGACGACACGCCGGCCATTTCCCTCGATCAGCCGGATCACCATCTGCAGGACCGTATCGTCGCCGCCGGAAAGCAGGGTGCGGATCGCGGCCGGCACCTTCATCAGAATGCGCAGCGTCGGGCGCACCTCACGCCATTCCGGCCGGCGGCGCACGCTGCCCGACATCACCACGCGGCCGATGCCATAACGGTTGAGAAGACTATTGAGGGCGGCGAAATCGCCGATGCCGATTATAGCGTGGTCGTAGCCTTCCCAACGCCGGTCGCTTTCGTCCTTCAGGGCGACGATAACAGGATTTTCGCCTGCTGCGCGTGCGGCTTCCGCGACGTAGGAAGGCAGAAGGCCGCCGCCGGCGATGATCGCCAGCCGGCCCGCCGCGGTGTCGCCTGATAAAGCCACGGGCTAGCCCTTCTGACCTCGAGTCGGCGAGGACAGGGCGCGGTCGCTTTCGGCGGCGATGAAATCCAGGATCTGCATCACCTCTGCGCAATCGGCATATTCCTCGCGGATGGCCGCGGCGTTCTCACGCACGGAGGCCGTTCCCTCGAAGATCGCCTTGTAGGCGCGGCGCACCCTGTGGATGACGGCGCGGTCGATGCCGGCGCGCGTCATGCCGACGACATTGAGACCACCCAGCAGACCGGGATTGCCGTTCAGCATGCCGTAGGGAATGACGTCGTAACTGACTGCCGACAGCCCGCCGACGAAGGCCTGGCGGCCGACGCGGGTGAACTGATGAACGGCCGAGCCGCCGCCGAGAATGACGCGATCCTCGATGACGACGTGGCCGGCGAGCATGACGTTGTTCGACATGATCACGTGGTTGCCGACCCGGCAGTCATGCGCCACATGCGAATTGGCCAGGAACAGATTGTTGTCGCCGACGATCGTCTGGCCGCCGAAATCGGCGGTGCCGGTGTTCATCGTCACGCCTTCACGGATCGTGCAGTTGGCGCCGACCGAAAGCGTCGTCTCTTCGCCGGCGTGATGCACGCTCTGCGGATCGCCGCCGACGACCGCCATCGGGAAGATGCGCGTGCCCTTGCCGATCACGGTCCGGCCGGTGACGATCGCATGCGCCAGGAGCTCGACATTGTCATGCAGGACGACGTGCGGCCCGACATGGCAGAAGGGACCGATCTTCACGCCCTCACCGATCGTGGCCCCGTCTTCGACGACGGCCATCGGGTGAATGCGGGCGCTTTCGGCAATCGTACTCATGCCTGATCCTTACGAACGATCATCGCGCCGATATCGGCCTCGGCGACAAGCGCGCCGTCCACCTTGGCGTCGCAATGGAATTTCCAGATATTGCCGCGCTGCTTGTGCTTCTTGACATGGAATTCGACGCGATCGCCGGGCACAACCGGCTTGCGGAAACGCGCATTCTCAATGGTCATGAAGTAGACAAGGTTGCCCGGCTGGCCTTCCTTCTTGGCACAGATCGCACCCGCCGTCTGCGCCATGCCCTCGATCAACAGCACACCCGGCATGATCGGCGACTCCGGAAAATGGCCGGTGAAATGCGGCTCGTTCACCGTGACGTTTTTGATGCCGATCGCCGCGTTGTCGCCATCGATCTCGATGATCTTGTCGACCATCAGAAACGGATAGCGATGCGGCAACAGCTTCATGATCTCGATGATGTCAGCCGAAGAAAGCGTCGTCGTGGCTTCCTCAGTCATTTTCCTTGCCTCCAGGGTTCCGCCCGCGCAACTTGGACTTCGACACTTGTTGCGCCGCCTCTCTCAGATAGTCTTTCAGCGGACGAGCCGGTACGCCGCCATATTGCCCGCCGGCGGCAAGATCGGTCATGATACCGCTTTTGGCGGCGATCTGCACGCCGTCGCCGATCGTCACATGGCCCTTGATGCCGGCCTGGCCGCCGATCTGCACGCCGTTGCCGATCTTCGTGCTGCCGGCAATGCCGACCTGCGCGACAATGGCGCAATGGCGGCCCATCTGAACGTTGTGGCCGATCTGGACCTGGTTGTCGATCTTGGTGCCCTCGCCGATCACGGTATCATCCATGGCGCCGCGGTCGATCGTGGTATTGGCGCCGATCTCGACATTATCCTGGATGATCACCCGGCCGATCTGGACGATCTTGATCATGCCGCGCGGACCCGGCGCATACCCGAAACCATCCTGGCCGATGCGAACGCCGTTGTGGATGATGACACCGTTGCCGATCAGCGCGCAGAGAATGCTGGCGCCGGCTGCAATCGAACAATCCCGGCCGATCTTGACGCCTGGGCCGATGATGCTGTGCGCGCCGATACGGGTGCCCTCGCCGATCTCGGCATGCGCCCCGATAACCGCCAGCGGCTCGACGATCACGCCTTTTTCCAGCTTGGCGCTCGGATCGATCACCGCGCTCGGCGCGATCTCGCCTTCACCCGGCGAAATGGTGACCGGGCGCAGTGCCGCCGGGTAGAACAGGCCGCCTGCCATGGCGAAAGCCGCATGCGGATTGGACGACAGGATGATCGGGATATGCTGAGGTACGAGGTCGGCGAGCGCCTTGTCGCAGATCACCGCCGAGGCCTGGCAGGTCAGCAGCTCGTCCCGGCTGCGGCGCGACAGGATATAACAGACGTCGCCCGCCCGCGCCCGGTTGATGGGAGCGACGGAGCGGACGATGATGTCGGCATGATCGGAATTGGCGAGTTCCGCCCCAAGAAACTCTGCCAGCTCAGCGAGCTTCAGACCTTCATGGGGCAGAAAAAAAACGTTTTGCTCCATCGGCAATGCTCCAGAACGGAATTGAGTCTTACAGTTCCGGACTGCCGATATCAGAATTGGTTGTTGATGCCAAACTTGAAGTTTTGCGTCTTGTCGAAGTCTTCCTTGAGGACCGGGATTGCGTAATCCAGACGCAACGAACCGAAAGGAGACTGCCAGACGACGCCGACACCGACGGAAGCGCGCAGCGAGGCGTCTTCACCCTCGATGCCGTCACCCCTGAGGTCGACGTCGTTGCCGAACAACGTGCCCGCATCGGCGAAGACCGCGCCGCGCAGATTGAAGTCACGCGGGAAGCCCGGCATTGGGAAGGTTGCTTCGGCCGATGCCGTGAAATACGTCGTACCGCCCAGCGGATCGTCGTTGGTGCCGGAAACGCGCGGGCCGATGCCCTTGTTTTCGAACCCGCGAATGTCGCCGTTGGTCAACGTGAACTGGTCGAAGACGTTCAGATGCTCGCCGAAGCCGACGACATAACCAGCCGAGGCCGAAACCGAGCCGATGATATCGGCATCGTCAGCGAGCAGGTGGTAGTAACGGGCCTTGCCGTAGATCTTGTAGAACTGCGAGTCGCCGCCGAGACCGGCAATTTCCTGCGTCGCCGTCGCGTAGATGCCTTCGCGCGGCAGGACCGTGTCGTCGAGCGTGTTGTAGGTCAGCGTCTGCGAGATGGAAGACCGCGTCCACGGGCTGTCCTCGACGAGGTGCTGATACGGAGCCGACAGGTCGGAAAGATCGCTGTCATCAGCGTCATACTTCATCTGCTTGTAGTTATAACGGAAGGTCGTCGCCAGATCCTCGGTGATCGGCGCGGTGACGCGCAGGACGACGCTGGTTTCCTCGTAATCGTAGTTGTCGTTGCTCGACGTCTCGCTGTGGTTGACGTCGAAGCCCGCCGCCAGACGATAGCCGAGGAAATAGGGCTCGGTGAAGCTGACGCCGTAGGCGCGCGAACCTTCCTGACCGCCGCCGGCCGAGATGCGGATGTACTGGCCGCGGCCGAGGAAGTTCTTCTCTTCGATCGACGCTTCGAGCAGCAGGCCGTCACCGCCGGCGGCATAACCCGCACCGACGCCGAACGAACCGGTGGACTGATCCTGCACGTCGACGACCACCACGACGCGATCCGGCGAGCTGCCCGGCTGGGTGGAGATATTGACGGAGGAGAAATAGCCGAGCGCTTCGAGGCGGCGCTTGGCCTTGGTGATCATCTGCTGATTGAAGGCGTCGCCTTCACTCATGTCGAATTCGCGGCGGATGACGTAATCGCGCGTGCGGCTGTTGCCGCGGATTTCGATGCGCTCGACATAGGCGCGCTCGCCCTGGTCGACCAGATATTCGACACCGATCGTGTTGTTGTTCAGGTCGCGGTTACCGCGCGGCGTGACGCGCGCGAAGGGATAACCGGCAGAGGCCACCTGATCGGAGATCGCTTCGATCGACTTCTGCACCTCCTTGGCGCTGTAGACATGACCTTCCTTAGTGCGCACCAGCGGCAGCAGCTGATCAGAGCCGACGCCTTCGACGGTCGACTGGACGGTCACCGGTCCGAAGTCGTAACGCTGACCTTCCTCGATGTTGAAGGTGAGCGTGTACTTGTTGGTTGCCTCGTCGAAGCTCGCATCGGAAGAGACGATGCGCATATCGGCATAGCCGCGGTTGTAATAGAACTGGCGCAGCGCTTCTTCGTCGGCGTGAAGCTTGTCTTCGTTATAGACGTCCTTGCGGGTCAGGAACGAAAGGAAGTTCGAACGCTTGGTATTGATGACGGCAGCCAGACGGCCGGCGCTGTAGGCATTGTTGCCGACGAAATTGATCGAATCGATCTTGGTGCGGTCACCTTCGTTGATGACGAAGGCGAGATTGACGCGACCTTCGCCGAGCGGCACCACCTGCGTCGTCACTTCGACTTCGCTGCGGCCGGTGGCGGCATAGGCATCCTTGATCGCTTGGATGTCGGACTGGATCTGCGTGTCGCTGTAGGGACCGGCAGCATGGGTCTGGACGATCGTCGCGAGCTTGTCGTCCTTGATCTTGCGGTTGCCGTTGAAGACGACCTGATTGACGAGCTGGGCTTCCTGGACATTGACGACGAGCGTGCCGCCGGAGACCGAAATCTTGACGTCGGAGAAGTAACCGGTGCCGTAGAGCTGCTTGACCGAGTCATCGATGTCTGTGTTCGAAAAACTCTTGCCGGGCGTGATGGTCAGGTTCGACCGGACAGCTTCCGCGCCGACGCGGCTGGCGCCGCGCACATCAATGCGCTGGATAACCGCGGCCTCGGCGGCCGTAGCGGAAACGAACGTCAAAGCGCCTGCGCCCGAAGCAACAACACTAGCAGACAGCGCAACCGCCGATACTGCGTTCAAAAACTTTGAACCAGCCTTCATTTCACCTATTACCTTTTTTCCCTCGTCCCCGTCCCCGGGAGAACCCGATTCCGGTCACGTGTGTCGTTTTACCCGCTTTTGACATACAAGCAAGGGAGGGCGTTAATTTCTGTTTACTTCATTTCGAAGCGTGACCCATTCGCCACTACAGCCTTGAAACATCGTAAATAAATAGTAATTCCCTTACCTTGCGCGTTTACCCTGAGCTCACGCTTATGTCGTTCCAGGTCGTAAAAACCATCAATGTCAATATCATTGCCAAGCCGATGCGAAACGCAACTTCCTGAGCCTTGGAGCCCAGGGGTCTGCCCCTCACCGCCTCCACCGCATAGAACATCAGGTGGCCGCCATCAAGTACCGGAACCGGCATCAGGTTAAGCAATCCTATCGAAACCGAAAGTGTCGCGGCAAGCTGCAGCACTGCGCCAAGCCCGAGGCTTGCCATCTGTCCGGAAGCTTGCGCCACACGGATCGGACCGCCCAATTGATCGGCCCGCATCGATCCCGCGAAGATATTTCCGATATATTTGAAGGTGCCGGTGACGATGCCTGCGCTTTCGATCACCCCTTCCCGCACAGCCTCAAGCGGGGCGTAGGTCCGCAGGCGGAAATTGCCGGCTTCCTTGTTGGTGACGATGCCGATCTGGCCGAGTTCAATCTTATTGCCGAACTGGTCGGTCGTGTCGGTGCGTTGCGGCACCATCGGCACATCGAGCTTTTGGCCGCCGCGCTCGATCGTGACGACGATCCTTTGGCTCGGACGCATGGCGACATAGCGGCGCACCTCATCGAAGGTCTCGACCTTGTCGCCGTCGATGGCAATCAAGAGATCGCCGGGAAGAATCCCGGCGACGGCGGCCGAGCTCTCCGGCTTGACCTCGGCAACGACCGGGTCAGCGATCATGCGGCCATAGACGGTGAAGAGAACAGCGAAGATCACAATCGCCAACAGGAAATTGGCGATCGGGCCGGCGGCGACGGTCGCGGCGCGTTTCCACAGCTTGGCGCCGGCAAAGGAGCGCGCCCTGTCCTCCTCGGACATGGCGGCGATCCCATCGTTGTCGGGCTTGCTCGAAACATCCTCATCGCCGAAGAAACGGACGTAACCGCCAAGCGGGATTGCCGAAATCTTCCAGCGTGTTCCGTGGCGGTCGGTGAAGCCGAATATCTCCGGGCCGAAGCCGACGGAAAAGGCGATGATGCGAATGCCGCTCCAGCGTCCGACGAGATAATGCCCCATCTCATGCACGAAGACGAGCAGCGAGAGCACCAGGATGAAGGTGACGATGTTCCCCATCACAAATGCATATATGCCTGTCATCACGTCCATTAGTTCCTTCCGTCAGGCTGCCGCGTCATCAAAGGCCGAACAATGCCGCGCCGAGCGATGTCATCCCGCCCCCCTTTATCAGGGAAAAAAGCCCAGCAAGCAAGAACGCCGAAAAACAGGCGAAAATCAGTCCGTCGACACGATCCATGACGCCGCCATGACCCGGGATGAGGTGGCTTGAATCCTTGACCCCGAATTTTCGCTTGATGAAAGATTCGAAAAGATCGCCGGCCTGGCTGCAAACCGACAGAATGAGCGCCACGCCGGCAGCAACGACCTCCGCGCCCGGAACAAGAAAATGGACAAGAACGACGCCGGCTGCGACCGCCGAAACGGCGCCGCCGATAGCGCCGGACCACGTCTTTCCGGGCGAGATCGACGGGGCAAGCTTCGGTCCGCGAAGAGCCCTGCCGACGAAATAGGCGAGGATATCGGTTGCCCAGACGACGGCAAAGACGAAGAGCATGGCATAAAGGCCCAGCCGATCGTCGCCTCTGATCCCGGCGAGCACCACGCCGGTGGCGCCGGCATAAAACAGGCCCGCCGGGAACCAGCGGCTGGTGCCGTGCAGGATGATCAGGGCTATGCCGACGGCGGTGACACCGGCCAGCATGCCGGCGGCGAATTCGAAATTACCGACAAGCACCAGGAAAGCGATCGCCGCCTCGCCGATCCAGCCGACGCCATTGGCAACCCAGTCACGCGCGACGCCCGATATTTTCGACCATTCATAATAGATCAGCAGGCCGATCACGGCCGCCAGGATGCGGAAGGCAAGGCCGCCATACCAGGTGGCGGCAAGAACGACGACTGCGAGAATCAGCCCTGAAGCGATGCGCAGTTTCAGTTCCTGCTGCATCAGGTGCCAACCGCGGCTGCCTGCGACGACAGGCCGCCGAAGCGCCGGTCGCGGGAGGCGAATTTTTCAAGCGCCGAGCGGAAGATTTCGGGGCTGAAATCCGGCCAATATTCCGGAACGAAGATGAATTCCGAATAGGCGGCCTGCCACAGCAGGAAATTGGAAAGCCGCTCCTCGCCGCTGGTGCGGATGATGAGATCCGGATCGGGGATACCAGCCGTATCGAGACGGGCGTCGATCAGCGCGGGCGTGATGTCCTGCGCCCTCAGGCGACCGGCCTCGACGTCCTTGGCCAGGCTCACCACGGCGCGGGAGATTTCATCGCGCGAGCCGTAATTGAAGGCGATGACCAGCGTCAGCGCCGTATTGTCCTTGGTCGTCTCCTCCGCCTCCAGCAGCAGGCCGAGGATATCGCTGCGCAGGCTGTGGCGATCGCCGATCACCCTGATGCGCACATTCTGGCGATGAAGCTCGGCCAGGTCACGGCGGATGAAAGCCTTGAGCAGGCCGAGCAGATCGGAGACTTCGGCCTCGGGCCGGCGCCAGTTCTCCGAGGAGAAGGCAAAGAGGGTCAGATATTTTATGCCGGCCGCGCCGGCCGCGCGCACTGTCTCGCGCACCGCCTCGACGCCCTTGCGATGGCCCATCGTGCGCGGCAGGCCACGCTGCTTGGCCCAGCGGCCATTGCCATCCATGATGATGGCAACATGCTCTGGCACAGTCAAAAATACAGATTCCGACATTTCCCGTCCGGTCTTTCCAGGCAAAGGCACAGATCCACTAGACCTGCATGATTTCCTTTTCCTTCTCGCCAAGCAAGCGGTCGATTTCGGAAATCGTCTCGTCCGTCATCTTCTGTACGCGTTCCGACTGTGCACGGCTCTCATCCTGGCCGATTACGCCATCCTTTTCGGCTTTCTTGAGGCCGTCCATGCCGTCGCGACGGACATGGCGAATCGCGACCTTGCTCTTTTCGGCATAGTCGTGAGCCACCTTGACGAGCGATTTGCGACGCTCCTCGTTCAACTCCGGCAGCGGGATGCGCAGGCTCTGGCCGTCGACGATCGGGTTGAGACCGAGGTTGGATTCGCGGATGCCGCGCTCGACGGCGCTGACCATCGACTTGTCCCAGACGGAAACGGTCAGCATGCGCGGCTCGGGCACGGTGATGTTGGCGACCTGGTTCAGCGGCACGCGCGAACCATAGGCCTCGATCGTCACCGGATCGAGAATGTTGGCCGAGGCACGGCCGGTGCGCAGCGATGCGATGTCGCTCTTGAATGCGGAAACCGCGCCATCCATGCGGCGCTTCAGTTCCTTGATGTCGATACCTTCACTCATGTCGATGCTCCCGTCTCAAGCATGATGCCGAAAAAGCGTCAGCGGTTTCGGACACCATCATGCTCTAACTATTATCAGTTGTCGGAGACGATGGTTTTGAGGCCACCGCCCGTCAAGATTTCGGCAAAACCGCCCTTCTCGTGGATCGAGAAGACGATGATCGGAATGGAATTCTCCCTGGCGAGCGCCACGGCGGCAACGTCCATCACCGCAAGCCCCCTGTCCAGTACTTCCTGGTGCGTCAGACGATCAAGCCGCGTCGCGTCGGGATATTTCTTCGGGTCGGCGGTATAGATGCCGTCGACCTGCGTGCCCTTGAAGATGGCTTGCGCACCCATTTCGGCGGCGCGGAGTGCCGCGGCGGAATCGGTGGTGAAGAAGGGGTTGCCGGTGCCGCCGGCAAAGATCACCACCCGTCCCATCGACAGATGATAAAGGGTCGCGCGCTGCGAAAAGCTCTCGCAGATCTCCGGCATGGAGATGGCCGAAAGCACCACCGTATCGATGTTGAGCTTGCGCAGCGAGGTCGCCAGCGCCAGCGCGTTGATGATGGTGCCGAGCATGCCCATATGGTCGCCGGTCACCCGGTCGCCGCCCTTGGATGCCACCGCGACACCGCGGAAGATATTGCCGCCACCGACGACGACGCCGACTTCCACGCCCATATGCCTTGCCTCGGCGATATCGGATGCAATGCGGTCCGCCACCGCGACATCGATCCCGAAACCCTGGGCCCCCATGAGCGCTTCGCCGGAAGCCTTGAGCAGAACGCGTTTATAGACAGGCTCTAAAGACATCTTGGCTCCTCGTAAATTGCCGTGAATGCCCGATACACGAAGGGCACCGCGTTGTCACGCGATGCCCTTCTTGTTTTCAGAATTATGGCTGGAAGATCAACCCTTGACGGCAGCCGCGACTTCGGCTGCGAAATCGGTTTCTTCCTTCTCGACGCCTTCGCCGAGCAGAAGACGGGCCATACCGGCAACCTCGATCGGCGCGCCGACGGCCTTTTCAGCTTCCTTGATGGCGGCTGCGACGGTCAGATCGGGATTGATGACGAAAGCCTGCGAGAGAAGAGCGACTTCCTCGAAGAACTTGCGCATGCGGCCTTCCACCATCTTTTCGATGATGTTGTCCGGCTTGCCGGAAGCGCGCGACTGCTCGATGAAGACGTTGCGCTCGCGCTCGGCGACGGCGGCATCGACTTCCTCAGGGCGGATCGCCAGCGGTGCGGTCGCGGCAATATGCATGGCGACCTGGCGGCCGATTGCGTTCAGGGCTTCCTTGTCGCCGGTCGACTTCAGCGCGACGAGAACGCCGAGCTTGCCGAGACCGTCGGAAACGGCATTGTGGATATAGGTGGCAACAACGCCGTCCTCGACGGAGAGAGCGACCGAGCGGCGCAGGTTCATGTTCTCGCCGATCGTTGCGATCGCATCCTTGATCGTGTCGGAAACCGACTTGCCGGACGCCGGGTAGGTCGCGGCCGCAACGGCCTCGACGCTGCCGTTGGTGGAGACGGCGACCTTGGCGATGCCACGGACGAGATCCTGGAAGGCGTCGTTACGGGCGACGAAGTCGGTTTCGGAGTTGACTTCGACGACGACGGCCTTGGTGCCTTCGCTCGAAACGCCGATGAGGCCTTCGGCAGCGGTACGGCCGGACTTCTTGTCGGCCTTGGCGATGCCCTTGGCGCGCAGCCAGTCGATCGCCGCTTCCATGTCGCCATTGGTTTCGGCAAGCGCCTTCTTGCAGTCCATCATGCCTGCGCCGGTCTTTTCGCGCAGTTCCTTCACCATTGCAGCCGTAATCTCGCTCATTATCTTCCTCTTGTCGGTTCAAACGGTGGGCCGCAAAGCGCGGCGCGGCACCGGATTGAGGCACGAAATGTACCTGTATGTATGACAGCGTGATGAAGACGCGCCATAACGAAACTTATCTGGCGAGGCATCTGACGCCTTCGCCCTGAAACAGGCAAGGCCGCCGAACTTCGATGAGTCGCGAGCGGCCTTCCCCAGTCCATGCAAGCTTTGGCGGAACTTCCGATCCGCCCGCTTTCATCAGCCTTCGGCTGCTTCTTCGAGAGCCGGCTCGACCGGAACTTCGGAGGATGCGCCGAGATCGCGGCCGGAAGAGCTCTGCTGGCGAGCGATGCCGTCGATGGCAGCGCGGGAGATCAGCTCGCAGTAAAGAGCGATTGCGCGCGATGCGTCGTCGTTGCCCGGGATCGGATAGTCGATCAGGTCGGGATCGCAGTTCGAGTCGATGATGGCGACAACCGGGATGCCGAGGCGCTTGGCTTCGTCGATCGCGATCTTTTCCTTGTTGGTGTCGATGATGAACATCAGGTCGGGGGTGCCGCCCATATCGCGGATACCGCCGAGAGCCTTGTCGAGCTTTTCGCGCTCGCGCTCGAGGTTCAGGCGTTCCTTCTTGGTGAAGCCCTGGGCTTCGCCACCAAGGATCTCATCGAGCTTGCGCAGGCGCTGGATCGAGTTGGAGATCGTCTTCCAGTTCGTCATCATGCCGCCGAGCCAGCGCGAGTTGACGTAGTACTGGGCCGAACGCTTGGCGCTGTCGGCGATGATCTCGGACGCCTGGCGCTTGGTGCCGACGAAGAGAACGCGGCCGCCGCGGGCAACGGTGTCGCTGACGACCTGGAGGGCGCGCGACAGCATCGGAACGGTCTGGGCCAGATCGATGATGTGAATGTTGTTGCGGTCGCCGAAGATATACGGCTTCATCTTCGGGTTCCAGCGATGGGTCTGGTGGCCGAAGTGGACGCCTGCCTCAAGAAGCTGGCGCATAGAAAAATCAGGCAATGCCATGCCTTGTTACTCCTTTTCCGGTTGAACCTCCGCAAGACGAACAGCACCCTCTTCGAGGATGCCACCGGCGGAACAGCCCGGATTTCTCCCGGACGATCCCATGCCTTACGTGTGGAATGCCGGTGCCCATACATTCGGTTCGGCATAAAAGCAAGGAAAACATTCCATTCGGCATAAAAACACGGATTCTGCCGACCATCCGGGCGGCTGCCCTGCCCTTTAGATGCCGCCGCTCAGCTTGCCAGCGTCGGCAGCAGCGACAGCATGACGCCGGCGTCCGGCATCGGCAGGATGGCGTCGACCTCGGCCGGCAGCAGGCTGCCGATCGCGCTGTCGGCATTGCCGGTCGCGGTGCCCAAGGGACCGCGGAAGCCGTGTCTCGTCCAGGCAAGTTCCTGCAGCCGCGGGCTGGTCAGCGCCTCGATCATCCGATTGGCATTTTCGTCGACGACGATCAGCGGATGCGCGGAATAGACGGTCGGACGCGGATAGAGCACCACCGGCTTTGCCCCCGCGCTCGACCTGATGCGCTCCCAGCGTGTGGGATCGGCGAGGATCCATTCGACCAGCTGATTCTCGTAACCGACGATCATCGGCTCGCCGCCGAGGCCGCCGGCCAGATACTGGTCGAAAAGCTTGCCTGACGACGGCGATTTGAAGCCCATGTTGCGGAAAATCGCCTGCACCTTGCCGCCGAACGCAGCGAGATCAGCCGATGTCGCGACATTGCCGCTGAAAAGGCTGAGCACCAGGCCCGCGAACATGAAACCTGAGTTGGAGCGGTTGGGATCGGTCGAGACGATGCGGGCGCGGCCATAGAGCGAGTTGACGCCGAGCTTCGACCAGTCGGCGCCGGCAAGGATCGCATCGAGCAGCGCCTTCAGATAGAGCTGATGATGGCCGTCCTTGGTCACCATCACCAATCCGGCCTTCATCAGGCCGTCGACCACCGGCTGCCAGGAATAGACGACGACGGGCGTATTCAGCACGACGCGGTCGTTGCGGATACCGATCCCGTTCTGCCTGGCGATATCGACCATGATCGAGGAGGACGGCCAGAGGAATTGCGGATGCTGCGACAGCAGCGCCTGTTCGCGCACCATCTCGACGGAGCCCGCAACGCGGCTGTCTATCGTCAACCCATATGAGCCAAGCGCCTTGATGACGTCGGGGTCGGCCAGGAAAGGCTCTTTCTCGCCGCCGACGAAACCGAACAACGTCGTGCGGCTGCCCAGCAGACCCTGCAATTCCGGCCGGTCCCGCACGGCGAAATAACCGCCGGTGCCGGCAACACCGGCTCCGAGCAATCCCACTCCAAAGGCGCGACGAGAAAGAGCCATCAGCGTCCAATATCCTCTTTGAGCGATGCCTGGATGAGGCGCAGATCGGTGTCGAGCGTGCCGAGTTCCTCGTCGACAAGGCTGTCGGCATAATGAACGAAGGCCTCTTCGAGCTTCACCAGAACGCCGCGCACCTCCCCCAACTGCTTCGGGTCGGGAACGCGCTTGGCTTCGATCACGGCAAACCCCTCCGCCACCTCGGCCGCACGCGGCAGATAATAGGAAAGAAACCGGCGAACCGCATTGGCGCTTTCGGGCTTGGCCTCGACCTTGCGAAACACATCGGCGGCGATTTCGGCAAGGTGCCGGACAGCAGCCGCCGCCGGCTTGTCGGCGATCGCATCGGCGGCGGTCTCCAGCCTTTCAGCAAAGGGAACGGCCGCCTCCAAGAGGTCGCGGGCAAAGGCGACGCGCCCGCTGCCGATGCGCTTGAAATCGAGACCTTCGAACAGCCGGCGCGGCGCCAGCAGAATGACAAGCCCGGCAAAGACCAAAAGGGCGATAATGGTGGCAATCCAGAAGGGCATGCCGGCGGCAAAACTCAACAGCGGCACGGTGATTGCGGCGGCCAGTCCCGCCACGATCCAGTTGCCGTCATTGCCGAGCCAGTTGCGCATGCTCGTCCTAATTATAGCCACGCGCGGTGCGGAAGGCGGTGGCAAGATCCGAACCGCCATCGAACACGCGCGCCGAGGTCTGCTTGGCAAGAGCGTCGAGCTGGGTCTTGTCGGCGTCGCCGAATGTGATCCCGAAGATCGGTACACGCGGCTCGATCGCGTTCCACTCGCTCATGAAGGCCCGGCTTTGATCATCGGACCTGCCGTCGGTCATGATGACGATGGCCGGCAGATAAGTCGAGAGCCTGTCGGTTCTGGCGATCTGCTGCAAAGCCCGTTCGGCGCAGGCATACATGTTGGTGCCGCCATCCGCCTTCTGCCTGGAAATCTCGTTCAGCAGTCCCTCCTGCTCAAGCGGGTTTCCACTCGCCATGAACATGTTGCGCACGCTGCCGTCGAAGGGAATGACGATGATCTGGTCGGCCGGCGACCATTGCACCAACACCTTGCTCGCCTCGTCGGGAGTCAAGAGGAAACGCATCGCTTTCTGCAGCTGGTCCTCGCCGTCACCCTGCATCGAACCGGAAAAATCGAGGCAGAGGGCCGTCAGCGACGGTTTGCGCAACGCCGCCTGATAAAGGGTGAGCGCCTGGCGGATGACGCCCGGCTCGGGCATGCGGATCGCCGTCACCAGCCGGGTCGGATCGAAATTCCAGTTCGGCTCCGGCTTGGCGGCGACGTCGGTCAACGGGATGCGCCGGCCGGTATCGGCGATGCGCTGCTGCACGGGGCCTGAGCGGAGATAGGCGAGCAGATCGTTGAAGAATGTCTGGACTTCGGGCCCGCGGCCATGATCGACGAAGCCGATCGGCGAATCCGCCATAGCCACGCCATCGGCCGGGTAGATCGCATAAAGCGGCTCCTGCGACAGGGTGGCGAGCTTGTCGTTGGTTTCCTTCAGCACCGCCTCGTAGTTCCACATCGCGTCGTAGAGCGTACCCTTGCCGGCAGAATCGACGTAGAGATCGGCAAGCCAGCCGGAGGAACCGGACGAGCGCACAACACCCGACAGCAGCGACCGGACGCTCTCCTGCACGTTTTTATCGTCGAGATCGCCGGGTTCGATCACAGGCTTGTTGCCGAGTGCACTCGACAGCATGGCGAGATAGGCACTGGCGCCCGAATTGGATTGTGTCGCCGAAGTCATCAGGAACCTCAGCGATCCGCTCTCGACCGCCGCCAGGATGTCCTTCATGAACACCTCCCTGCCGATCCAGCCGAGCTGCTCGGCCTTCGACCTGCGCACGCCCAATACCACCGGCGTCTGGGCGATCGAGGTCAGGTTCTTGACGCGGCGCCGGGTGTCGAACATGTCGACCCAGACGCTGGAGGCCGGCCAGACCGCATCCTGCGCAACACCCTGGTCGCTCTGCAGCGCCAGGCCGATATCAAGCGTGCCTTCATATTTGAAGGTGCAGGTGGCGTTCTTCTGCTTGCAGAATTCCTCGACGATCGGCTGCAGGACGGTATTTTCCGAGCCCGACACGATTGAGAACTCCGGCCCCTGGCCGAAGGGATTGCAGCCGGTAAGGCCCAGGGCGGCAAGAAGTGCCAGGCCTGAAAGCAGCGCTCGCATCGTCGTTCTGTCGATCACGCCTGAGTCATCGCTTTCTTGAGCTCGATCGTCATCTGCTCCATCTGCTGTTCGGCGAGCGCCCGCTTGCGGCGTCCCTCCTCCTGAACCCGAAGCACCCCTGATATCGTATCGATCAGATCCTTGTTCGCCTTGGCGAGCGTGTCGATATCGACGATGCCGCGCTGCGACTGCTGCTCGATTGATATCGCCTGGTCCTTCATCATCTCGGATGCCTGGCGGATCATGTCGTTGGTGGCATCCGTCACCGCCTTCTGCAGGTCGAGCGCCGATTTCTGCCGCGTCAGGCCGAGCAGGATGACCATCTTCTGCTTCCAGGCCGGGACGGTCAGCGCGGAGGTTGCCTGCAGGTTCTCGATCAGTGTCTCGTCGCCCGACTGGACGATGCGGATCTGCGGCAATTGCTGGATGCCGAGCTGGCGCGCCTGCTGCAGGTAGAAGACGCGCTTCTCCAGCCGGTCGAGCGCCTGCAAGCTGTCCTGATAGGTCTGCGCCTCCAGCATGCCGCCGCCGGGACCGGTCGCCGCCGCTTCGGCCTGCGCCTTCAGTTTCGGCAGCTCGACGCTGCGGAAACGCTCGGCGAACGTCTTGCCGGCCTGCACATAGGCATCGAGCCGCATGATCGATTGCTTGGTTTCCTCGTGCAGATCATCGAGGAGCGCGATGTCGCGCCTCAGCGTATCCTTGTGTCTGTCGAGTTCCAGGCCGATCCGGTCGATCTGGCCGGCCACGTCCTCGAATTCCTCTTTGAACCGTTCGAGCCGCGCTTTCGCCGAAAGGAACATACGGCTGAGAAAACCCTTGTCCTTCAACGATGCCGGATCGAGGTTCTTCGACTTGATGATGATGTCGGTCAGCAGGCGGCCGATCTCGCCGAGATCCTTGTTGCGGACCTCGCGCAGAATTCTGTCGGCATAGTCGCTGACCGACTGCTGGGCGCGGTCGCCATAGACCGAAATGCCGGCGCGGTCGGAGATATCGATGCCATCGGAAATGCGGGCAATTTCCGCCGGATCGGCGGCAACTACCGGCAGGGCGGCATTCTGAACAGTCGCGAGATCGGTCTCGGCCATGAGGCGGGCTTTCCAGGCTTTCGGCGCGTAATTGTCTGGAGGCCTCTTTTGAAATTACAGGCCCCGTCGCGATGGACTGGCCGCTGGGATCGCACCGATCCGAAGAGCAGGACGACAGAAGGCGACTCAATCATCGCTGGTCGCCCACACAATAATGAACTTTATGATACAGTTTTATGACAGCGGAAAAGCCGCTACTGACAAGCCTCGGCCTTGCGCTCGAGCAGTTCCAGCTTGGCAAGCTTGCCCGTCAGAACGAAATCGCCGTAATCCATCGTCAAGTCGCGGGTGATGCCGTTCTCATAGAGCTTGAAGGACATGCGATAGACCGGCAGCGAATCGGATTTCGCATTCTCGTTGAAATAGGCGATCGTCACCGGCCAGAACGCGGTCTTGGAGAAGGCGCCGGCATTGCCGGCATCGGCCTCCTCGGCAACCGGCGTCTGCTGCTTGCCGACGATCGTCGTCGTCGCCAGCGCCTTGTCGCCGTCATCGGAACCGTCAAAAACGCGCGCCTCGAAGAAGCGCTTGCCGTCCTTGGCGTTCTGGATCACATCGAGCATGTGTTCCGTGGGAAAGCGGCTTTCGGCCAGTTGCAGCTCGCGGCTCGCCGGCTGCTTGAGATCGACCTTGACGCCGTCAGGCTGATCCTGAGCGGCACCGTTGACCTCCTTGTCGAGCTGGTCGTCGGTGAAGGATTTGGTGTCGAAGGTGAACTTGCCGTCCTTCAGGTTCTCGAAGGTCTTCGTCTGCTGGTCGCTGACGCGCACGCTGTCGCCGGTGTCGATCTGTGTCACGAAGCGGAAATTGGTGGTAAAGCCCTGGCAATAGCTGCCGTCGAACTCATAGACCATGCGGCCGTACATGCCGGCGATGCCGGAGCGGTCCGAAGCGTCCTTCAATTCGAGATCGTAGACAGCGCGATGGGCGATGAGGCCGGTCGCGGCCGCAGCGCTTGCCGCAGGCGCACCCGCCCATGCATTGGCGGAGACGCTGGCAAGAAGCAGAGCGGCAAGCGACGATCGGAACATTCATTCACTCCTGTTGGACTCGGCCGCGATGTTATATGAACTCTTTCGGCCAAATCGAGGCTCGAAGCTGTCATATTAAAGATTCTAGTCTTGATGCATAATTTTTGAAACATTGACAACAAAAGCGGAGACGAAAATGTCCGATGAAATTGCAGCGCGCCTGACTGAGATGGGGATAACCCTGCCCGAAGCCGCGGCCCCTGCCGCAAATTACGTTCCCTATGTCATCAGCGGCAATCTTCTCTACATTTCCGGCCAGCTGCCGCTCGAAGGCGGCAAGATCGCCGTCGCCGGCCATCTCGGCAAGACGGTCGATGTTGCAAGGGGCCAGCGCGGCGCCGAACTCTGCGCCATCAATATCCTCGCCCAGGCGAAGGCCGCTCTTGGCGGCGATCTCGGCCGCATCCGGCGCGTCATCAAGCTGAACGGCTTCGTCGCCTCGGCGCCCGACTTTGTCGAGCAGCATCTCGTCATCAACGGCGCGTCGAACCTGATTGCCGGCGTGCTCGGCGAGGCCGGCAAACATGCGCGTGCCGCCGTCGGCATGGCAGCCCTGCCGCTGAACGCCGCCGTCGAGATCGATGCTATCATGGAAATCGCAGAATGACGAATGCGGCCTGGATCAAGGACGTGGCGGTCGCCCATCGCGGCTTTCACGACCTCAATAAGCTCGTCTGGGAAAACACGCTTTCGGCCTTTTCGCGCGCCGTCGAAGCGGGCTTTGCGATCGAATGCGATCTGCATTACGCCTCCGACGGCGTGCCGATCATCTTTCACGACGAGGACCTGCAGCGCCTGTGCAGTCTCACCGGCGACATCCGGGAGCGCACCTCCAGGGAACTCGGACTGATCGCCGTCGGCGGCACCAGCGACAAGGTGCCGACGCTCAGCCAACTTCTCGATCTCGTCCGGGGCAAGGTGCCGCTGGTGCTGGAGCTGAAGGGCCGCGAGGCCGATGATGAAGGGTTTGCCGAATCTGTTCTCGAAGTGCTTCAGGGTTATGAGGGCAAGGTGGCGCTGATGAGCTTCGACCACTGGCTGCTGCGCGATTTGAAGGCGCTCGGCTCCCCCTACCCGCTCGGGCTGACCGCCAACGGCAACACGCCGGAGGAGTTCGCAACGCATGCCAAGGCGATGGAGATCGGTCTCGATTTCATCTCCTATTATTACGACGACCTGCCGAATGCCTTCATATCAGGCGAACGCAAAAAGGGCATTCCCGTCATCACCTGGACGGTGCGCGACGAAGACGCCCGCCGGCGGACCTTCGCCAATGCGGACCAGATGACCTTCGAAGGCTTCGACCCGCGTGTGGCGGTTTGACGCTCGCTTTTTGGCCAAGATCATGCGCAGATTGAGGGAAAGCCGAAACCGCGCTCCCACAGGCTTCGCATTTGCCCCATGACTGACGACCTCACCATTCGCGTCGAACATTCCTTCACGGCGATTTCCCCGGAGAGCTGGTCCAGGCTTTCCGGGGCATCGAAGAGCGGCACCACGATCGCTTACAATCCCTTCGTCTCGCACGCCTTTTTGTCATCGCTGGAAGAATCCGGTTCGGCCACCGCCGAGACCGGCTGGCTCGGCCATCACCTGCTGCTCGAGACCGATCGCGGTGACCTGATCGGCGCCCTGCCCGGCTACCTCAAGAACCACAGCCAGGGTGAATATGTCTTCGACCATGGCTGGGCCGATGCCTTCGAGCGGGCCGGCGGGCGCTATTATCCCAAACTTCAATGCTCTATCCCATTCACTCCGGCGACGGGTCCGCGGCTTCTCGTCGCCGAGGGGCTGCAGCGGCTGCCGATCCAGAGCGCGATCGCCGAAAGCCTGAAGGAGGTCGTGCGCCGGCTCGGCATCTCCTCGGCCCATGTCACCTTCGTCCCTGATGAAGAGATCGGCGTCTTCGAGATGGACGGCTATCTGCACCGCACCGACCAGCAGTTCCATTTCATCAATGACGGCTATGCCAATCACGAGGAATTCCTCGAAACGCTCGCCTCGCGCAAACGCAAGGCATTGCGCAAGGAGCGCCGGGCCGCACTCGAAAACGGCATCAGCATCGACTGGCTGACCGGCAGCGACCTGACGGAACGCATCTGGGACCAGTTCTTCAAATTCTACATGGATACCGGCGGGCGCAAATGGGGCCGGCCCTACCTCACCCGCAAATTCTACTCGCTGATCGGCGAGCGCATGGCCGACGACATCCTGCTCGTCATGGCCAAGCGCGACGGGCGCTACGTCGCCGGCGCGATCAACTTCATCGGCGGCGAGACGCTCTACGGCCGTCACTGGGGCTGCATCGAGGATCACCCCTTCCTGCATTTCGAGGTCTGCTATCACCAGGCGATCGATTTTGCCCTTACGAAAGGGTTGAAGCGGGTCGAGGCCGGCGCCCAGGGCGAACACAAGCTCGCCCGCGGCTACCTACCGGTGACGACGCATTCGGCCCATTATGTCGCCCATGCCGGCCTTCGTCGGGCGATCGGCGATTATCTCGCCCGCGAGCGCGCCGATGTCGAACAGATGGGCGAGCTGCTGGCCGAGCACAGCCCCTTCCGCAAGGGCGAGCGCCAGCAGGAGGATTGACGCCGCCCTGCCGAGCGCGCTACCCGATCAAATAGAAAGTGAGGAGATTTCGCGATGACCAAGCCGGCCGCTTATGACGACAACAACATCTTCGCCAAGATCCTGCGCGGCGAAATCCCCTCGCACCGTATCTATGAGGATCAGCATACCGTCGCCTTCATGGATGTGATGCCGCAGGCGCCGGGCCATGTGCTCGTCGTTCCGAAGGCGCCTTCCCGCAATATCCTCGATGCCGATCCCGCTACCCTCGCCCATGCCATCACCGTCGTGCAGAAGGTCGCCAAGGCGCTCGAAGAGGTGTTCGATGCCGATGGTGTGTTTATCGCCCAATTCAACGAACCAGCCGCCGGGCAGACGGTGTTCCATTTGCATTTCCACATCATTCCCCGTCATGAAGGCGTGGCGCTCAAGCCGCATTCCGGCAAGATGGAGGACGGCGCGGTGCTTGCCGCCAATGCCGAAAAGATCAGGGCAGCTCTGGCATAGGTAGCACGTGACGTGCTTCAGGGCGGCGCAACGCGCGCTGAAAGTGTGTTCCGCCGGCTTCTCAATCAAAGCCCCGCGGGTTCTTCCAAGACTGTCGAATAGGACGCTTTCCAATCAGCCCCGCCCCGAGGACCGCTAGTTTGACCCGGTCGACCATTATGCGTTAGCCGTTCTTCGGGGTCTTTAGCATTGTCGCCACGCGGCGGATACCGAGCTGGTAGCCTTCCGTCCCAAGGCCGGCGATTACGCCGTCTGCCCGGTGGGAGACAAAGGAGTGATGGCGGAAGCTTTCGCGCTTATGCACGTTGGAGATATGGATCTCGATGACGGGACCTTCGAACGTATTCAGAGCGTCGAGGATGGCAAGCGACGTGTGCGTGAATGCAGCAGGATTGATCACGATGCCGGCACCATTCTCACGCGCTTCATGGATCCAGTCGATGATTTCGTATTCGCGGTTGCTCTGGTGGAAGCGGAGCTCGTGTCCGAGTTCCGATGCCAGCCTCCGGCAGGAGGCCTCGACGTCGGCCAGTGTCTCGTGGCCGTAGATGTGAGGCTGGCGCTTGCCCAGTAGGTTGAGATTTGGGCCGTTAAGAACATAGATCAGGCTCATTGCAATTACCCTTGTGAAAGCACCGACGAGTTCAGGCGAGTGCTATTTCCTGGAATGCGAAATTCGGATCGGATTCGTAGAGATCGGCGCGAAGCCCAAGCCGCCCTTCCTGCAGTGCGGCTGCTGCGACATTCCGAGCGGCGTCGAGAACCGCTTTCAGCAGTTCTCGTTTGGTCTCCATCGGCCGTCCGGGAGCCACACGCACAATTATTTGAATGAAGTGATTGTCGGCATGTTCGTCACCGACGCAGGAGAAAGTCGCTTCCCTGGCGAATGTGCGAACTATAGTAGGCTTTACGAGGCCCCCGTCGCGGACTCGGCGATGCACTGCTCTGGTCAACTCGTCAATAACGACGCGTTCGGCAGCGCCCCTGCTATAGTCAATGATGATATGCGGCATCGCATGTCCTCCAGCTCAGCACAACTCTTCGAAATGACGCGACATTCGTTCCGCGTCCGGCTGCACGCTGGTAAACAATTCGAACGCCGCGGCGGCCTGGAATACCGTCATTCCACCACCGGGCAGCGTTCTGCAGCCCTTCTTCTCGGCCAAAGCCAGAAGTTCGGTCACGACGGGCATGTAGACAATATCAGCCACCCAGTGACGCGACTGAAGCGCTTCCGGGTCGATCGGAATGCCAGGATGGCTTCGCATACCCGTCGGCGTGGCGTGGATCAGCCCGTCGGCCGAAGCGAGCGTGGCGCTGACATCCCTGATCGGCTGAGCGCACCTTTTTGAGAAGCGCTGATTGAGCTGATCGGCAAGCGTGGCGGCGCGATTTGTGTCTTGGTCGAAGATCGAGAGCAGCTCGATTCCGAGCTTGATGGCTGCGTGTGCGACTGCGACCCCCGCGCCGCCTGCGCCAAGCAGGACCGCATGTGTTTTGGCAACATCGGGCAACCCGCGCTCGAAATTCTTATAAAAGCCATACCAATCGGTGTTGTGCCCAATCCGCCTTCCATTGCGAAGCACGACCGTGTTGACTGCACCGAGCATACGGGCATCTTCCGACAGATCGGTAAGGTGAGTGATAACGGTCTGCTTGCACGGGTGAGTGATGTTGCTTCCCGCAAAACCCCGGCGTTCGATCTCGTCGAGAAGATCTGGCAGCGCAGATGCAGGGAGACCACGCTCGGCCAGATCGAGAAGCTCGTACCGATATTCCAGTCCAAGCTGATATGCTTCGGTCTCGTGGAGAGCCGGCGACTTCGACATCTGAATGTCCGCTCCGATCAGCCCGACATGAAATTTCCTGTTGTCCATTTTGATAGCTCTACCAAATCAGTGATGGGCAAGTATTTCGCCGAGAAACGCCTTGGTGCGCTCGTGCTGAGGAGCCTTGAAGAAAATCTCGGGTTCAGCCTCTTCGATGATCTCACCGGAGGCCATGAAGATGACCCTGTCTGCTACCTGGCGGGCGAAGCCCATTTCATGGGTGACACAGATCATGGTCATGCCGTCGCGTGCGAGCCCGATCATTGTATCTAGCACTTCCTTGACCATCTCGGGGTCTAGCGCGCTCGTGGGCTCATCGAACAGCATCACTTTCGGCTCCATGCAGAGCGCACGCGCGATCGCGACGCGCTGCTGCTGGCCTCCGGAAAGCTGGGCGGGATATTTTTCCGCCTGATCAAGAATACGGACACGCTCCAGATATTTTCGTGCCAGTCGTTCGGCGTCGGCGCGGCTGGTGCCGCGAACGCGCATGGGGGCTAGCGTGCAGTTCTGAAGTACGGTCATGTGAGGGAACAAATTGAAACTCTGGAACACCATGCCCACTTCGCGTCGGATCGTGTCCACAGCCTTGGTGCTGCCATCCAGCAGCTGTCCTTCGACGACGACCTTCCCGTCCTGGATCGTCTCAAGCGCGTTGATGCAGCGGATCAAAGTAGATTTGCCAGAACCCGATGGGCCGCAAAGGACGATCTTCTCGCCTTTGCGAACCGACAGGCTGATGTTCTTCAGAGCATGGAAGGAGCCGTACCATTTCTCCAGCTTCTCGAGTGAAATCAACGTCGACTGATCGTTTGAAGAATTGAGCACGGCGCCCTCCATGTATGCTTTACTTGACGGTGAACGGGATGTTGGGGATGGATTCTGGGAATGTAGGAAGGTCGATGCCCATCCACTTCTTGGTGATGGCCGCCAGCTCCCCGCTTGCCTTGATCTTGTCGAGGAAGCTGTTGGCGGCTTCGTTCCAGTCCTTCTCGCCAAGGCGAGTTCCGACGCCGTTATAGGTCTTCAGGAAGTCGATCTTACGCTCGTAAGTCCCGGCGCTGGCCGCATCGAGCCTCTGTCCGTAGAACTGGTTGCCGCCGACAGCCTTTACCTGTCCCGAAATGAGAGCCTGGATCGTGGCGGCGTCATCGTCGAAGCGGCGGATCGTTGCAGTCGATCCTACGGCGTCCGTCACAGCCTTATCCTGCGAGCTCGACTTCGGCACACCGATCTCCCAGCCAGCTACATCGGCCGGCGCCTTTGCGGCATCGGCCTTGGCGGCATAGAGCGAAATTGTGTTCGCCGCATACGGCTTGCTGTACTGGATCGATTTGGCACGCTCCTCGGTCATGGCCATTGTGGCGAACAGGATATCCACCTTCCCCGTCGTCAGCGCCGGAATTCGGTTGGCGACCGCGAGCGGCTGGAACTCGACCTTCACGCCGAGTTCCTTGGCGAACAGCGTCGCGATGTCGGCGTCGAAGCCGTCCTGTTTGCCGCTCGTATTCACAAAGCCCCATGGTGCGTTGTCGCCCTGAATGCCGACGACGAGAGTGCCCTTGGCTTTGATCTCTTCGACCGTGGCGGCCGATGCGGCGGCGGCGCCGATGGTGGCGAAAGCGGCCGTTGCAAAAGCGACTCCCAGAAATTTCCTACGGTTGATCTGCATTGCTTACTCCTCCTCTTTGGTTTTGCTTCTAACGAAGCGGTTAGCGGACTGCTTTCGCCATCCGTTTTTCGAGGCCGCTTCCAAGGTGCGACAGCGGCCAGCAAATGATGAAATAGATCACGCCGACGATCCCGAAGACGAGGAGCGGCCGGTAGGTCTGGTTCGAGATAATCTGTCCAGCTCGGGTCAGCTCGATAAAGCCGACGATTGCGGCGAGCGAGGTTCCTTTGATGAGCTGGACTAGGAAGCCGATGGTCGCAGGCATGGAGATTTTCAGGGCTTGCGGAAGGATGACGTCCCTCATCCGCGATACGTAGTGCAGGCCAAGCGCGTTTGCGGCTTCGCTCTGACCTTTCGGAACGGCTTCGATGGAGCCGCGCCAGATCTCGCCGAGGAAGGCACTCGCATGAAGAGTGAAGGCAATAGCCACCGCGAGCCAGGCATTGACGTCAATGCCGAGCAACGCCACGCCGTAGTACACGACGAAAAGCTGCATCAGAAGCGGCGTGCCCTGGAAGAGTGCGATGTAGCCCGAAGTCGCAATGCGCGCGGTCCGATTTTTCGATGTGCGCGCCAGGGCGATCAATATCCCGAACACGCCTCCACCTACAAAGCCGATGATCGCTAGCAGTACGGTCCATTTGAGGCCCTGCAAGATGAAGAGAAATTCGTTTTCGCCGATGGGACTCATAAGTGCCTCCTATCGCGTCGGGTAATTGAACTGGTGGCGGGAAATGAGGGCGAACATACCCATCATCAGGGTCGAAATGACGAGGTAGATGGCGGTTACGGTGAAGTAGACCTCGAAGCTGCGGAACGTATCGGATTCGATTCTCTGCGCCGCCGATGTTAGCTCGTAGGCTGCGATCGAGGTGCAGACAGAGGTCGTGAGGGTCAGCATCACGAACTGACTTGTGAGCGACGGGTAGATTGCCCGGAGAGCCGGCTTCAGCACGATCAGCCGGAAGACATCGCCCTTATGGAGGCCAAGCGCGAAGCCTGCCTCGATCTGACCTTTGCTGATGCTCTCGACGCCGCCGCGGATGATCTCGATCGCGTATGCACCGCCGTTGATGCCGAGCGCGATGATCGCAGTGACGGTCGGGTTCAGGCGTATCCCCATCAAGGGAAGCGCGAAATAGATGAAGAAAATCTGCACGAGGAAAGGCGTGTTCCGGACGACTTCGACGAACCCGGTCACGGGAGCTCGAACGAGCGGGATCTTGGACGTTTTTGCGGCAACGCCGAGAATGCCGATTAGGAGCGCGAGGAGCATTCCGGCCAGCGCCAGACCGATCGTACCGAGCGAACCCCAAAGCAACTCCGGGGCGCGGTCAAAGACCGCACCAAATTCGAATGTATAACCCATGTATGATTTCCTCCTTCCGGTGCGGATCATTTGCATCCGCGCCGGACTATCGATCCGGTCTGACCGTTCTTTCCGCGCAGTTGAAAAGATGTTTGAGGTGAACCTCCGGCGCCACGGATCCGACCAGAGGCACCTCCACCGAGATGGAAGCGGCGGTGCCGACCACGGCAACCAAATCGCCCAAAGGCAGCTCCCCCTCGCCTGGAGGCAGTCGGCCGCTTCTTGCTTCCGCGATCATTTCCTCCGGCTTTGTCGGCGCCGGACCGGCTACGTCGCATAGTTGAACATGTTTCACTTTGTCGAGGTTGGCCCGCAAGTCTGCCAGAGCCGCGCCGTTCCTGAAGAAATGAATGCCATCGACGAGAACGCCGGCATTATCCATCCCCGCCCCTCTCACGAGGTCGATGCTGTCTTCAAAGGCTTTGACCACCCGCCAGCCCATGTTTTCGATGTCTACCGCCAAGCCGTACCGTCCCGCGAGGACGCAGAAATCCGAAAAGTTCGATAACAGTCTGGCATGATCCGGATCGTCACCACAGACGCTGAGCCGACGCGCTCCAATGTTCGCAGCAGCGGCGAGGGTCGCCTCCACCGACGACGCGTCGAAAGAGGGATCGATGACGAAGAACTCGATATCGAAGACCTCTACTTCTTCACCGGCAAGCACAGCCTTCAACTCGCTGGCTGCTGCGCTACCGACAGGCAGTTCATAGTACGGCGCGCCGGGAAAGGCTGGATGGAGCCTGAGGCCGACCCTGGAGAAACCTGCGCGTCCGGCAATCTTTGCGAACTCCGTAGGGGGCAGCATTATAGACGAGAAGTGCGCGACGCCGATCGGGAGCGCCGCTTTTGGTCTTGAGGCGGCCATCATACGACGCCTTTCGTCGCAAGATGGTTGCGAAGATTGGTTCCGGTGCGATGGATGTGCTGTCGCAGCTTCTCGCAAGCATATTCAACGTCGCGTGCTACGGCGCCCTGCGCAATCTCGCTGTGTTCCTGACCTACATTGCGGTCCCCGGATGTGCGGACAAGGAAGGCGCGGCGGTATCGATCGTTCAGATTCAGCAGAAGATTGCAGAAGTGAAGAAGCAGGGACTTGCCACAGCCCGAGATCAAGGTGAGGTGGAATTCGCGGTGCAGCGCCTCCCAGTGTTCCAGGGTTTCGGGACGGGCGGCATCGCGCTCAGTGCGGTTCAGACGATGGAGCGCACGCATGATGTTGCCCTCCCACTCGACGTCGCCGACGCGAATGGATTCGCGCAGCGCGAAGACCTCGAGCTCCTCCCGAAGGGTCGTAACTTCTTCGAGATTGGCAAGCGAGATCGGGGCGACGCGATAGCCTCGATTGTCCTGAAACTCAACCAAGCCGTCGGAAATGAGTCGGGCCAGGCCTTCGCGCAAGGGGCTCAGGCTGACGTTGAACGTCTTTCGCGCCCTGTCGAGATTGATCTTGCTGCCCGCCTCCAGTTCCCCGGAAATGATGGCCTCTCGAAGACGCGAAGCGAGCTGGCTGCCGATGGTGTTTTTTCCATCGTCGGCAAAAGCAGCGGACGGCGCGTCTTCTTCTGTCAGTGCGCCACGGGCGCCGTCGTCGCTCGAGTCCATCTCTCCTCCCAGACAATCAAAACTTTCGATGATCGATATAATAAACGATTATTAATGTCAACTTGACCCTGGGAAAAGCAGATTTTGCCCCACAAATCCGCTCACCGAAGACAATATTTCTGTTATATACCAGTACTTTAACTCGTCTTTATCAGTTAAACAGGGCAAACATAGCGGTTGAGCAGCAGCTACTCAGCTTGACAAATAATCGATTATTTTGATACTGGAGCGACATGAGGAGGTGGCAGCATGCCAATCAGAACCGAGAGCGAGTTGACGCCTGCCGTCCTCGCCGTGATGAACCACACCGCGGATCCCAGGCTGCGTGAAATACTCGTCGCAATGGTGAAGCACCTCCACGCGTTCGTACGGGAGGTCAGGCTTTCGGAAGCTGAATTCCGCGAGGCTACAGCGCTCCTCAACGAAATTGGCCAATTGCAGACTGATAGTCACAACGAGTTCGTGCTGATGGCAGGATCGCTCGGCGTCTCTTCGCTCGTCTGCCTGCTCAATAACGGTGACAAAGGGCAGACGGAGACGTCGCAATCGTTGCTCGGACCATTCTGGCGGCTTAACTCTCCGCGAGTGGAGAACGGTGGAACCATCATCCGGTCCGAGACTCCAGGCACGCCTTTGTTCGTCCATGCGAAGGTGATCGATCGGGACGGCAAGCCTGTAGCAGGCGCCGAGGTCGACGTGTGGCATGCGTCGCCTGTCGGTCTTTACGAAAACCAGGATCCCGATCAGGCAGAAATGAATCTCCGTGGGAAGCTCACCACGAACGAAGAAGGCCGCTTCTGGTTCAGAACGGTCAAGATGGTTGGTTATCCGATCCCGGTGGACGGGGTCGTGGGTCGCCTTCTCAAGGCGCAAGGCCGTCACCCCTATCGCCCCGCCCATCTGCACGCACTCATCTTTAAGCGCGGGTACAAGACACTCATCTCCCAGGTCTTCGACCCGAGCGATCCAAATATCGACTCCGACGTGCAGTTTGGCGTGACCGCGGCGTTGACGGGCAACTTCGTCCGGCATGAAGAACCGCACCCGTCCGACGCGGACGTCGCAGGACCGTGGTTCTCGCTCGACTACACCTATGTCATGGAGCCGGGTGAGGCAGCCCTGCCGCGCCCTCCGATCAAATAACGAAACCAGCAGAGCCAAATCATGATCACGGAAAAGGAACGCCAGGAGGCAGCCGACGCGCTGCTGAGGGCCGAAGTCGAACGCAAGCCAATCATCCAGCCAAGCAAGACATATCCGGACCTGGAACTCGAAGACGCCTACAAGATACAAGCGCTCTGGGCGCAGGCGCGGATTGCTAAAGGTGCACGGATCGTCGGCCACAAGATCGGACTGACGTCGCGGGCAATGCAGATGGCCTCGAAGATGACGGAGCCCGATTACGGCGTCATTCTCGACGACGCTCTCTTCAATGATGGAGCGCAGATCAAAGCGGATCTGTTCATCAAGCCTCGTCTCGAAGTCGAACTCGCATTCGTAATGGGTGAGGATCTTGAAGGTCCAAGCACCCGTATCTATGACGTGATGAGGGCGACCGAATTTGTCGTTCCCGCTCTCGAAATCATCGACTATCGAACCGAAGTGCCAAGAGCGATCACCGACACGATCGCCGACAACGCGGCTTTCGGAGCGATCGTCGTGGGTGGTCGTATCGTCCGGCCGATGGATATCGATATCCGCTGGGTCGGCGCAACGCTTTCGAAAAATGGAACCATCGAGGAGTCGGGCGTTTCCGCAGCCATCATGGGGCATCCAGCCGCCGGAATCGCATGGCTCGTGAACAAGCTCCATGCTGTCGGAGGCGGCTTGAAGAAGGGCCAGATCGTTCTTGCCGGTTCGTTCACCCGCCCCGTGGATATCGCCAAGGGCGATGTCATCCAGGCTGATTACGGGCCGGTCGGCTCCATCGGCGTTTCGTTTGTGTGAGGTTGCGATGGAACTCCCCGTCAATCACTTTAAACGGAAGCTTATGGCTGGGCAAAGCCAGATCGGTCTATGGTGCGGCCTTCCGGGAAGCTACGCAGCGGAAATCGTGGCGCCGGCGGGCTTCGACTGGTTGCTGTTCGACACCGAGCACTCTCCCAGCGACGTCCTCACCGTCCTGCCCCAATTGCAGGCGGTCGCGCCCTACAGCGTTTCTCCCGTCGTACGCCCTGCCTTCAACGACCCTGTGCTGATCAAGCGGTTCCTGGACATCGGCGTGCAGACGCTGCTCGTTCCGTATGTGCAGAATGAAGAGGAGGCGATGGCCGCCGTAGCAGCCATACGGTATCCGCCGCGCGGGATTCGCGGTGTCTCCGCCTTGACGCGTGCCACACGCTTCGGGCGCGTTTCGAACTACGCACAGATCGCGGAGCAGGAGATATGCTTGCTTGTTCAAATTGAGACCCGGGAAGCGCTCGATCATCTCGAGTCCATCGCTGCTGTCGAAGGAGTGGACGGCATCTTCATCGGCCCGGCTGATCTCGCGGCGAGCTTTGGCCATCCTGGTCAACCGGGCCACCCTGAAGTGGTTGTGGCGATCGAGGACGCGATAAGCCGCTTGAAGGCGCTTGGAAAGCCGACGGGCATACTCACCCCCGACGAGAAGTTTGCAGCCCGCTGCATTTCGCTGGGGACGCTGTTTACCGCAGTCGGTGTAGATGTCGCCCTACTCGCAAGAGGATCCGAAGCGCTCGCGGCCAGGTTCGCATCTTAGGGAGTTCGAAGATGTCGACGCGGAAGCAGATTTTGGCTGAGATAGCGCCGACCGGCGCTATCAGGGCCGCCATCAATATGTCAAATGCGGCGTTGGTCCGATGGGACGATGAGGCGGGCGCCCTGGTCGGTCCAAGCGCCCAGATAGCCCACAAGATTGCCGAACAATTGGATTGCGGCCTCTCTCTAATCCAGTACGGCTCGGCTGCCGACATACTTGCCAATGCCGACGGCGACGAATGGGACATCGCTTTCATTGCCTCGGATCCATCAAGAGCCGACCGCTTCTCCTTCTCACCTCCATACATCTCCGTCAAAGCGACCTATCTCGTGCCTGACAGTTCGTCCTTCCGGCGTGTCCAAGATATTGACGTCGAAGGAGTCCAGATCGCCTCTGCAAGGAGTGCAGCCTATACGAAGCAGCTCGAACGAATCCTTCAAAGAGCTTCAGTCTCCCACACCGATAGCCCTGCAACGGCCATCAATCTGCTTGTCGAATCGCAGTGCGCTGCGGCTGCTGGACTGACCGAATATCTCATCCAAACTTCGGAAAGAATTTCAGGCTTCCGGCTCGTGGAAGGAACATTCTCCGAAATCCCCCAGACGATCGCCGTGCATAAAAGATCCGTTCATGCCTCAGCCTTTTTTGCAGATTTCGTGCGCGATTTTACATTGCGCCCTTAGCTAACAAACAAAGCGGAAAATCAAAAAGGCCGCGGATGACGCGGCCTTTTCCAATTCAGTGGCAAGATCTCACTTCTTGCGCGGAACCTTCGGAACCGTGCTTCCCTTCTTCGGGGCGTCGCGAACTTCAGGCTCGGCCTGCGGGACCGTCTTGGCACGGGTCTTGGGGGCCGCCTTCGTCTTCAGCTCGCCATCGCCCTCGCCGTCGGCCTCGGGATGCACGACCTCGGCTTCAGGCTTCGGCTTGATCGGCGCCGTATCCGGTATGGCTTCCAGCACGATGCCGGGCTTACCGTCTTCCTTCGGACCGACGGTGACGTTGACGACGCCGCCCTTCTTCAGCTTGCCGAAGAGGATTTCGTTGGCAAGCGGCTTCTTGATGGTGTCCTGGATCACGCGGGCAAGCGGGCGGGCGCCCATCTTCTCGTCGTAACCCTTTTCCGCCAGCCAGGCGATCGCGTCCTCATGCAGGTCGAATGTCACGTTCCGTTCGGAAAGCTGAGCCTCCAGCTGCATGATGAACTTCTGCACGACCTTGTGAATGACAGCCGTCGGCAGCGCGGCGAAGGGAATGATCGCGTCGAGACGGTTGCGGAACTCCGGCGTGAACAGACGGGTCAGCGCCTCCTCGTCCTCGCCGGTGCGCTTGGACGAGCCGAAGCCGATCGCGGCCTTGGCCATTTCGGACGCGCCCGCATTCGTCGTCATGATCAGGATGACGTTGCGGAAGTCGATCTTCTTGCCGTTATGGTCGGTCAGCGTGCCATGGTCCATGACCTGCAGCAGGATGTTGTAGATGTCGGGATGCGCCTTTTCGATTTCGTCGAGCAGGACCACGCAATGCGGATGCTGGTCGACGCCATCTGTGAGAAGACCGCCTTGATCGAAACCGACATAGCCGGGAGGTGCACCGAGCAGACGCGAGACCGTATGCCGCTCCATATATTCCGACATGTCGAAGCGCAGAAGCTCGACGCCGAGCGATGACGCCAGCTGCTTTGCGACCTCGGTCTTGCCGACGCCGGTCGGACCGGAGAAAACATAGGAGCCGATCGGCTTGTTCGGCTCGCGCAGGCCGGCACGCGCCAGCTTAATCGAGGTCGAAAGGGCTTCGATGGCGATATCCTGGCCGTAGACGACCGAGCGCAGTTCCTGCTCGAGATTGGCGAGCACCGCTTCATCGTCCTTGGAGACGGTCTTCGGCGGAATGCGCGCCATCGTGGCGATCGTTGCCTCGATCTCCTTTTCGGTGATCAGCTTGCGGCGCTTCGACGGCGGCAGCAGCATCTGGGCCGCACCGGTTTCGTCGATCACGTCGATCGCCTTGTCCGGCAGCTTACGGTCGGAGATGTAGCGGGCCGAGAGTTCGACGGCCGATTTGATCGCGTCGTTCGAATAACGCAGGTGATGATACTCTTCGAAATAGGGCTTCAGGCCCTTCATGATCTCGATTGCATCGTTGATCGACGGCTCGCTGACGTCGATCTTCTGGAAACGACGTACCAGCGCCCGGTCCTTCTCGAAGAACTGACGATATTCCTTGTAGGTGGTCGAACCGATGCAGCGGATCGCGCCGGATGACAGCGCCGGCTTCAAAAGATTCGACGCATCCATCGCCCCGCCCGAGGTGGCGCCGGCGCCGATCACCGTATGGATCTCGTCGATGAACAGCACCGCACCCGGATATTCTTCCAGCTCCTTGACGACCTGCTTCAGGCGCTCCTCGAAATCGCCGCGGTAGCGCGTGCCGGCGAGCAGCGTGCCCATGTCGAGCGAGAAGATCGTCGCATCGGCGAGCGCCTCGGGAACCTTGCCTTCGACGATCCGCTTGGCAAGGCCTTCGGCGATCGCCGTCTTGCCGACGCCGGGATCACCGACATAGAGCGGATTGTTCTTCGAACGGCGGCACAGGATCTGGATGGTACGGCTCACCTCGGCGTGACGGCCGATCAGCGGATCGATCTTGCCGCCTTTGGCCTTCTCGTTGAGATTGACGCAATAGGCCTTGAGCGCATCCTGCTGCTTCTTGGGGCCGCCCTCTTCCTCGCCGCCGCGTGCCGTCGGCTTGCTCTCGGCTTCCTCTTCGGCGCCGCGCGGAGGGCGGGCCTCAGAGGCGCCCGGCCGCTTGCCAATGCCATGCGAGATGTAGTTGACGGCATCGTAGCGGGTCATCTCCTGCTCCTGCAGGAAATAGGCGGCATGGCTTTCGCGCTCGGCGAAAATCGCGACAAGCACGTTGGCGCCGGTCACCTCTTCGCGCCCGGAAGACTGCACATGGATGACAGCGCGCTGGATGACGCGCTGGAAGCCGGAGGTCGGCTTCGAATCCTCGTCATATCCGGTGATCAGATTGGAAAGTTCGTTATCGACATATTCGACGAGCGTCTTGCGCAGCGCGTCGAGATCGACGTTGCAGGCACCCATGACCGCGGCCGCATCGGCATCGTCGATCAGGGCGAGCAGCAGATGCTCGAGCGTCGCATATTCGTGATGCCGCTCGTTGGCAAAGGTCAGTGCCTGATGGAGCGCCTTCTCTAAACTAGGCGAAAATGTTGGCACGTTCAGATCCTCACTTCTTTTCCATGACGCATTGCAGCGGATGCTGGTGCTGCCGGGCGAAGTCCATCACCTGGCTGACCTTCGTTTCCGCTACCTCGTATGTGAATATTCCGCATTCGCCGACGCCGTGATTGTGGACATGGAGCATGATGCGGGTGGCACTTTCACGATCCTTCTGAAAAAAACGCTCCAGAATGTGAATGACGAATTCCATAGGCGTGTAGTCGTCATTCAGAAGCAGCACGCGATAGAGGTTGGGCTTCTTGGTCTTCGGCTTCGTGCGTGTGATGACCGAGGTTCCGCGATTTCCGTTGTCCCCGTTCCTTTCGCTGTCGTTCTGCATCCGGATCGGCTTTGCGATCATTGTCATTCATTCCTCGATCAATCCGGCGGAGCATGGGAGGGTGCTTTTCCCGCCGAATATCTGAAACACTAACTTAGTTCATAATAGGCCGATTTTAAGCCCCCTGTCAGACACTGCAATCAAGAAATGCCGGCATGCACGGGAAAGACTAAAAAAGTCCCCGGGCCGATCCAAGCGGACGCTGTGGCGAAAGTGGAAACAAAAAAAGACCGGCTACAGATGCGTAGCCGGCCCCGGTATTTCAATATGTCGCGCAGGTTGCGCCGTGGCAATCAACTCATGCAGCGGCAGGCGTTGCCGGCGGCGCCTGCCTGCCCGTCTTGGCGACGGCAGCGGCGATCGGAGCCTCGTAAGGCTTGTAGGCGGACTTGGCGAGATCGGCGTACATTTCGCCGAGCTTGGTGGCTTCGGAAACGAAGTTCTCATAGCTGGACTTGACGTAGCTGGTCTGCAGTTCGAACACGGCCTCGAAGCTCTTGGCGCCGGCCAGCGTTTCGAAATGCGTCACCGCATCCTGAAAGGACTTCTTCGAATATTCAGCAGCTTCGGCGGCGATTGCCTGAAAGCCCCTCGCCGTATCGGAATAGGTTTTCAGCGCCGTATCGACGGCTTCCTTGCTCTTCTTGTTTGCATCGTCAAAGTTGAACATGACCGTCCTCCGTTGGGCTGTGGGATGGCGACAGGGTAGCTGCGATGCACAAATAGTCAAGTAGTCTTGTGCAGCGCAAAACAACCCAGAGGTTGCATGACAACAATAAAACAAAGGCCGCGGGCCGGGGCACGTACGTCTTTAACTGATTTTGCTAATATATATCAGATGGCCACAACCGGAGATTTTAAAAAAAATTTGCTTGAGAAGCAAAAAAACAAAAAAACCGGGCGGATCGCGCCGCCCGGTCCTCTTGAAACTTTCGAGCGCGATCAAAGATCGACGTCGAGGATCGCCATCGAAAAGTTGTAGGAGCGGTCGCCGTCCTCGTCATCGATATAGACGACGCCCAGAAATTCTTCGCCGAGATAGACTTCCGCAGAATCATTCTTGCGCGGACGCGCCTTGACGATCATCTGCGGGTTGAACATGCGCTTGAAATAGGCGTCGAGCTTCTTGATTTCTTCAGGCTTCACTCTGTCATCTCCGTAAGCGGTCTTGATTGGCCGCTTCTTGCACAGGAAAAGCAGCGGTGTAAAGGCGGGCTGCCGCTTGGGCAGTGGCTGTCCCCCGCTCGGTTCCTGCCGGCTTTTCCTATCCTTTTTCCAACAGGCGCTCAGATATCGGCGCCGATCACCTGGTCCATGTTGCGCGACGGTTCGGAACAACCGGCCTCGCCGACGACCTTGGCCGGCACGCCGGCGACCGTCTTCTTCGGCGGCACCGCCTTGAGCACGACGGAACCGGCGGCGACGCGCGAGCAGAAGCCGATTTCGATGTTGCCGAGGATCTTCGCGCCGGCGCCGATCATGACGCCGCTGCCGATCTTCGGATGGCGGTCGGCACCCTCCTTGCCGGTGCCGCCGAGCGTGACACCATGCAGGATCGAGACATTGTCGCCGACAACAGCCGTTTCGCCGATCACGAGGCCGGTGGCATGATCGAGGAAGATGCCCTTGCCGATACGGGCGGCCGGATTGATATCGGTCTGGAAGACGCTGGAGGAGCGGCTTTGCAGATAGAGGGCGAAGTCACGCCTGCCGCGGTTCAGCAGCCAATGGGCCAGACGATGCGTCTGCAGCGCATGGAAACCCTTGAAATAGAGCACCGCCTCCATGAAGCGCAGGCAAGCGGGATCGCGGTCATAGACCGCCTGGATATCGACGCGCAGGATCGAGCTCCATTCCGGCCAATCGGCGAGCATTTCCTCGAAGGTCTGGCGCAGGAGGATCGCCTGCATGTCGGGGTGATCGAGGCGTTCGCAGATGCGGTGAATGACGCATTCTTCGAGCGAACGGTGGTTGATCACCGTCGAATAGAGAAAGGCGGCGAGAACCGGATCCGTTTCGGCGGCAGTGCGGGCTTCCTCGCGCAGGCTGTCCCAGATGGGATCCATCACCTTCAATGGATGGCCTGTTTCAAAAGCACGAATGTCTGTCTTGGCGACCATCGCCGCTCTCCTCGTTACCAACAGGAATGCCGTTTTCGCAATGCCAGTATATAGTGGAAAACGCCCATAACATAAATGGGTGCCGTCACCATGGTTTTTTAGAACGGCTTTTCGGCATCACGATGATGTCAGCCCTCGCCGACCCTTGCATAGAAGGCCAGCACCGCCTGCTTGAAAACCTTATCGCCGACGGCGAGCATATGATCGCGGCCGGGAATATCGAGCGCCTCGGCCTCGGGCATCAGTGCCGCCAGCTGCTGCGGCGAGCCGGCGATATCGTCCCTGGTGCCGACGCCGATCAGCGCCGGCATGTCGAGTTTGGCCATATCCGAGCGGGCGACGAGATCGCGCGAGCCGCGAATGCAGGCGGCGAGCGCAGTGCGATCGCTCTTCGTCTGTTCGGCGAAGGCGCGGAACATGCGGCCGCGGCCATGCGTCACGACGTCCAGCGACGGGGCCAGCAGCGCATCGGCAATCGGATCCCAGTCGCCGACGCCGTCGGTCATGCCGATGCCGAGGCCGCCGAGCACCAGCGAGCGGACGCGATGCGGATTGGCGAGTGCGGCAAAGACGGAAATGCGCGCGCCCATCGAATACCCCATGAGGTTGGCTTCGGCGATGCCGAGATGGTCGAGCAAGGCGATCGCATCGGCGGCCATTACCCATGGACGATAGGCTTCGGCATCATGCGGCTTGTCGCTCGCGCCATGGCCGCGATTGTCGATGGCGATCACCCGGTAGCCGGCATCGCCGAGCGTCTTCAGCCAGGCCGGATGCACCCAGTTGACGTTTGCCGTCGAGGCAAAGCCGTGAATCAACAGGACGGGTACACCGGAGGGATCGCCTTCGTCGAAAAAGACGAGCCGCAATCCGTCATGGGTGAAGCTTGAAAAAACTGGCGTGTTCAGGTTCATCGGGTCTTCCTTTTTGGCGCGACCATAATCGAGCCGCCTGCCAGCGTGAAGCCAAAAACCGTGGCTGAAAACTGTGCTTGCCGCGGCGCTTTGGCTCTACACATTTGCGGCGAAGGCTTATAAGGTTCGCGCAAATTTCAAAGCATTCGGAGAGCGACATGGCCGGCCACAACATTCCTCACTTCCAGAACGACGGCGGTCATCGCGTCATCGAAGTCGGCGTCAAGGAATTCATGTGCACGGGCGCTTCGGCTCCCTTCGATCACCCGCACATCTTCATCGACATGGGCGACGATAACGAGAAGGTCTGCTCCTACTGCTCGACGCTCTACCGCTTCAATTCTTCCCTCAAGCCCAGCCAGACCAATCCGGCCGGCTGCGTTTTCCATGTGAAGGCGGCGTAACCCGACCAGAATCCGGATCGGACAGGCAATGCCGGTCGAACATGCCGCCATCATCGGCGCCGGAATTGCGGGGCTGACCGCTGCGCTGTCGCTTTCGCGCCGGGGCATCAGCTCGGAGATTTTCGAGCAGGCGGACGAACTCACCGAAGTCGGCGCCGGATTGCAGCTTTCGCCGAATGCCTCGCGCATTCTTGCCGACCTCGGCATCCTCGACGGGCTTTCCAAGATCTGGCTCGAACCGGAGAGCATCCGACTGATTTCGGGCAGTTCTCTGCGCCAGCTTGCGGCAGTGCCGGCAGGCAAATTCGCGCGGCAGCGCTGGGGCGCGCCTTATGGCGTCCTGCACCGCACCACGTTGCAGAAAGCCCTGCTCGCCGCCGTCGAAGCCGATCCGCTCTGCCGGCTTCGTCTCGGCATGCGCATGGAAGCGGGTCCGCCGCCTTCCGAACGGCCGGTCGATGTCGTCATCGGCGCCGACGGCGTCTGGTCGAAGCTGCGGCAATCCATTGCGGGCAGCCCCTCGCCACGTTTTTCCGGCAATATCGCCTACCGCTTCACCATCGCCGAGGATGAAGCCCCCGGCTTCCTCGAGCGGACAAGCGTTTCCGCTTTCCTCGGCGGGTCGGCGCATCTGGTCAGCTATCCGCTGAAGGAGACCGGCAGCTTCAACATGGTGGCAATCACCGCCGGCAACATTGCGCCGCAGGCCTGGCAAAGCGAGCCGACGGCAGAGCAGCGCGCACAGCTGCGATCGCGTCTTGCCGGCTGGAACGCGGCCATCGTCTCGCTGCTCGAAAGGCAGCGGAAGCTGACCTTCTGGCCGCTGTTCGAAACCACATCAGGCGCGTGGCAGGACGGCAGGGCGGTTCTGATCGGCGACGCCGCTCACGCGATGATGCCCTTTGCCGCCCAGGGAGCGGCGATGGCAATCGAAGATGCCTACGAACTTGCCGCGTTTCTTTCGGATCGTCCCGTCGCCGAAGCGCTGGCGCATTTCGAAAGGCATCGCGCGCCGCGCATCGCCAAGCTTCGCCAGCGCGGCGCCTTCAACCGGTTTGCCTATCATGCGAGAGGGCCGATCCGGATCGGCCGCGACCTCGTGCTCGGGCTGAAGCCGCCGCAAAGCCTGGCGGCGGATCTCGACTGGATCTACGGCTATCGCGCTATGCGCCCATAGAGTGCCGCAAGCGACGGCGGCGCTCCACGCCTGCCCTCAGACGGCGCTTGCCGCCGCAAACCCGCGCTCGATATCGGCCTTGAGGTCGGCCGCATCTTCGATGCCGATCTGCAGGCGGATGACCGCGCCGTCGGTCGGCGCCTTGGCGACCCTGCGGTCGTTGAGATAGGCGTGCAAAGCGAGGCTTTCGAAGCCGCCCCAGGAATAGCCGAGGCCGAAGATCCGCAGCGCATCGAGGAAGGCATGCGCCTTTGCCCTGGACTGCTCGGGACCATCGGCGGCAAGCACGAAGGAAAAGATGCCGCTCGCCCCCTTGAAATCGCGCTTCCAGAGATGATGAGAGGGGAAGCTCGGCAGCGCCGGATGCAGCACCCGCGCGACATCCTCCCTGCCCTCCAGCCATTCGGCGATAGCAAGCGCGCTTTCATAATGACGCTCGAGGCGCAGCCCCATGGTGCGCAATCCGCGCAGGATCTGGTAGGCATCATCGGGTGCGCCGCAGATGCCGAGCACCCCGTTCGCCTCCTTCAGACGCTCCCAATGCTCGGCATTGGCCGACACCGTCCCGAGCAGAATGTCGGAATGGCCGGACGGATATTTCGTCGCCGCGTGGATGGAGATGTCGACGCCATGATCGAGCGGCCGGAAATAAAGCGGCGTCGCCCAGGTATTGTCCATCATGACGACGGCGCCGTGGCGGTGGGCGACCGCCGAGATCGCCGGAATATCCTGCATCTCGAAGGTGTTGGAGCCCGGAGCCTCGGTGTGCACGATCTTCGTGTTCGGCCGGAACAGCGCCTCTATGCCGGCGCCGATCGATGGGTCGTAATATTCCACCTCGACGCCGAGCCGCTTCAGCATCGTGTCGCAGAAATGGCGGGTCGGACCGTAAACCGAATCGACGACAAGAGCATGGTCGCCGGCGGCGACGAAACCCAGGAACGGAATGGTGACGGCCGCAAGCCCCGAGGGAACGAGGATGGTGCCGGCCGAACCTTCGAGCGCGTCGATCGCCTCGCAGAGCGCATCCGTCGTCGGCGTGCCGCGGGTCCCGTAGGTGTATTTCTGCGAACGCGTCTCCATCGTCCGGGCATTCGGAAACAGCACTGTCGAGGCATGCACGACCGGCGGATTGACGAAACCGTGATAGTCGAAGGGATCGTTGCCGATATGGCTCAGGCGGGTGTTGATGCCGGCATTCTGCAGCAAGCTGACTTTGTCTTTCATGTCGGGAATAGCCTTTGGCAAGGGACGCGAAAACGAGACTTTTGGACGCCCCGCCGCCTCCGGTCAACCCCTGGGACCTTGCGGCGGATCGCATCGAAAAGTATGATTTTCGCGTTATTTTTCCGCAATCGGACGCCCATTTCCTGACCAGCCGCCCATGAATGCGGCGCAATTGACCAAATTTCTGAATTTTGCCGCAATTATTGATGGCGACACTTGACCATAGTGACATTTGCGACTGTGATAGACCCACTCGCGCCGGGAGGGTGTCGAGACGCTTGGGGAGGCCGACGCAACGTTCAGGCGCACTCCCCACAAGATAAAGATAAGACAACGGAAAAAGGTTGGGAAAATGAAGAATAAGCTCCTGTCCGCCGCCATCGGCGCAGCGGTTTTGGCACTTGGCGCATCGGCAGCCTCGGCCACCACTCTCGGTGACGTCAAGGCGAAGGGTTTCGTACAATGCGGCGTCAATACCGGCCTGGCCGGCTTTGCTGCACCCGACGCTTCCGGCAATTGGGCCGGCTTCGACGTCGATTTCTGCAAGGCCGTCGCTTCAGCCGTCTTCGGCGACCCCACGAAGGTGAAGTTCACCCCGCTCAGCGCCGCCAACCGTTTCCCGGCGCTTCAGTCCGGCGAAGTCGATGTTCTGGCCCGTAACACGACCTGGTCGATCAACCGCGACACCGCTCTCGGCCTGAACTTCCGTTTCGTCAACTATTATGACGGCCAGGGCTTCATGGTCCGCAAGAGCCTGAACGTGAAGTCGGCGCTCGAGCTTTCCGGCGCATCCGTCTGCGTACAGTCGGGCACCACCACCGAGCTCAACCTCGCCGACTACTTCAAGGCAAACAACCTCCAGTACAATCCTGTTGTTTTCGAAAAGCTGGATGAGGTCAATGCGGCCTATGACGCCGGCCGCTGCGACGTCTACACGACCGACCAGTCCGGTCTCTATTCGCTGCGCCTGACGCTGAAGAACCCCGACGAGCATGCGATCCTGCCGGAAATCATTTCCAAGGAGCCGCTCGGCCCGGCCGTTCGCCAGGGCGACGACCAGTGGTTCGATATCGTCAGCTGGGTTGGCTATGCGCTGATCAATGCTGAAGAGTTCGGCATCACCCAGGCCAATGTCGACGACATGAAGAACTCGCCGAACCCTGATATCAAGCGCTTCCTCGGCGTCGAGGCGGACACCAAGATCGGCACCGATCTCGGCCTGACCAATGAATGGGCCTACAACATCATCAAGAACGTCGGCAATTACGGCGAAGTCTTCGAGCGCAATGTCGGCCAGGGCAGCCAGCTGAAGATTGCGCGCGGCCTCAATGCTCTGTGGAACAAGGGCGGCATCCAGTACGCTCCGCCGGTTCGCTGATCGGCACGACGCATGAAAGCGGGAAAGGCGGGCAACCGCCTTTCCTCCTCCTATAAAAAAGCTCCGAAAAGGAGCGCATAACATGGGGAATTGGCCAGGCATGACGCATCATGTTGCGGATTCGGCACCATTGCCTAGGAGCGGCTGGAGCTTCCAGTCCGCCCTCTACGACCCGAAAATTCGGGGCATTTTCTTCCAAGTTCTTACCATCGTGTTGCTGGTCACCCTCATCTGGTGGATTGCTCACAACACGGCAGTCAATCTGGCGCGTGCCAACATCGCTTCAGGTTTCGGTTTTCTGAACAGCCGCGCCGGCTTTGAGGTCGGTCAATCGCTGATCGCCTATTCCAGCGATTCGACCTACGGACGCGCGCTGCTCGTCGGCCTTCTGAACACGATCCTGATCGCAGTGACCGGCATCATCACCGCGACCATCATCGGCTTCATCATCGGCATCGGCCGCCTGTCGCGGAACTGGCTGATCGCCAAGCTCTGCACGGTATATGTCGAAGTCTTCCGCAATATCCCGCCGCTGCTGGTGATCTTCTTCTGGTATTCGGGCGTTCTGGCGATTTTGCCCAATGCGCGCGAATCGCTGCAGCTGCCGTTCGGCTCCTTCCTCAACAATCGCGGTCTCTCGTTCCCGAAACCGATCTTTGGAGAAGGTTTCTGGATCGTCGGCGTCGCCTTCCTGATCGCGATCGTCGCCGTTGTCATAACCGCGCGCTGGGCGCATCGCCGGCAGGCTGCGACGGGTCAGCCGTTCCACACGATCTGGGCTTCGCTCGGCCTGCTTATCGGCCTGCCGCTGCTCGCCTTCCTGGTTGCCGGAGCGCCGCTCTCCTTCGATTATCCGATTGCGGGCAAATTCAATCTGAGCGGCGGCTCCGTGGTCGGCCCCGAATTCATGTCGCTTTTCCTGGCGCTTTCCTTCTACACCGCGGCCTTCATCGCCGAGATCGTGCGCTCGGGTATCCGCGGCGTAGCGAAAGGGCAAACGGAAGCGGCAGCCGCGCTCGGTCTGTACCCTTCGTCGATCACCCGGCTTGTGGTTATTCCGCAGGCTTTCCGCATCATCATTCCGCCGCTGAGCAGCCAGTATCTCAACCTCACCAAGAACTCGTCGCTCGCGATCGCCATCGGCTTTGCCGATCTCGTCGCCGTCGGCAGCACGACGCTGAACCAGACCGGTCAGACCGTCGAGGTAATCCTGATCTGGATGGTCGTTTACCTCGGCCTCAGTATCGTGACTTCGCTGTTCATGAACTGGTTCAATGCCAAGATGGCGCTGGTGGAGAGGTAAGATGAGCAACAGTTTCGTCAGAACCGCCATACTGGCGCCCGAGCCGCCTCCCCCAGGAGAAAAAGGCATGGTCGCTTGGATTCGTCGCAACCTGCTTGCGACACCCAAGGACATGGTCCTTACCATCCTGGCGCTGGTCGTCGTCGGCTGGGCCCTCCTGCACGCGATCGACTGGCTCTTCGTGCAGGCGGTTTGGACCGGCCCGGACCGCACCTTCTGCGCCACTGCCGTACAGGGCGGCATCCAGCCGGATGGCTGGAACGGTGCATGCTGGGCCTTCGTCAACGCCAAATTCGACCAATTCATTTTTGGCCGTTATCCGCTCGACGAGCGCTGGCGCCCGACGCTGGTCGGCATTCTTTTCGTACTTCTGCTGGTGCCGATGCTCATCCCCTCGGCGCCACGCAAGGGCATCAACGCCCTCCTGCTCTTCGGCGTGCTGCCGATCGTTTCCTTCTTTCTGCTTTACGGCGGATTCGGGCTGGAAATCGTCGAGACACCGCTCTGGGGCGGGCTGCTGGTGACGCTGGTGCTCTCCTTCGTGGGCATCGCCGTCTCCTTCCCGCTCGGCATCATCCTGGCGCTCGGAAGGCGCTCGCAAATGCCGGTCATCCGCACGGTCTGCATCGTCTTCATCGAGGTCGTCCGCGGCGTGCCGCTGATTACGGTCCTCTTTATGGCGAGCGTCATGCTGCCGCTTTTCCTGCCTGCCGGCTGGACGGTGGACAAGCTCTTGCGCGCGATCATCGGCGTATCGATCTTTGCCTCCGCCTATATGGCGGAAGTCATACGCGGCGGCCTCCAGGCCATTCCCAAGGGGCAGTTCGAAGGAGCGGATTCGCTGGGGCTGGGCTACTGGCAGAAGATGCGGTTGGTCATCATGCCGCAAGCAATCAAGCTGGTGATCCCTGGCATCGTCAACACCTTCATCGGCATGTTCAAGGACACCTCGCTGGTTTCGATTATCAGCATGTTCGACCTTCTCGGCATCGTTCGCCTCAACTTCGTCGATCCGAACTGGGCGACCGCAGTAACGCCGCTGACGGGACTGATATTTGCCGGCTTCGCCTTCTGGCTTTTCTGCTTCGGCATGTCGCGCTATTCAGCATTCGTCGAACGTCACCTCGACACCGGCCACAAACGATAAGAATGAGGGAAAACAATCATGGCTGAAGCTCCAGCTAAAAAGCTCACCGTTTCCGCAACGGAAGTGGCGATCGAAATCATCAACATGAACAAGTGGTACGGCGATTTCCACGTGTTGCGCGACATCAACCTGAAGGTCATGCGCGGCGAGCGCATCGTCATCGCCGGGCCGTCGGGTTCCGGCAAATCGACGATGATCCGTTGCATCAACCGCCTGGAAGAGCATCAGAAGGGCCAGATCATCGTCGACGGCACCGAGCTCACCAACGATCTGAAGAAGATCGATGAAGTCAGGCGCGAAGTCGGCATGGTGTTCCAGCACTTCAACCTCTTCCCGCACCTGACGATCCTCGAAAACTGCACGCTGGCGCCGATCTGGGTGCGCAAGATGCCGAAGAAGCAGGCGGAAGAGATTGCCATGCACTTCCTGAAGCGCGTCAAGATCCCCGAACAGGCCAACAAATATCCAGGTCAGCTTTCCGGTGGTCAGCAGCAGCGCGTGGCGATCGCCCGGTCGCTCTGCATGAACCCGAAGATCATGCTGTTCGACGAACCGACTTCGGCGCTCGATCCTGAGATGATCAAGGAAGTGCTCGACACCATGGTGGGGCTTGCCGAGGAAGGCATGACCATGCTTTGCGTCACGCATGAAATGGGCTTTGCCCGCCAGGTCGCCAACCGCGTCATCTTCATGGATCAGGGCCAGATCGTCGAACAGAATTCGCCGGCCGAATTCTTCGACAATCCGCAGCACGAACGCACCAAGCTGTTCCTGAGCCAGATCCTGCACTGACCGGAATGCTAAAGCGCGTCGCGATCTTTCAGATTCGCTTGCCACGCCTTAGGTCTTTGTTTTTACGCATGTCTTTATCGTAAAACCGCTGCACACTTTTGCGAGACATGCTCTAAGTTTAGGATCCGCCGCGCCCTTTGGGTTCGGCGGGTCTTTCATGTTCAGCGGGAGGCCGTCGCCTGCAACAGACTGCAGAGACCGGCAAGGCCGGAATCGCCACCGCCTGACGCGGAGAGATCGACGCAACGAACGAGCATCTTGCGCTGTTCTTCGACGGGCCTGCTGCGGAAGAGTTCCACGATACGCGCCTCGGAGGTGTTGAGAGTGCCGTAAGCCGCGGACCTTTCGCCGCCTTGCTCCTCCGCCCCGCCGAGAGCGAGATTGGCATCGACCCGGCTGCTGCGTCCGATCGAAGCCGTGGCATTGGCGTCAATTCCATCGGAACCGCCGAGCCGGGCATTGGCGTCTGCGTCGAGACCACTGCCGCCACCGGCATCAGCACTCACATCGGCATTGATGCCGTCTGAGCCGCCGACGGAGGCATCGGCGTCTGCAGCGATGCCGCTCCCTCCGCCGAGCGACGCGCCGGCATCGGCGCTGACGGCATTGCCTGTAGTCACCGACACGCCGACATCGACCGCATGCGCCTTGCCTGCCGGCATGGCAAGGAGGGCGCAAGTCGACGCAAGCACCGCAAGCGATAGTCCGTGATGATTATGGGTCATGTTTCTTCCTCCGTTTTCATTCGCCGGCGATCTCTCCGGCAGTTGAAAATCGAGGGACGCGCGTACCTTCGATCATTTGGACGCCTGCTGACTGCAGGCGATCCGTGGCAAGGCAACGTGGTGGGATGCGGAATGTTTCAGCACGTCGCACAGCTGGCCGATTTAATCGCCGGCAATGATCTTTACGGTTATCGAAATACGAATTTCCTGACCGATTGCGCCAAAACGGAGCATATCCTGAGACATTTGCAGCGGCGACCGAAACTATAGCTTCCGGTCGCACTCCATATCTTCATCCTGTCGCAGAACCTCTTCAAAAAAATCGGGTACAGCTATCCGAGGAATTTATTTTTCTGCCGACGATTGGACCTGCGAAAATAGCTTCTCTCTTGTCTGGATAAGTCCGTCCGGCACTCCATGTTTCAGCATGTTCTCATTTAGTGAAACTGGAGATTCAAGGATGGGCATTTTCGACAAAATCAAACATGCAATCTTCGGAGAAGCAAAAGCAGCCGAACCGGCCGCAGCCGGCGCGCCAAAGACACCGCCCGCCCAGGCTCCCGTTTCGCCGTCGGCAGCGCCCAGTCCGGCGCCTACGGCCTCCCCCGCTCAGAGCAAACCGCCCAGCGCCCCAGCCACAGCCGCCGCGGTCGATATCGTCCCTATCCTCGACGCCGCTGTCAAAAAGAGCGGCCAGAAACTCGATTGGCGTCACTCGATCGTCGACCTGATGAAAGCCGTCGGGATGGATGCGAGCCTGACCGAGCGCAAGGAGCTCGCCGCCGAACTCGGCTATACCGGCGACACCAACGATTCCGCAAAAATGAATATGTGGCTGCACAAGGCGCTGATGAAGCGGCTTTCGGAAAATGGCGGCAAGGTACCGGCCGATCTCCTGGATTGATCCACCGAGAGGAGGGATACTGCCGCCGCGCTGCGGCGGCAGTATCCTGTTCTAAATTAAAGAGTTAGAGCATGATGTCGTCCGAAAATCGCTCACACTTTTCGGCTTCATGCCCTAACAGTGCGCCCCTCTTGCCCGCAGGCGTTGAAACAAATAACCTCCCGTTCGATTACTTCGATGATCGATCAAGGGAGAATTAAATCCAATGAGATTGATGGCAGTCGTTGGCGTTGCACTTGGCCTGGGCTGTATTTCGGCCGCAGAATCTCCTTCAAACTATCAATCCTATAGCGGCGTTCGGGTCGACACCGACCCGGTCCTTCTGACCCGATACGACAAGGCACTCCGCTGGTGCGTTCCGGAAGCAGGTTCATGGCAACGCGGCTCGCCGAATCCACAGAGCCTGCATTACAATGCGGCGCTCAGAAACTGCCTTTACAGACGCGGCTTCGTCGACCGCGGCGTCTACGCCTACCCCATTCCCAAGGTTTACTTCGATCATTTCCTGGATCGCTGAGAAGAGCTTAAGCTCGCGACAGCTGGGAATGCGATCATAATAACCCTTCCGAAATTCCGGCCGCAGCTGCGGCGCAATTGGCAAATCGCTTCTACCTCCAGCGAAATCCTAGTGATTTCGCGCAGGGTCTTTCCGGTGTCACGCGAATCGAAATAAACATCGGACGCCGATCATTGGGGTAATAAGGGAATAGAATAATAATGCGCGCTCGTACCATAACAGTATTAATTGCCATGGGACTTCTGACTGCCTGCGTGCCGACGCGCCAGGACTATGATGCATACGTCACATTGCTGCAGGGCAGCTCAAGAGCAAGAAACGAAGCAACCAAAGATTGCGTGAGGGGCTTCGATGGAAAGTCCAGTCGCAACCTCGGCATTTTGACAAACACATCGGACAAAGACGCTGTGCGCGTTGGTTGCGATCGTTTTATCGCAGCGGTCGTTTCCGGTCGCGCCACCTATGACGACGTCGTTGACATCAAACGCCAACGGCCTACTCCCAAAATAATCAAAATTTTCCAAGGTCGCTAAACAAGATCGCGCGGCGGCTTGCGGCCTCAAGCTCGCAAGCCGTCGACAACGCGTCCGAAGCGAAGCCGCCGCCCAGAAGCGACGGACACGATGCACTGAGGGCCGATTGTCACACCGTCTGAGATTGCTATCGTGTGGCATCACCAATCTGACGTGTGAGGTGAGAGATGGCCTACGAGAAGATTGCAGGGGGTCCGGAACTGCTGGCCTGGTTCGGCCAGAAGCCGACCTTTCATGACGCGGAAATTCTGAGCCTCTCGCTCAATCGCACTGGGGTCAGCGAGTTGACGATTCACGGCTGGATCGGCACCGATGCTGTTGATCAAGATGGATACTGCATCCTTGACAAGCATGCAGTCGTCACTTTCGCCTTCGAAGATATTATGGACCTGCAGTTGGACGGCTTCAGCCACCAGAACGTGATCAATGGTCTCGTCCTCCGCTACGCAACAGATCGCGGTCGAGCTGGCTACTATGCCCTTCCAAAAGGACCGGAAGACATCGAAATCGAGCTCCGCCCCTGTTACGGGCTGGATGGTTTCATCCGCGCGAAGAAAGTCACCGTGACGTTCCGTCCGGGTCGGCCTGCTGACGACAGACCAACTGCCGCAGCGGTCCCTTGAGCAAATCTTTGCTTCTCGACTTTGTCCCAACTCCTAGTCTGTCCTGGCACTTCTCCTGTGACATCAGTCGGCAACGGGTTTGCGCGGCTAGCAATTGACCGAGTGATGCGCGTGCTGCGGTTCGCGCTGCAATGTTGACGGTCGCTCCAAAGAGATCGCCTGCTCTGCGGATAACTGGGCCGTGGTTCAGCCCACTCGAGTGAGTGGTTGGTGTTCCTTGCGGCATGCCTGCGGCAGCTTTCCGAGTACCTCGCTCGTTGCATCGGGCTCAAGAAACGAGACCATTGCCGTATCGCCAATTCCCTTAATCGGGGGCTCATTTTGAAATTCGAGGTGCGGGCGATTCTACGATCATGCCCTCCTTACCATGTCGATAAGTATCACTTTTGAGGGCGAAATTGCCCTAAAATCGTTAAATTCACAAAAAATACAGATTCCGCCTTTGGCCTGAGGAAATCCGCACACGCCCATCAAGTTTTTGTAATGTTTTCAATCCGTGCATGTCGCTATAGTTGCAGAAAGAATAATTCGCGGTGTGCGAGATAGAAATACTGCCACAATTTGAGATACTCGAAATTCCGCAAATATTTCAAAATGTAACTCCCGAGTGATCGAGACATTATGGCAGCAATATGGCCATACTTCTCAAGTACTTACCGCCGAGATGCTGTTGCACTTTCCCAAGATGACGTCCTATAACCCCCGCCGTAACGGCTGATTAGCTAAAAAATATTAACTGACAAACGCAACGTCAGAGTTGAGGAACAGGACTATGACAACATACTACGTATCGACGACCAGCAGCGGCGGAAACGGCAGTGCCTCTTCTCCCTTTCGCACGATCAGTGAGGCGATGAGGGCGGACCTTAAGCCAGGCGACGAGGTCGTGGTGAAGCCGGGGACCTACAACGAGAGCATCAACTTCGATAAGGACGGCTCGGCAGCAGGCGACATCACGCTCCGCTCGGAAGTGCCCGGCGCAGCACTGATCCGGCCGCCCGCAGGCTCGTACACCGGGATCAGTGTCAACGCCAACTACGTGACAATCGATGGCTTCGACATCAAGGGCGGCAACGGTGACGGCATCGAAGGGAACAACGTCCACCACGTCTCAATTCTCAACAACAAGGTGCACGACAGTGGGGAGTCGGGCGTTCAGTTCAACTATTCTGACTTCATCAGGATCGAAGGGAACGAGACCTACAACAATGCGTCGTCGGGCTGGTACTCGGGCATCTCGATCTACCAGAACCGGAACATCACCGGCGATACCTCGACGGAGGGCTACCGGACGATCGTGCGTGACAACATCTCGCACGACAACGTCACGAAGACGGGTGCGCACACCGATGGTAACGGTATCATCATCGACGATTTCCAGAGCACGCAGACGAGCGGTCATCCGAACTACACGTTCAAGACCCTGGTCGAGAACAACCTCGTCTACGAGAACGGCGGCAAAGGCATTCAGGTTGCCTGGAGCGACTCCGTCACGGTGCAGAACAACACCGCATACCACAACAATCAGGACCCGCTGAACGACGGCACCTGGCGCGGCGAACTCAGCAACGCGCAGTCGAGCAACAACACCTGGGTCAACAACATCGCCGTAGCGGACCCATCGGTCAACTCGAACAACACTGCGATCGATAACACGTCCTACGGCGGCTACACCAACCAGAACACCGTCTGGGCCAACAACATCACCTTCAACGGCACGGCCGGCCAGGCCTCGGTCAGGACCGACGGCGGCAACGCGACGCCGAGCGCGGCGAACGGCAACAAGCTCGGCATCGACCCGCATTTCGTGAATGCAGCGAACGGCGACTTCCACCTCGCCTCGGGCTCGGCGGCGATCGACAGCGGAACCATCAAGTACGGCGTCGACTCGGCCGATCTGGACGGCGACGCTCGCGTCGTTGGAACTATCGATATGGGCGCCTACGAATCGGGCTCCGCCCCGGTATCGGGAACGCCGACCACGCCGACGCAGCCGGCAGCGCCAACCACGCCGACGGAACCGACAGCGCCAACCACGCCGACGGAACCGACAGCGCCAACCACGCCGACAGCTCCGACAGCGCCGACCGCGCCGACCCAACCGACAACGCCGACCACATCGACGAAGGTATACACCGGCACCGATGGCAACGACTACCTGCCACACACCGGTCAGTCCAACGGCGGCAACGAGACCTTCAAGGGTCTCAGCGGCAATGACGTGCTGAAGGGCGGCGCCGGCTCGGACGTCCTCATTGGTGGTGCCGGAAGGGACTTCATGAGCGGTGGCACCAGCTCGGATACGTTTGCGTTCAAGACAGCGACGGAGACCGGGTCCGGCTGGGCCCGCGACATCATCACCGACTTCCAGCACGGCACCGATAAGATCGACGTCTCGGCGATCGATGCGAACGGCTCTGCGCAGGGCGATGCAACCTTCCATTTCCAGGCGCAGGAGAATGCCTTGTTCGACAAGAAGGCTGGCGCGCTCGCTTGGCACTACCAGGACGACGCTACCGTTATCCAGGCCGATTTGAACGGCGACGGTGTTCATGACTTCGAAATTCAGCTGAAGGGCCATGTCCAGCTGGGTGCAGGCGATTTTCTCCTGTAACGATACCCGTTGCGGCGGTCGTCCGACCGCCGCAACAATCGTGCCAACAATCCGGAAATATGTCGACGGCGGAGTAAAATCCGCCACACGGCGCGCAAACTTCGGTTTACTTCAGCGCGTGGATGAGCAAGCTGGGAGGGCATAGCCCGAGCGGCGATCCCATCCGCGCGCTGTAATTTTTTTGACGGGTGTCGGCCGGCCTTTCCGGTGCCGCTTTGCGCGAGGCGATAGCGGTCGTCGTACATCTCGCGGATGTTGACGTGGCGGGTGACGCGATCGAGCAGAGCGCCGGTCGGGCGCCATACGGGGCCGTGCATTCGTCGAACGGAAGGCTGCTGGTGATCAAGGTGGCAATGCGTTCGTGGTGTTGCGATATCAGCTCGAGCAATAATTCCGCAGCGGTCTCGTGCCTTCCCGCGTTAGATTGAAGATTTCTGCAGAGCGGGTTTTCGTCGGGGTAAGGCGACTGGCGAAAGGCATACCCAAAGGCGCGTTAACTCAATCGCTTTTGATCGGGGCGTGCGGTCTACAATCTCACTCGCAATTTGCAACCACAGTGATATCTTTACCCGCGCACCCCGTTGCCGTGCCGAACCCGCTCTCATCGGCCTGGACAACACTGTGGGGTCCATGTGATACGGGTAGCGGCTTTCGGGGGAGCGCCACAGCCAAGCGAAACCGTATCAGGTCAAGCGAGGCCCGTCGGGAACATCGGTAGTCGTCGATGATCGTCCATGTTGCCGTGACGGCCGGACATCCGTCCTTCGGGCGCAGTCCAGAACGGGCTTTTCCACGAGGGAGCAGCTGCATGTTGATGCCAAAATCTGGACCCGGGACGACCTATTGAAGGGCTGCGCTTCGGACTGAGGGGAAAATGTTTGCATTTATGGGCGAGTGGCCAAGTTGGGCCGTGTAAACTTCTATCGTCTGAGCGACACAGTCCCCACCGCTAGCGGGGAAGTGATGAAGGCTGGGCTGGGCGAAGAGGCGTGCAACTTTTGGAAGCCCAAATAAGGCCGGTGAATTTACGTCAGCCTTGTATGATTACACATTCAAAGACGGGCATTCGAGCTTTGTGTTAAATGCCCATGAATGCGAGTGAAGCACCGTTGGGCAAAAGGTCCGGCAATACATCGCGGACAAAATCAGTGCTAGAAGCCCTTCTGCGAAAACCATCAGATGTTCGTAGTAGGTGGCCGAAGAGAAGAAGGACGGCTAACTCTTTGAAATGATGGCGACCCCTGCAGGAATCGAACCTGCGACAACCTGCTTAGAAGGCAGGTGCTCTATCCAGCTGAGCTAAGGGGCCGTCTGTTGGCCGCGTTTACGAAGCGCGACCGGATGCGGCATATGTGGACGAGAAATCTCAATGCGTCCAGGGCTGCGTGCGGGTATAGCGGAAATTATCCGGATAGGCCACGACCTGGCGCGCCGGGTCCTTCGGGGCGATGACGCGATATTCGATACCGTTGCGCTGGGCATAGGCTTCGGCAAGCGCCTGCGTTTCGAAGGTGAGTTTTACCTGCTGGCGCATATCGCCCGAGGAGGTGTAGCCCATGATCGGATCGATCTTGCGGGGTGACTCCTGATCGAATTCAAGCACCCAGAGATGGGTCTTGGCCTTGCCGGACTGCATGGCGGTCTTAGCAGGACGATAGATCTTGGCAGGCATGACTGCGGCATCTCCGAATATGCGGGGACTGCGCCCGCCTTTCATGGTCTCAATCCCGTCGCCGGGCCTCGCTTCGTCGCCAGGGATAACGCGAAGAGATGAATTTTGCTTATCCGCGAATCCCCGTTTTTTCAAGAAAAAAGGCAGTGCGCGACGCCCTGCCCTCCCGCCTCGGTGATGAGGCGATCATACGGAAACGGGGATTTCGGCGAACGCCGCAGCCACGAATATTCCGCCAGGTGTTCAGCCGCCGCTCAAAGCGCAGGAATTCCGGCCGAGTTGCGCAATATTACCGATCGTCTCATGTTGTGATCACAACCCGATTGCCGCGGTCGGCCCCCGGCATTATTTACAGCTCAATTAATTTCATGGATTTGCGCGCATGATGAGACGTTCGGCAGAGTTCAACGCCATTGTGATAGGAGCCGGCATTACCGCGTTCTTCTATGTCGCCATCAGCTACGCCCAATATATCGGCCTGCTCGGCCGCGGCTAAGGCGGAACCGTGCCGACGTCCAGTTGCGCCTTGCAGGCAAATTGACGGCCTTTCGAGATTTTCCGTATTGCATCCACAGGCCCGGTGAGAAATCTCCGCGCAGAGCCGGATTTATGGGTTGCGAGGGCGAAGTGAACCGTGTATTCCCCCTGCCAATCACGGCACGGAGTGTAGCGCAGTCTGGTAGCGCATCTGGTTTGGGACCAGAGGGTCGGGAGTTCGAATCTCTCCACTCCGACCATTCAATATCCTGATATTCTCGAGTTTCCTGATAGCCGCGACGCAGCAGCCCGCGGGCGCACGAGCTTGCGCGCCGTCACTTCGCCTTTGTCGTCGTCGCGCTCATGATCCTGTCGCCCACCTTGATCCCCAATTTGCCGACGATGCCGGCGTTGAGTTCAACGACGTATTTCACCGGGCTCATCGAATCGATGATGTCGCGCGAATAGGGCGTTGCGTTTTCCTTGATGTGGCGGATCGTGCCGGAATTGTCGGCAAAGAGCATGTCGAGCGGCAGAATGGTGTTTTCCATCCACATGGCGACGCGCCGCGGTTCGCCGAAATCGAAGATCATGCCGGCGTCATCGGCCATCGTCTTGCGAAACATCAGTCCATGGGCGCGCTGGTCGGCGGTCACTGCGACCTCGACGGTGAAATGCAGCGTCTTGCCGGCGGCCGTCTGGATGAGCAGCGGCTCCTTGTCGAACCGCATCGGCTCCTCAGCCAGGGCCGGCAGGGCGACCAAGAAAAAAAGCGCCGTGATGGCGCTTCTGATCGCATGAAGGACGAGCCCCCGCATCTTAGTGCGACCGGCTGGCCGGGCTCGGAATATCGGGGTGGATCTCTGCGGCCATCAGGCCCTTTTCGCCGTCGCCGAAGCGGACGAGAACCACCTGGCCGGGGCGCAGCTCGGTGAGGCCGAAACGGCGAAGCGTTTCCATATGCACGAAGATATCTTCCGTGCCCTCGCCGCGCGTCAGGAAGCCGAAGCCCTTGGTGCGGTTGAACCACTTGACGAGCGCACGCTCGAGCCCGCTGGTGGCGGTGACCTGCACATGGGTGCGGACCGGGGGCAGCTGCGAGGGATGAACCGCGGTCGATTGATCCATCGAAAGGATCTTGAAAGCCTGGTAGCCGCGCTCGCGGCGCTGGATGAGGGCAACTATGCGCGTTCCCTCGAGGATCGTCTGGTAACCGTCGCGGCGCAGGCAGGTCACGTGCAGGAGAACATCCTGCATGCCATTGTCCGGCACGATGAAGCCGAAGCCCTTGGCGACGTCGAACCACTTGACGACCCCGGTGATTTCAACAAGATCGACCGTCTCTGACGACAGCTCGTCGAGATCGGTGTATTCATTCGATGAAATCCTATCAGCCATAGTCGCCAGCCCCTCGAATACGCGTCACACTGTTACGGTTAACTGATTCTTGAAATCAAGATTAACATCTTGGTAACGGATAAGCGCAAGTCCTAGTTTTCGGTTATTCCCAGCTGCACATTTTATCATGTTGACTTGCCCGAAGCTGACCACGGCTTGCCGTTAAGGGCCAGCCCCAATAAAGGAGTAGATAGAATGCGTTATCTTCATACGATGGTTCGAGTCCGAGACCTGGACGCTTCGCTCGCCTTTTATACCACCCTGTTCGGGCTAGAAGAGATTCGCCGCCACGAAAACGAGAAGGGCCGTTTCACCCTGGTTTTCCTGGCTGCCCGCGACGATCTCGAGCGTGCGCGCAGCGAAAAAGCGCCCTGCCTCGAGCTTACCTACAACTGGGATACAGAGGATTACAGCGGCGGACGCAACTTCGGCCATCTCGCCTATGAAGTCGACGACATCTATGCAATCTGCCAGAAGCTGATGGACAACGGCATCACTATCAACCGGCCGCCGCGCGACGGCAACATGGCCTTCGTGCGCTCGCCCGACGGCATCTCGATCGAAATCCTGCAGAAGGGAAGCCCGCTTCCAGCCGCTGAACCCTGGGCTTCCATGGGCAATACCGGCGCCTGGTAAGGGTTTTCGCCGCAAGGCTTTTGCGAAGCTTGCGGCTTTTGCGATTTCGGATCCGGCCGGCGCCGTGGCGCTTGCCGCGACCCGGCCCTGCAGGCAATCTCCAGCTGACTCGACGCGGAAGATGGCGATTTCGGCCGTTTTCCGCATCAACTGGAGACTGGTCGCTTGCGTAACAATGAGATGCGGATGCCTGTAACGGGGGCTTTGCTGATCGCCACGTCGATGCTGGCGCTGTCTGGCTGCGCGTCGAACAAGAAGGCGCTCGACTCAGCCGCCGCGGTTCCGGTGGTTCCGGCAACGGCGGCCGCAGCGCCCCAGCTTGGCGCGACAGCGCCCGCGAAATCTGCGCCACGCTCGGTCTATACCGACCCCCGGCTCGTCAACGTCTCCGGCGCCCAGGCCGCGCCCCAGGGCGTGGCAGCGGATTCGAATGCCACGGTTCCGCCGGCCGATCCGGCAATGGCAGCGCCTGCCAATATCGGCGGGCTGGTCATGCAGTCGACACGGATCAACGCGCAGGCGATGAGCATCTTTTCGGATCACCAGCCGCTGCCGCAAAACAACAGCACGTCCACCATTATCCAGCCGCAAGCCTATGCGCCGACGGAAGGCGTGGCACCGACAAGAAGCAGCGTCTACAGCCAGCCTGCGGTGCCCGCACAGCCGGCGACGCCGGTGCTGCCGCAGCAATCCTCGGAGAACTCTGGCACGCAACCTCTCCCCGTGCAAACCGCCTCGGTGGCGACAGGCGGCATTCCGGCCTCGACGACGAACGCGCTCTACAGCGCGCCGAAGCAGAACCTGCTCGGCAGCCTCTCCGGCCTCCTGCACAAGGCCGCTCTGCCCGGCATGACGCGTGTCGCGCCGAACGGGCTGCACGTCCAGAACGATCATGTCGAGGTCGGCTGCTTCAAGCCCGACCTGTTGAAAGTGATCAAAACGGTCGAAAACCACTTCGGCCGGCCCGTCATCGTCACCTCAGGCTATCGCGACGAAGAGCATAACCGCCTGGTCGGCGGCGCTGACGAATCGATGCACAAGAGCTGCGAGGCCGCCGACATCCAGATCGACGGCGTGTCGAAATGGGATATCGCCGCCTATATCCGCTCCTTGCCGGATCGCGGCGGCGTCGGCACCTATTGCCACACGGATTCCGTCCATCTCGACACCGGCAAGAGCCGCGACTGGAATTGGGGCTGCGGCGGCAAACGCGCGCCCATGACGACCGCCAGAGCGATCTGATATCGCCCGCATGGAACGGCGTCACGTTACGTCAGCCTGGTTTGCCGCGCTTCCGGCAAGCCATACAAGCTGTTGATTCGGCAGCGGTAATATCCAATGCTGCGACCGCGAAAATATCTGTCATTTTTTTGAAAAAAATCGAATTTGCCGCTTGCGGCTTTTGAAGGTGCTGACTATAAGGGCGC
>NZ_NWSW01000033.1:0-71517 GCF_002531805.1 Rhizobium sp. M1 | reverse complement strand
AGGTGCCCCGCAGGGGCCTCGAAGGACGAGGGCGGCCGCTGCCAGGTACACAATCGCGATCGAGGACGTCCCGGATCGTGTTCGAGGTCGCGATTTCTGCCGGGTCGGCGATGTTGGCCGGCATGAACACGACATCAGAACATGATCGAACCCTTGCCGCCCAACTGAGATCGCTTTCGATCGAGCCTGCGGCCTTCAAGACGGAGCTGCCGGAGCCTCGTGCCCGGCGGCGCATGATCCCTGGCGCAATACTTGTCCTTGCGGCGACGGCATCGCTGGCGGTGGTCGCTCTCTATGGACCTCAGACGCTGGAGCGTATCGAGGCCGCGATTGCGGGGAAGACGGGCGACCACCCTGCGATATCCGCTCATGAGGCGCCGGCCAGGGGCGGTGCGATTGTTGAGGGAGAGGATGGGGCGAAGAGTAGGGCCGCGCCGTCCCGTGAAGTTACCGGCTCCGGCTACGTCGTGGCGCCCGACACCGCCATTGTTTTTTCCAAATATGAGGGCCGGGTTGTCGCCGTCGAGGTCGAGGCGGGCGACAAGGTCGTGGCGGGGCAGCTGCTGGTGCGGCTCGACGATGCCGGCGCCCGGTTTGCGCTCCGCGGTGCGGAGATATCGGAGCGGGCGGCGGAGCTGGCGCTTGATGCGAGGAATATCGAGCTCGCGCAGGCGCGGTCATCGCTGACACGTACCGAGCGGCTGGCCGGGCGGGATGCGATGTCGGCGCAAGCCCTGGAGGAGGCGAAGACGGCTTTCGACGCGGCCGAGAATGCCGCCCTGCGGGCGCGGCAGGATGTCGCCAAGGCCAGGCTCGACATCGACAGGGCGCGCGAGCAGGTCGAGGCGCTGACCGTGCGAGCGCCGATTTCGGGCACCGTGACGCGGCTCGACGCGCATGTCGGCGACACCGTGCTGTCGCGCGAGGACAGCGTGCGGGAGAATGAAAGCCTGCTTGCGATTACCGATACGGCGAAGATGGTCATCGATGCGGATGTGGCCGAAGCCAATATCGCGCTGATGCGGCCGGGCCTCTCAGGCGAGGCGGTGCTCGACGGCTTTCCGGGGCAGCCCTTTGCAGTCGAGGTGGCGAAGATCGCGCCCGTCATTTCGCGGGAGAAGGGGACGGTGACGCTGCGCCTGTCGCTCACGTCGCCGCCTTCCGGCATGCGGCCTGCAATGGCGGCGCGCATTCGGCTTGTGGTGGGTGAGGGGAGCGCGGGCGCTCTTCACCCGCCCCCGTCCTTCGAGGCTCCGGCCGTTGGCCTACCCACCTCAGGATGATCCTTCGAGGCGATCCTGCGGATCGCACCTCAGGATGAGGGCGGCCTCTGCGATAGCAACAATCCATCACCAAGGAGCAAAGCAATGACCGACAGCCAAGACCCCTTCATCGCGCTCGCCGGCGTCGGAAAGGCGTTCAGGATCGGGACAGAGACGATCCCGATTTTCTCCGGACTCGACCTTTCCATTCCGCGCGGCGACTTCGTTGCTGTCATGGGGCCGTCCGGCTCGGGGAAATCAACGCTGCTCAATATGCTCGGCGGCATCGACAGCCCCGATGCCGGCGAGATCCGGATCGGGCGCAGCCATCTCGAACAGATGGGCGAAGGCGCAAGGGCGGCCTGGCGGGCGCACAGCATGGGCATCGTCTTCCAATTCTACAACCTGCTGCCGATGCTGAATGCGGCGGAGAATATCGAGCTGCCGCTGCTTCTGAAGCCGCTCGGGCGCAAGGAGCGGCGGGCCCGCGTCGATACCGTCATGGACCTCGTCGGGCTTGCCGGCCGGCAGCGGCAGTTTCCCTCCAGCATGTCGGGCGGGCAGCAGCAGCGTGTCGGCATTGCGCGCGCCATCGTCGGCGATCCCGATCTGCTTCTCTGCGACGAGCCGACCGGCGATCTCGATCGAAAATCGGCCAATGATATCCTTGAGATGCTGAGCTTTCTCAATCGCGAGCTTCAGAAGACCATCATCATGGTCACGCATGATCCCGAGGCCGCTTCCTTCGCCCGGCGCACGCTGCATCTCAACAAAGGCGAATTCGTCACCGAGGAAAGGCCGGGCCGATGACCTTCTTCGAGCTCATGCGGCGCAATGCCTGGCGCAAGCGGTTGCGCGCCATTTTGCTGATGTTTTCGGTCGGCGTCGCCTTTCTGATCTACGGGCTGACGGCGAGCTTCGTTGCCGGCAGCCAGGGCGCGGCCAGAGCCAGCGACAATCTGCTCGGCGTCTTCAACAAGTCGGGACGAGGCCTGCCCCTGCCGCTTGCCTATATCAATCGCATCGCGGCCGAACCCGATATCGCCGCCGTCGCCTATACCGCGCGCATGCGGGGCTTCGTCGAGGTCGAGAAGAATGTGGTTGTCGTCAGCGCCGTCGAGCCGCAGGCCATTGCGGCGGCCAACGGCGAAGAGCTCGGGCTGACGCCGGAGCTGACCGCGGCGCTCGAAGAGGGCGGCGACCGGGTGTTGGTCGGCAGGGCGCTGGCCGAGGCGCAGGACTGGTCGATCGGCCAGCGCATCGGCTTTACCGGCCAGCTGACCAGGACCGACGGCAGCCGGAACTGGAGCTTCACCATCGCCGGCATCTTCGAGGGCGCCGATGCCGGCACCGACACCTATTTCATGCTGGCTCGCTATGACGCGCTCAATGCCGCGCGTGCGCGCGACAAGGATACGGTCGACGCCTTCGTCGTGCGTCCGCGTCCGGGCGTGTCGCCAGGCATGCTGGCGGCGCGGATCGACGCTCTGTTCGCCAATTCGGCGGCGCAGACGCGGACGCAATCGGAAAAGCAATTCCTCGAGGCGTTTCTCAGGCAATTCGCCGATGTCGGCCTGATCGTCAGCCTTGTCGTCGGCGCGGCCTTCGTCACCATCCTGATGATCGCGATCAACACCATGCTGTTTGCCGCGCGCGAGCGTCGTTTCGAGATCGGCGTCATGAAGGTGCTCGGCTTTTCCAGTGGGCGGATCATGGCGCTTGTCGTCGGCGAGACGCTGTTCATCTTCGTTGTCGGCGGCGCAGGCGGGCTCGTCCTCGCCAAGCTCGCGACGCTTTCGATCGGGCCGGAATTCGGCCTCGTCTTCGGGGCGACCCTCCTCATCCAATCTTTCGCCATCATCGCGGGGCTCGGCCTGCTAACCGGGCTGCTGCCTGCGGTCAGCGCCATGCGCCTGCCGATCGTCAACGCCTTCAGAACGAGATAAGCCAATGTCATCAGCGCTCAAGCAGATCTTTCTCATGATCAGAGTCAATCTCGGCAGTTTGCCCCGGCGGCTCGCGATCTCGCTGTCGATGGTGCTGTCGGTCGCCCTCGTCGTGGCGGTGCTGTCGGGCTTTCTGGCGATGGCGCGCGGCTTCGAGGCCGCGCTTGCCGGCGCCGGCTCGCCTGATATCGCCCTCGTTCTCGGCGGCGGCACCAACCAGGAGACCGGGTCGGAGGTGCCGGCCGAAGCAATCCGCAGCCTTGCCGCCATGGGCGGCGATAGCGGGATTGCCCGCAACCCTGGGATTGCCGGCAACCCTGGGATTGCCCGCGACGGCGCAGGCGCGCCGGCTTTGTCGCGCGAGACCGTCGTCCCCGTCGATGTCAGGCAAGACGACGGCGCCCAGCAGACGCTGTCGCTGAGGGGCATGGACGTGACCGGCCCTGCCTTGCGCGACCGCGCACGGCTTTCGCAAGGACGGCTGTTTTCGCCGGGTGCGCGCGAGATCGTCGTCGGCGCCCGCATCGCGGACTCCTTTCCCGGCCTTGCGGTCGGTGACACGATCCGGCTCGGCGCGCTCGACTGGAAGATCGTCGGGCATTTCACGTCAGGCGGCAGCGCCTTTGAATCCGAGATTTGGGCGGATCTGGAGCCGGTGCAGTCGGCTTTCGACCGGCAGGGACAGGTGCAGAGCCTACGGGTGCGGCTCGATGGCGCAGGCGATCCCGCAACAGCACTGGCGGCGTTGCGCGATCGCCTGTCGGCCTTGCCCGGCACGCCGCTTACCGCCGTCTCGGAGACCGATTTCTATGCCGGCCAGGCCGAGCGGACAGAGAGCCTCATCCGCCTGTTCGGCTGGCCGATCGCCCTGCTGATGGCGATCGGAGCGACGGCGGGGGCCTTGAACACGATGATGAGTTCGGTCTCCGACCGCAGCGTCGAGATCGCTACGCTGCGCCTCCTCGGCTTTGCCCGCCTGCCGGTTTTCACCGCGAGCTGGGTGGAGGCGGTACTGCTCTCGCTGGCGGGCGCCGGCCTCGGCGTCCTCGCCTCCAGGCTGGCTTTCGACGGTTGGCAGGCAAGCACGATGGGCGCCAACCATACCAAGATGGCTTTCCAGCTCAACGTCAGCGGCGAGGTGATCCTCACCGCCGGCCTGCTGGGCCTTGCGATCGGCATCCTCGGCGGCGCTCTGCCGGCGATCGCCGCCACACGGCTGCCGCTGAGTTCGGCATTGCGGGCGAGGGGGTAGAAGACGCCGACACAGCAACCGAATCACCTTCATCCCGGCTGGGCTTGCCTAATTGACTCAAGCGGTATGTCATCCGCTCAGCTGCGATTTACTCGCCTCGAATCTATTGTTTTTCCGGCTTAAGTTGTGGCTTTGCGAAGCCTGCGCGGTTGCCCGTGGAATAAGGTCCGCGAATTTGCCCGCTGCCGCATTGACAACATCTTCTCGCCTTCTTGCCGTGGCCGGTTGCCCCCGCCGCATGCGGTCGATCGATCCCGGTCGAGCTCTGCGGCGACATAGCGATCCGATGAACAGGGCAACATGGCGATATGACAATCTACTATGTGAACTCAGCGACTGGCTCCGACCGCAACAGCGGAACGGGCCAGAACTCGGCTTTTGCGACTTTGTCCAAAGTGGAATCCTTGACGCTGAAACCGGGCGATAGCGTGCTGCTCGCCAAGGGAAGCGTCTTCAACGAGCAATTCGATATCAAATATTCCGGCACCGAGAGCGCGCCGATCAAGATCGGCAGTTACGGCACGGGTGCCGCACCCGTCATCCATAGCGGCGACGACGGCATTCACAGCCGCTATGCATCGAACATCGTCATCGAGAATCTCAAAATATCGAATAGCGGCGGTGCTGCCATCTATGGTGGCAGTGTCGCGAACTGGACAGTTCGGGATGTCGAAATCGACAAGGCGGGAATGTCGAGCGACTCAGGTTCCGTGAAGTTTCGCAACAGCAAGAACATCACGATCGAAGACAGCAAGATCTCGGGCGTGAAAAGCGACGGCATCTGGATCGAAAAGGTCGAGGGCGTCAAGCTTCTCAATAATACGGTGACGAACAGCCACGGCGCCACGGCAGATGCCATTCAGGTGAACGACAGCAGCGACATTCTGATCCGAGGTAACCATCTCGACCAGACGCATGCCGAGAGCCCCAAGGGCGTCATCGTGCTCATCAGGCCGGTGAACGCGGTGGTCGAGGACAACTCGCTGAGTGGCGGCGGCTTCGGCATCAGTGCGCAAGCGGGCAAGAACGTCGCCATCCGCGATAACGATATATCGGGCTTTCACGGCTACGACTGGTCCTTTGCCATCGGTCTGGGCGATCAGGGCAATACGCGAGACTACGATATCGCGGGCAACCACATCCATGATGGTGCATGGGGCGTGGTCGTCACCGCCCCCGCCGGCGACCCCGACTATGTCCGCGCAAACATCAAAATCCATGACAATGTCTTCGACGATCTCACGCAGTCTGCGCTGAAAGTCGACCGACCGGCATCCGGCTCATTCTACAACAATACCATCGAAAGCGGCGTCGACGCCTACAGCATATCACCCGCTATCGTCGATGCGCACAGCTTCACCGTTAGCAATAACCACACGGTCGCGAATGTCGAGACGGTGCTTGCGGCCTCGGATACCAGGGTTGCGGCGGCGACGGACGCGGCCGTGGATCCGGCGGTCGTCGCGGTTCATGACAACTTGAAGATCTTTACCGATACGGGCGAGGCCCATCGCGGCAATCTTCTGGAAAACGACAGCTCCGACAACGGGACCTTGCTCCTTCGCCGCTTCGGCGGCGAAGCCGTCGGCGAACACGGCCTTACGCTGACAGGCGAGTACGGGGTCATGCACGTGGATAGAGAAGGCAATTATGCCTATACTCTCGACGAAACGAAGCTCCCCGGCCATGATGGACATGTGAGCGAAACCTTCGGTTACGGGGTCAATGATGGGACCTCGCAGCATAACGACGGGGATACGTTGACCGTCTTCATCCATATGGATGGCTTGCTCAGCTGAGTGCGCGGGCATTCGGCACGATTCTTCCCGGCCTCACCCTCAGGCGCCCTGCAACGGCCTTGAAGGGTGAGGTCTGCCATTCTTTCATGATTTAGGTCGACAATGGCGCTAATCCACTCGTCCCGTCCTTCGAGGCTTTCGCCTTGCTGGCTAGCCTTGAGCGCGCGTCGTAACGTCCAGTACCTCGCGTAATGCTACCGTTTATTCACCTTTCGGTCGTTGTTCTCTAGATTATTTTCGTATGAGTTGTATCCTCTAGAGCGCAGCCACGGCTAGACGCTTCTCGGGAGCAAAGGCGGCCCCATGGGCCTACGGCTGCTGCAACGGCAATCGAACGCCATCTTGATTGGCGCACAGCGCTCCGAGCGCATCCGATCCACTCGTCGTAGCCAACCAGACGGCGCGCGATAATCCGAGAACAAGGCGATATGGCAATCTACTATGTGAACCCAGCAATAGGCTCCAACAGCAACACCGGAACGAGCGAGGACGCCCCTTTTGCATCCTTCTGGGCGGTGGAAAACCTGAAGCTGCAGCCCGGCGACAGCGTGCTTCTCGCAGCCGGTAGCGTGTTCAACGACCAGCTCGATCTGAAATATTCCGGCACAGTCAACGCCCCGATCACCATCGGCAGCTACGGAGTCGGCGACGCTCCCGTCATTCATAGTCCCGGCGATGGCATTCACAGCCTTTATGCCTCGAACATCGTCATCGAGAACATCAAGATCTCGGACACCGGTGGGGCGGCCATTTATGGCGGTTATGTTTCGAATTGGACGATCAACAATGTCGAGGTTGACCACACCGGCTTGGCAGGCAAAGCCGGTTCCATCACCATCCGAACCGGCTCGAACATCACCATCGAGAACAGCACGATCAACGACGTCAACGGCGACGGCATCTGGATCGAGAAGATCAACGGCGTCACTCTCCTCAACAATACTGTCACCAACGCCCACGGCACCGCGGCGGATGCCGTGCAACTAAACGACAGCAAAAACATCGTCATCAGCGGCAATTATTTTGATCAGACGGGCGCGGTGACGCCAAAGGGTGTGCTGACGTTGATACGGCCCGTGGATGCGGTGATCGAGGGAAATACGATTGTCGGCGGCGGCTTCGGGATCAGCGCGCAGGCCGGCACGAATATTGCCATCCATGATAATGATATTTCCGGCTACGGCGGCTACAGCTGGTCTTACGCCATCGGCCTTGGCGATTCAGGCGATACCCGCAACTACGATATCTCCGGCAATTATATCCATGACGGCGTGTGGGGCGTGTCGGTCAGCGCAGCCGGCACGACGACCTATGTCCGTGAGGGGATCGATATTTACGGCAATCTTTTCGATGACCTGACGCAGGCAGCGCTGAAGGTCGACCGACCGGCATCCGGATCCTTCCACGACAATTTCATTGCGAGCGACGTCACGCCTTACAGCATCTCCCCCTCGATCATTGCCGCAGGCACCTTCCCCGTCAGCGACAACACGACCATCGAAGAAGGTGGCGTCACGCTTGCAAGCGCCGACAGTCTGGTCGCTACGGATGCCAGCATCAGCCTGATGTCGGACAACGGGCTCACATCCCATGACGGCCTGAAACTTAGCCTCGACAAAACCGCATCAGACAAGGCTGGCGCCCATCACGACACTCCTGTCGGTGAAAACGGCGTGTCGGATGGGACCTTGCTGCTTCGTCATTTCGGCGCGGCTGCCTTGGAAAAGCACGGGTCGACTCTTGGCAATGGCGATCACGGCCTGACGATCGAAGCTGCCGATCTCGCCGGCCCGGAAAACGACAACGGAATTTCCCACCATGAGACCGCACCTCAGCCGTTGCATCATCCACCAGCGGACGGGCCGATCGTCTCCATCCTGCAAGACAGCATGCTGCATTGAGGGTCGCCGGGCGCATCGCCGCTACGACTAGAACAGGATGATTTTAGGCCCGGTCGGCCTAAAATCTGAATCCTGTTCTAAATTAAAGAGTTAGAGCATGATGTCGTCCGAAAACCGCTCACACTTTTCGGCATCATGCTCTAGATGCCGTAGCGGCAGGCACTCAGCGGTCGCCGAGCAGGGCTCGCTGGACGTCGGCTTCGATTTCCGCGCAAATGATCTCGTATTCAGTGATGATCGCAGGATCGGCCGATCCATCCTTGCGCATGCGGTCGAGCACGGAGCAGGCTTCGCCATAGGCGCCGCACAATTCGTAGAGATGGGACTGGCTCGATGCGGCGGCTCTGATCGTCGCCCGCGTGGCCGGCAATCTCATCATCAGCCGGGCCAGCCCCTGTTCGGCGGCATGCCTGGCGATCGGGGCGACGCCTTCCCTTCTGATCATGCCATCATCCCTCGCTGCCTGAGGTTCTGCGGTCGAGAGCTTGTACGCAGAAATCCTGCGTCTGGTTCATGCCTGATGCAGGAAAGGTTCTCGCTCCTGTCGGCTCAGGACGAAAGGCCGATCGTAATCGTCGCGGAGAGCACGCCGCCGTCGAGCTTTTCGAAATCGAATATGTGATCGACGGCGTCCTGCGGGATGAGGCCGTCCTCGTCGTTGCGCGTATCGCGGGGAGGGCGTTGGCGATAGTCGGGATGCCCGCCATAGACGATGTCGCTCAGCGCATCGTCGAAATAGATCTGACTGACGAGAAGTTCCCTGCCTTCGACGATGATGCGGCAGTGAACATGCGGCGTGCGGCCCCTGTACCATCCGGGATAGACCGTCAGAAAGCTTGCCTGCCCGGCCGCATCCGTCAACTGGCGGCCGCGAAAGGCAAGCCCGCTGATCGCCTCGGCGTCGTCGAGCGTGCACATGTCAGCTGCTTCCCGGCCGGAATAGATGCCACGGTGATCGGTATGCCAGATTTCGATATCGGCGTTTTCGACCGGTCGGCAATCGGCTGCATGGACGATGCGGACGGCCAGGCGCAGGGGCAGCCCAGCCTTTCCTTCGGTGACGTCCTGACGTGCCGGGATATCGTTGACATGGCAGGGGCCAAGGGTCTGGGCGACAGTCGCGACGCAATTCGGGCGCATCCGGAAGAGCGGCGCGGGCAGCTTTTCCAAGGCGACGGACCGTGTGCCGCCGCTGAGGAAATCAGTGCCCTCCCAGTCGAATGTCCCGGCGGCCACGACGATATGTCGCTGCGGCCAGAATGCCGCCGCAGCGACCGATGATGCGACAATGGTCGCACCGCCAAGCATAAGCGTCCGCCTCTTCATCTGTCCTCCTTTGCCGCAGAAGAGCGTGTAAAGCGAATGGACCGGGATTTCGAGTTAAATCCCGGCAATGATCGACGGCAGCGAGACGATCCTCACGCCTCAGATGGCGACCTGTTCGCCGAGCTCGACGACGCGATTTGACGGCAGGTTGAAATAATCGGACGGGTCGATCGCAAAACCTTCCAGCGCCATGAAGATACGTTCCTGCCAGCCGGGCAACCCCGTATTCGGCGTCCTGACGAGATTGCGGCGGCCGAGATAGAAGGAGGTCTTCATGATCTCGAACTTGAAGCCGCCCTCCCGGCAGAGAGCCAAGGCCCTGGTGACATCCGGATCGTCCATGAAGCCGAAGGTGATGTCTAGGCGGACGAAACGCGGCGACAGCTGGCTGATCTTGATGCGTCTGCTGTCGGGGACGTAAGGTTCGTCCTCGGTCCAGACGGTCAGGATGACGTTCTGTTCGTGGAGCACATGATTGTGCTTGAGATTGTGGAGCAGAACGTTCGGCGTCCGGTCGGGGACGCTGGTCAGAAAGACCGCCGTTCCCGGCACGGTGACCGGCGAATGCTCCGATTTCCGCTCGATCGATTTGATGAAGGAATCGAGCGGGATCTCACTGTTGGCCCGCAGTCTCTTCAGGTAGGCCTGCCCGCGGGTCCATGTCCACATCAAGATCATGATCGCCAGCGCCAGTGCGACCGGAACCCAGCCGCCATCATGAATCTTCAACAGGTTGGCGGCCAGGAACATGACCTCGATGATGAAAAGAGGCAGCAGCAGGACAACAGCGAGCACAAGGGAGTAGCCCCAGACGGCCCGCAGGAACTGGAAGGCCAGCATCGTCGAGATGACCATGGTACCAGTCACCGAGATGCCGTAGGCGGTCGCCAGTGACTCCGAATCGCCGAAGGAAAAGATCAGCATCAACACGCCGATCAGCAGGAGAAGGTTGACGCTCGGCACATAGATTTGGCCGGTGTTGGTCTCTGATGTGAATTTGATGCGCAGCCTTGGCAGGAAGCCGAGATGAACCGCCGAACGGGCCAGCGAAAACGCGCCTGTTATGACGGCCTGACTGGCGATGATCGTTGCCATCGTCGCTAGAATGACCACCGGCAGCAAGATCCAGTCGGGATACATCAGGAAGAACGGGTTTGACGCCGTCTCGGGATGGGAGAGAACGAGTGCACCTTGACCGAGATAGTTGAGGAGCAAGGCCGGAAAGACGAGCACGAACCATGCCATCTGGATCGGGCGCCGCCCGAAATGCCCAAGATCGGCATAGAGCGCCTCGGCACCTGTCACCGTCAGAAAGACGGCGCCAAGTACGATAAGGCCGACAGTGCCGGCATGGGCAAGGAACAAGAGCGCATTAATCGGATTGAGCGCAGCCAGGATCCTCCAGTCGTCGCCGATATGGATGAGGCCGCCAACTGCCATGGCTAAAAACCACAAGACGGTAACCGGCCCGAAAAACATCGAGACAGCAGCCGTCCCCCTCGACTGGGCGGCGAAGAGGACGATCATGATCGCCGCCGACGCGAGCGGGACATAGTCGGCAAAGGCCGGCGTGACCAGTTTCAGGCCTTCCAGCGCCGACATGACCGAAAGGGCAGGCGTGATCATGGCATCGCCGATGAAAAGGGCCGCCCCGATCAGCCCGGCGAAGAACAGCACCGGCACGTTTCGTCCCATCTTCTTCATCAGGAGGGCGAGAAGCGAGAGCGTGCCGCCTTCGCCGTCATTGTCGGCCCTGAGAAGGAACAGCACATATTTGAAGGTCACGATGACGGTCAGGGTCCAGACCATCAGCGAAATCAGACCGATCACCTCCGGCTCGTGTATGCCATCGGCGGCAAAGGGTCTCAGCGCTTCGCGGAAGGCATAGAGCGGGCTGGTGCCGATATCGCCGTAGACGACGCCGATTGCGCCGATAACCAACCCGACAAAGCCGCTGCGGCTGCCGGCGTCACCAGTCTTGTCTGCATGTGTTGAAGTCATGGTTCCCCGCTCATGGCGCTTGCTTACAAGCAGAAACATATGCCGCATTGGAGAACGGCAAGTAAATTGGCGTCGATGCAAACTTTTCGTGACGGCCAGGCGCCCAATGCGGGCTGGTATCACGACCCGGAACACGGTCAGGATGAACCGATTTCGATCCGGGAAATTTTGTTATAGGCATTCGAAATCAGTTTCCGGGCCGGGGGGCGAGGCAGATGGAACCAACCCGATCGAGGCGGTTGCAGGGGTCGCCGGGAACTCATCCGGCTCCATCGCGCCGGCGAGATCGATGACGAGACGTTGCACGAGCTGGAGCGGCTCGATCTTGAGGAGCTGAGTGCGATCTCCGCCAAGGCCTGATCTCACAAGTCTCAAAGACGACGACGTATTGCTGTCTGCGCAGAAAGTATTATCTGCGTCATTGGAACTATAATTCGTGCGGGCCATGACGGTGCTACGAGACGTTATCCAATGCGGCTTGTCGACGATGGCCGATTCTGCGGCGGAATTCAGCTTTTCTCTGCGATAGGCCGAACGTTCCGAGGTGACCTTTCCGCGACAGTATTGCCCTTGAATGCTGCGGAGATTGTCAGCGTAATTTAGAAAAATTCCCCGTCAGATTGTTTCTAATTGCCGCCATGATTCGAATATACGTTCCCGGCCGCGATTTTTTCTTCGCCACATTTCTGATGTTCCAAATTATCCAAACAATGGTGAGAAACAATGAAAATTATTCTCGTCATAGCCCTCACGCTTTTTGCCGTTCCCTGTGATGCCGACATGCTTGGTACGGCTTCCAAATATGACCGCATGCATGAACGCTCCATCTCCTTCCTCGGCGTTAATCCGCGCAGAATATCCTGGTGCGGCGCGTTCCTGGCCTTTGTCGCCAAACGATCCTCGCGGCAGCCGCCTGATAATCCCAACATGGCGCGGTCCTGGATGAAGTTCGGCAAGCCGGTCGTCGCCCGCTCGGCCAGGCGCGGCGACGTGGTGGTGATCCGAAGCGGCAGGCGTTTCCACGTCAGCCTGTTCGACCATTTCGACCAGCGGCGTCAGTACGTCTACCTCTTCGGCGGCAACCAATCCAACCGGGTGCAGCTGTCGCGTTACCGCGCAAGCTCCGTCGTCGCCGTGCGACGATGATGGCGAGCGTGGCCGCCCTCGTCCTTCGAGGGCCTCAGGATGAGGTCGGAGAGAGGGCGTCGCTTGGCTCGCCGCATGGCAGCATGGCCCAACGAGCAGTCCTATCCTGAGGTGTGACCGGCAGGATCGCTCACGCTCTTGTAAGCGGCGATGATGCTCTCCGCTGCCAGTTCCGCCTGATCTGCCGTCGTCTGGTAATTGCTGACGGAGAGGCGCAGGACGTCGCGGCCGCGCCATTTGGCGCCGCCGGCGAAGAGGATGCCGTCCGCCTGGATCTTTTCGATCGCCTTTCGCGTCAGCGCGTTACTTTCGTCGTCCGGGCGATCGGCTGCGAAACGGACGACGATCTGGTTGAGCGCCACCTCGTTCAGAATGGCGATGCCGGGTTCGCGCGCGAGCCGGTCGGCCATCAGGCGGGCCGAGGTGCAGCATTGGTCGATGAGGGCCTCGATGCCGTTGCGGCCGAAATGTTTCAGCATCGCCCAGGTGGCGAAACCGCGTGCCCGTCGCGAAAGCTCCGGCACGTAATGGGAGGGGTCACGCTCGCCTTCGCCGGCGAGCGGCAGGTAACTTGCGGCGATCGTCATAGCGCGGCGATGGGCGAGTTCGTCGCGGACGATCGCATAGCCGCAATCATAGGGCGTCTGCAGCCATTTATGGCCGTCGGTCGCCCAGCTGTCGGCTGCTTCGATGCCGCGGCTGAGATGGCTCACTTTCGCCGATGCCTGCGCCCACAGGCCGAAGGCGCCGTCGACATGCACCCATGCGCCTTTCGCCTTCAGCGGTGGGATGAGCCTGTCAAAATCGTCGAAAGCGCCGGTATTGATCTGGCCGGCCTGAAGAACGGCGATCAAGGGGCCGGCGACCGCGTCAAGCGCGCCGGGAAGTGCCGCCGAGTCGATCCGGCCCATCGCGTCGGTGGGCAGGCGCAGCACACGGTCATGCCCGAGACCGAGGAACTGAAGCGCGGAGAAGACGGTTGTATGGGCATCGTCGCCGATCAACACGGTGATCTCAGGCGCGCCGAACAGGCCGTCGGCATCGGCATCCCAGCCGACCTTTCGCAGCACCTCGCCGCGGGCGGCGGCAAGGCAGGTGAAATTTGCCACCGTGGCGCCGGTCACGAAGCCGACCGAGCTTTCAGCCGGCAGTTTCAGGAGATCGAGAAGCCATCGCGCCGCTATGGCTTCAACGGCAGCCGCTGCCGGAGCGGCGAAATGGTTTCCGGCGTTCTGGCCCCAGGCGCTGGTGAGAAAATCGGCTGCGACGCCGACCGGATGAGAGCCGCCGATGACCCAGCCGAAAAAGCGCGGGCCGGTGGTTGCATGCAGCCCGGGTTCGGCGCCGTCGGAGAGCTGCCGGATGACATCGAGCATATCGGAGCCGGCCGCCGAAAGCGGCTCGTCGAAGACGGCAAGGCAGGCGGCGTAGTCGTTGCTTGGCACATGGCGGGCAAAGGCCGTTTCCCGAAACCCGGCGGCAAGCCGGGCGGCCTCCTGAAACAGAGTTGCGATTGCCGACATCGGATCCCCCGCGCCAACGGCTCCGGCCCCTGACAGAACCTCCTCAAAGCAAGCTGTTGACGCAGGCAGTCTAGCCGATATTGCCGACGCTGTCTTGCCGCTCCTGTGAACGGGGCGGCCACGACGCTCCGCGGGCATGGCTTCGCGAGGCATTCAGCCGGACATCAGGAAACGGGTGGCGGCCTAAGACCTTGGATCTTTAGTTATCGGCGGTTTGCAAAGCGAGGAGATACCCGATGAAAGGTGCCAGCGATCGAAACACGGCCATGCAACTTTTGGAACGGATGTTCCAGGTGGAGTTGGATTTTCTCAATTCCGACAAGACGGATGCTGAGGCGCTCGCGCGGGCGTTTCATCCCGATGTGGTCGTCCATGAACCCGCATCGCTGCCCTATTCCGGTGACTGGAGGGGATTGACGGGCATCGCGTCTCTGTTGAGGGTAATGAGCGAGGTCTGGAGCGATGTCGCGGTCGAGGATCTGGCCGCGGCCCAATCCGGAGACCTCGTCTTCATGACATGCAGGTTGAGGCTCACTTCTCGGGCAAGGGGCGCCTTCATCGTGCAACCCTTCGCCGAAGTTCTGCGCTTTAGGGAGGGATTGCTGCTTGACGGCACGCCCTTCTATTTCGACACGGCCGAGATCTTGAGGGCGATCGGATAGGCGCAGGGTCTTTTGTTTCCTGCGCGGCCATCGTCGCTACAGCATATCTCCGAGGCTCCAGTGATTGTTCCAGCGGGCGTCGATTTCGTCATCGACGTTCTGGAAGCGGATGTCGGTGGAGAGACGCAGACGGCCGGCGCGATCCTGGTTGGTCGTGGCAGCGTGGATCATGTAGGGCGAGTGCAGGACCACGTCACCGGCTTCGTAATCGGCGGCGAGCCAGCGGGCGTTGAAACGTTCGGCCATACCGGGGAGATCCTTCGAGACCCAGCCGCCTTCGGCCATATGGCTGTTATAGGCGCTGATCCGCTCCTCCGGCGAGAGGTCGCCGCTGCGGAGCCGGAATTCGGCCTCCATCCCCCGCCCGATGGCGTGCGAGCCTTCGAGATAGACGAGGCCGCCCATTTCGATGGGGACGTCGCCGATCGGAATCCAGGCCGTCACCAGCCGGTTGGTGCCGCCGCGGAGATAGACGAGATCGTAATGGGCCGGGGTGGCCGTCGCCGTGCCTGGCTTGGTATAGCGCATCAGCTTGCGCTTATGGAGATAGGAAATGCCTTGGAGAAAGGCGTCCATGAAGCGCACGAGCGGCGGCTGGGCGCAGAAACCTTCATAGGCGGCCGAGCGGACGATCGACATCAGCCGCCGGTCGGCCAGGGCCCAGTCGACGCCTTCGGCGGCGGCGATGCCGAGAGCAAAATCATGGCCTGTTACCAACAGCCCGGTTTCGGCAAGGCGGGAGAAGACCCAGCGGCGAAAATCGATCACTTCGGGGCGCGGCAGAAGGCCCTTCAGCCAGACATAACCGTCCTCCTCGTAGCGGCGGCGGATGGCTTCGATGCCGATGGCCGGGTCGGTCGGCTGAAGCAGGCCAAGCCTTTCGGCCGGGATCGTCCGGCCATGGGCGGCAAGGGAAAGGTCGGTTTTTCGCGGCTCGACATTTGCAGCAATTGACATTTCGTCCGTCCGTCGCTTGGTCTATTGTAGCTCAAAATAGCCGACGACAAGGCCGGAATACATGGAGGAAAGTCATCGCTGGACTTTTCGCTCAACATGAGAGCGGCTGAGGCCATCTATCGGTCACCGCTCGACGCGGCTGGCGGGCTTGCCGTCACCGGGAGCGGCAAACAGCATGCGCGCCATGCCGTGAAGAGGAGGAAGCTCCCGAGTTTTGCGGTCGTGCTGGTGGAGCGTGGGCAGGGCTTTCTGGAAACCGCCGGCGTGCGCCGGCATATCGAGGGACCAGCGCTCTTCTGGCTCTTTCCCAATCGCCTCCATTCATATGGGCCGGATGAGGGCGGCTGGGATGAGCGATGGGCGCTGTTCGGCGGCTCGTTCACGCGGGATTTCGTAAGTCTGCGCCTGATCGCCGAGCAGCACCCCGTTGTAGCGCTGCGCCATGTCGAGGAGGTGGCGCGGCTCTTCGCATCTCTGCACGCCGATCTCATCAACGACACCCCTCTAGGCCAGGCCTCAGCGGCATCGGCGCTGCATAACATCGTGATCTCGGCCGCAAGGGAGGCGAGCGCTGCGGCGAGCGGGCGCCAGGTTGATGCCGGCGACATCGTCGAGACCTTGCGGGGGCGGGCGCTACAGCCGCTCGACCTCGCTGCTTTCGCTGTCGAGCACGGGATGTCGCCGGCCACGCTGCGGCGCAGATTCGTGACTGAAACGGGTTTGCCGCCTAAGGCATTTCAGCTCCGTGTCCGCATGGACCGTGCCAAACAATTGCTAGCCACCAGCGATGAAAAGATTGAATCCATCGCCGCCAGGATCGGCATCGACGATCCGTTTTATTTCTCGCGCCTCTTTCACGAGCGTGAAAGCTGCAGCCCAAGCCAATTTCGAGCGCGGTACCGGAGAATGTGAGGGGCGCGGGCGATAGCCGTTATATGAGGATCTTTCATCTTAGCCGCGACGCGCACGATGAAATCGATCATTACGTGAGGTAATTTTTAATATTGTTAGCGTTTTCGTGCCGTGATTTCTAATCACTCCGGGTAACTTTAAAATTCATTGCCTTTTTTGTAAGTATCCATCAAAGATGTGGAAATATCATTCGCAGTTCTGTCAATGTCGTTCTGCCAACAGCGAGGGATATGCGCTGAAATATTTTGTTCTCTACGCGCTCGTGTGCTCGGCGGTTGGGGTAGTCCTTCTCGTCGTCATCCATCAGATCGCACCGTTCGACGCGGACGGGCCAAGCCATTCCATCGCGGACCGAATGATCGATGACACCGCGACCGGGACGGTCGGCAGTGCGCCGATCCGGCCAGATGACCTAGTTGTAGGGTCGACTCCCGCGCCTGCGCCCTATGAACCGCCCGTCCGGCAATCTGATCAATGGGACCTCCGGCCAACGAATTCGCCGGCGGGGGAGCCATTCGATTCATCGGTCGCACGAAAGGGCGGTCGGGTGGGAACGCCGATGCAGTGACCGGCGGAGTATCGCAGGCGCAACGCCTGCTGGACCCAATACGCATCAGCCGGAAAATAGGGCCGATACGCGTTTGTCACTGTTTTGGCGTCCTTTGCATCTTCCAAGACGCCGCGCCACTGCGCGGAAACAATCCCCCTTGTCGGCACCGACCTCGATTGCATTATCCCGAACTGTCAGTATTGACAGTATCGCGTTGATTGCAGGAGGTTTCGATGGATGCGAGTTGTGTGACGATCAGGCTTATCCAGGCAGACGAGGTGGAGTCTTTCCGGCGGGTCCGTCTGGAGGCGCTGCGCGCCGAACCGTCCCTCTTTGCCAGCCGCTACGAAGACTGGGAGGCTCTTTCCATCGAGGAGTGGCGCAATCGACTGAGCGACCCGGTTTTTGTCGCGTTTCGGAACGGCGAACCGGTCGGCATTATGGGCCTGCTTCGGCAGCGGCCGAGCAAGATGATCCATCGCGCCACCATCATCATGGTCTATGTCCGCGCAGAGCTGCGTGGAACGGGTCTTGCCGGGACGCTGCTGGAGACGATCTCGGATCACGCGCGTGATATCGGCGTCCGGCAGCTGGAACTGTTCGTCAGCGCGGAGAACCCGGCGGCAATTCGGTTCTACCAACGTCAGGGTTTCTCCGAGATCGGCAGGATTCCCGGCGGGGTGCTGGAGGAGGGCAGGGAGATCGACGACGTGATGATGGCGCGCCGTTTCGTCGATTAGACATTACGCGGATTTTCTTCGCGTAGAGGTTTGTCTCACCTCTTGACCTCAACCGCGGTTGGGGTCGCAGGATGCGGGCATGAGCGGGAGCTGTGCCATGACGAAAATTCTGAGAGACGAGGATCTGGTCGGCGGCGCTTTGATGTCCATCGCCATCGACGCGCTCGAGGCCGCCTTTCTCGCGAGAGCCGGCAATCGCTTGATCTCCCCGCCTCGGCATCATGTTTCGTTTCCCGATCGAGGCGATCTCGTTTTCACGGTTGGTGGCCTCATGGGTGAGAAGCCGGTCGCGGGTTTTCGCGTCTACGACACATTCAACGGGGCGGAGCATACGCAGATCGTCGCCGTGTGGTCGGCCGATGACGCCCGGCTCGAGGGCGTCATTCTCGGCGAGCACCTCGGCGGCCTCAGGACCGGCGCCATCGGCGGGCTCGCCATCCGGCATCTCAGCGCAGCTGATGCCAGGATTGTCGGGATCATCGGCAGTGGGGCGCAGGCGCGAACCCAGCTTGCCGCGGCGGCCGCCGTTCGCAACCTCGACCGCGCCCGCGTCTATAGCCGCGACGAGATAAATCGCGCAGCCTTCGCAAGCGAGATGCAGCACGCCCTGGGGCTTGCTGTGGAGCCGGTCGACAGCGTCTCGAAAGCCGTCGATGACGCCGACATCGTCATCTGCGCGACCACGAGCCAAACGCCTGTCGTCCACTCCCGCGATTTGAAGCCCGGCGTGCATGTCACCACCGTCGGCCCGAAAACGCTTCAAGGATACGAACTCGGGTTGGATGTCGCCGATGCCGCGGCCGTGATCGCAACGGACTCTCCCGAACAGGCACGTGCCTATGCTTCGCCGTTTTTCCTCACCGGCTCCGGCAACGATGATCGCATCGCCGATCTTGCCGACATCATTGCCGGGAAAGCGCCCGGACGGCGATCGTCCGAGGACATAACGCTGTTCTGTTCGGTGGGCCTGGCCGGAACGGAGGTCGTCGTCGCCTCGGCGATACTCCGATCACCCGCCCTCGTCCTTCGGGACACCTCAGGATGATCCTTCGAGGCCCCTTCGGGGCACCTCAGGATGCGGGTTGATCGTGGTGCGTGCAGTGTTTGTTCGCCTGTCTCACGTCAGGCCCAGGACGTTCCGCATATTGTATTCGCCGGGCGCGCGCCCTGTGATCCAGCGGGCGGCGGCAAGCGCGCCGCGGGCGAACATGCCGCGATCGAGAGCCGAATGCGAAAGCGTGAGAACCTCCTCGGCGGCGGCAAACAGCACCTTGTGTTCTCCGACGAGCCCGCCGGCGCGCAGCACGGCGAAGCCGATCTCGTCGGGTGGTCGCTCGCCGGTCATGCCGTCGCGCCCGCGCCGCTCGACCGATGCGAGGGAAACGCCGCGTCCTTCGGCTGCCGCTTCGCCGAGCATCAGCGCCGTGCCGGACGGCGCGTCGATCTTCTGGTTGTGATGCGCTTCCAGGATTTCGATATCCCAACCTTGGGCAGGGAGGGCGCGCGCGGCCTGGGTGACGAGGCTGACCAGCATGTTGACGCCGATCGAGAAATTGCCGGAGCGCAGGATCGGAATGGTGCGCGCCGCCTCGGCGATCCGCTCGAGCTCGTCCGGCTCGAAACCTGTGGCGCCGATCACAAGAGCTGGTCCGCCCGCCGAGGCGCATAAGCCGGCAAGTTCGGCGGCAGCAGCTCCCGTCGTGAAATCCAGGATCACGTCGGCGGCCGCGATCGCGGCCGAACGATCGATCAACTCGGCGCCCGCCGCGGCGTCACGGCCGATGCCGCCGACGAAGGCAAAATCCGGATCGGCCGCCAGCAGCGGTAAGATGGTTCGACCCATGCGGCCGTTCGCGCCGGCGACGGCTACTTTGATTGGTGTGGTCACGTTCTTCCTGCTGCGTTATTTGCGATGGAGAAGCTGTTGCATCCGGCGTCCTCGCCGGAAAGGGTCTTGCAGCTACCGCACTTCCGCTCCGAGCGCCAAGCAGAGATTTTATGTGGTCGCGCCGAAGTGGCGCGGCGTCACCAGTTGCCGGGGTCGGCGGTGTGATCGATGCTGGCGAATTCGTCGGCTTTATGGCGGTCCAGCTTGACCTCGGTTGTCACCTTCATCTCGTCGGTGACCGCGTAGCCGTCAGGCACCGGCCCCTTTGATAATTCCTGATACAGAAGCAGAGCGGCCTCTTCTGCGGTATCGGCCTCGATCTCCCGGATAATGGATACGGTGAACTTATGCATGGTTTCAAGCCTCTCGATCGGTGTGCAGGCGATGCGCAGCTGGCGTAGTCTGACACGAGTTTTGCGCCGATGACACCAAAACCGTATTGTTTAGACTTTGATTCATGCGACGCTTTCAGGTCTTTGTTTTTATGAAGGTCGCGGTCCAGCAAGCGTGGCACCATTTTGAGCGGACCCTGCCGGGGAGGAGAGATCATGCGCTTGAACCAGGTAACAGTGACGATGCCTGATCTTGATGCGGGCTGGAGTTTCTATCGCGTCCTCGGTCTCAGGCCCGTCGTTGACGCCCGTCCGCGGTATGTGCGTTTCGTCTGCCCGGATGGGGACAGCACCTTCTCTCTGCATCAGGGCGAAAATGGCGGTGGCGGAACCACAGTCTATTTCGAGTGCGAGAACCTGGACGAGACGATCGGCCGCCTTGGCGGGGCCGGTCTTCGTTTTGCCAGCGGGCCTGAAGACAAGAGTTGGCTCTGGCGCGAGGCCGAGCTATTCGACCCCGGCGGCAATCGTATCGTCCTTTATTTTGCCGGAAAGAACCGCGTCGATCCGCCGTGGGGGGTGGATCACGATGGCCGACCCGAAACCGGTCCGTCATATTCGGCGCAATCTCTTTCTCCGCTTGTTTCGAAGCCCTCGAATTGAACTCGGTCGGCGGTGCGGTCCGCCAGCGGTTCAATAGCCTTGTGGATTTAGCAGCACTCGGCAGCCACAGCGGAAACAGCTGACATGGGCTGGAGAAAGACTGTTTGTCTCTTATTTCCAAGGAGGACATTCGAACGAAGAGCGAAAGGACCGACGCAATGGCGAAGAACACGATCTGCCTTTGGTACGACAAAGAGGCTGAGGCCGCCGCCCGCTTTTATGCCGCGACTTTTCCGGACAGCGCCGTCGGTGCTGTCATTCGTGCGCCGGGAGATTATCCCGAGGGCAAGCAGGGAGACGTGTTGGTTGTCGAATTCACTGTTGCGGGTATTCCTTGCATTGGACTGAACGGCGGTCCCACATTCAAACACAGCGAAGCTTTCTCATTCCAGATCGCAACCGAGGATCAGGAAGAAACCGACCGCTATTGGAACGCCATTGTCGGCAATGGCGGCCAGGAAAGCGAATGCGGCTGGTGTAAAGACAGATGGGGCGTGTCCTGGCAGATTACGCCGCGGGTGCTGACCGAGGCGCTGGCCGCAGGTGGTGACGAGGCAAAGCGCGCCTTTGATGCGATGATGACCATGCGGAAGATCGACGTTGCCGCGATCGAGGCCGCCCGACGCGGCTGAGCCCGTCCGGTGCGGACGATCGGCGCCCCGAGGCCGATGCATGGCGGGTTTTCAGAACCAGAGATCGCGCACGCAGCGTCCCTGGGAGGGAAGGTCTTCGAACGTCTCAAGCCCATCGAAGTGATCGATGGGCAAATCGGCCACGAGATCCGGGGGCGCAAGCCGAATGTTGACGGCCATGCGGCGGCGGCCATCCTTTTGAAGCCGCAGGCCGCGCCAACTCGAAACGCAGGCGCAGGAGGGGCAGAACAGGATTTCGAGAGATGAGTTCTCCCTACCGGCGCGGGTATAGGAAGCGGTCTGCCCGGTCAGAGCGATACGCTCTCCCTCATAGTCATAGGCCCATAGAACGCCGTAGCGCCGGCAGAGGGTGCAGTTGCACGCGGTAATCGAGCCGGGATCGCCCTCGAGCGCCCAACTCGTCTTGCCGCAATGACATGAGCCCGTCAGCATGCGCGTGCGTTCAACCTCTGCGTCTCTTCACACGCCGCATCCTGCCTCAATCGGATAGGGACGGCAATTGGACATTGCGACGTTGCTTCCCGGGCCGAGCCATCGCGATAACGCCCATTCGATCATTTTGAAATTTCTAATTGAGGTTGAGGCCGGAAGATGATCCCATGCGACCTGGCGTAGTTGAGTCCACGTCTCTTCCCCATTTGATCCGGGTGGCCAATGTCGATCTCAGATGCGATCTATCGTCCTTTCGAAACCTGGATCAGGCCGCTCGATATTGCCTATCGGCCACTGCCGTCCAAGGGGCCCGTGGCCGTCCTTCTGCACTTCATTTCGATGTTTCGAGGCGTGCTGATCACACTTGCGCTTTGCTCCATGGTGTTCGAGGTGATCAACCTGACAATCGTCTGGGGGCTTTCGGTCATCGTCGATGGTGTGACGCAACAGGGTGCTGCCGCCTTCCTGGAGAAGGAATGGCTGCTGCTTGCTGTCCTCGGCTTCCTGATCTTTCCCGTGATGCCGATCGTTTCCTTCACGCTTAACACGCTGAGCTCACATACATTGGGCATCGCCATGCCAGCTGCCATTCAGTGGCAGGGACACAAGGCGGTGGAGCGGCAGGACCTTGCCTTCTTCCATGATCTCTATGCCGGCCAGGTTTCCTCGCGGCTGCAGCAGGTGTCCTCCGCCGTCCAGCAGCAGATCCTTGCCGGCTTCCAGTCCATCCCGCGTTTCCTGATGCAACTGGTCGGCTCCGTTGTCCTGCTAAGCGCTCTGGCCTGGCAGCTTGCCGTGCCGGTCGTCGTCTGGATCGCGCTCAACGTCGCATTCACCGCCAGGATCGTGCCTGTTTTTGTCGAACGCTCGCGGCGCACCGCCAAGCAGCGCAGCATGGTGGCCGGCGCCATCACCGATCTCTATACCAACATGCAGATGATCAAGCAGTTTGCGGCCGAAGACAGTGAGGCAGGCGCAATCCGCCGCATCATTCAGAAGGCCGTGCAGACGCAGCATAGCGAGCAGCGTATCTATCGCTCGTCGGAAGTGACCGTCGTGGTTCTCAACACCCTGCTGTGGCTGGCCATGCTGTCGATCGGATTTTCCGGCCTCGTCAAAGGCTTCCTCACGGTCGGCGAGTTCGTCGGCGCGGTCTACATCCTCCACCGCCTGTCGTCGCAGATCTTCGTCTTCCTGCAGATGGGCCAGCAGATCTTCCAGGCGATCGGCACGATCAAGGACGCCATGCCCGTCATGACGACGCCGCCGACGATCAGCGACCGGCCGGATGCGAGCGAACTTGCCGTGCAACAGGGCGAGATCCGGTTTGAGAATGTCCGTTTCGCCTATAAATCGGGCAAGCCCGTCATCGACGATCTGTCGCTGACGGTGCGGCCGGGCGAGAAGGTCGGGCTGGTCGGCCTTTCGGGGGCTGGCAAGACCACGCTCGCAAACCTGCTCCTGCGCTTCTACGACATCAAGGCGGGCGCGATCCTGATCGATGGACAGGATATCCGCGCGGTCACGCAGTCAAGCCTTCGCCGCGCCATCGGGGTGATCGCGCAGGACGTCGCGCTGCTGCACCGTTCGGTCGGCGACAATATCCGCTACGGCCGGCCGGAGGCGACGCAGGAAGAGATCGAAAGGGTGACGAAGATGGCGAGTGCCGATGGCTTCATCGCCGATCTTGCCGACGGCGAGGGCCGCAAGGGTTACGACGCCTTCGTCGGCGACCGCGGCATCAAACTGTCAGGCGGCCAGCGCCAGCGTGTCGCCATCGCCCGCGTTCTTCTGAAGAACGCGCCGATCCTGGTGCTTGACGAAGCGACCTCGGCCCTCGATAGCGAATCCGAAGCCGCCATCCAGGAAAGGCTGAACCTCGTGATGGAGGGAAAGACGGTGATCGCCATCGCACATCGGCTTTCAACCATTGCCAGGATGGACCGGATCGTCGTGCTCGATCACGGGCGGATCGTGGAAGAGGGCAGGCCGGACGAACTGGTCGAACGGGATGGTCTGTTTGCCCGCCTGTGGAAACGCCAGACCGGCGGTTTTATTCCAGAAGACATCGACGAAGCCTTGCCGGCTTTGCCTGAGACTTGAACGAAGCCGAAAAGATTGCCTGTCATATCGGGCGCCGCGCCTCCTACAGAGCGCTATTCCACCAGCCCGAAGATCGGGCCGTAGCCGCCGTGCCAGGACCAGTCGTTGCGTCCCATTGCCGGATTGTAAACTCCGACGCCGCGTCCGCCATCGAGAAACAAGGCGTCGCGGCATTTCAGGCGATCGCGGAAAAGCCGCGCGAAATCGTGGAAATTCACGCTCTCGTCGCTGATTGCGAAGCGAACAGTTCCGTTTTCGCAGACGCCGACACCACTTCGGCGGGTTCGGTCCGTCGAGCCTGCGATGAAGATCGGGTTGAGGTTGCCGGCGATGACGAGCATCGGACCGGACTGGGTGGCAAAGCGCGACTTGGTGGCGAGCTTCAAATACTTTTCGGTCGGTACTATCCCAGCGCCTGCTTCACCAAGAAAGAACACGCCATTCGGCTTCTTGTAGAAATTCGGCACCTGACTGGCGGAGCCGCCGGTGGCCCTATTGGCGGGTTTCAGTTCCCTGCCGTTCTCGACATACAGTCCCATCGGCGAAAAGTCGGCCCGGTACATGCCGGCATTGACGGCGAAAGTCAGTTTTCGCCCTTCGGCGCGAACGGCTTCGGCAAGGCTGGAAAAAGCGCGGTATGGCTCGCCGTCGGCGCCCTTCCAGAACAGACGCAGGTCGACTTTCCCCACTTCCAAGGTGCAGACGACGTATTGCGCCTCATCGAAGGTGACCTTTTCGCATTGTTCGGCCTGCGCGTGGTGCAGGGGCAGTAAGGCTGCCAGCACCAATGCCAGAGCGAGCATGCCATGTTTCAGATAGGTCATTTGGGTCACGCATCCGATTTGCCGCCGCCGAGCTGGAATCCGGTTACGCTCCGGCGGCACTGCGGGGAGTGGGAACTCCGTAAATACCGCACTGATCGCTTTTCTGTAACTGGCAGCCGATGATTTCTGCTGGATGGCGTGAATGTCTACGCAACTACCGGTGCAATGGATTCAGCCAGGTCGAATGCCTTGATGCGGTTCTCGGCGCTATCCGGTGGATGCCGGGTGGCGCCGGGGCTATGTCACCCTCACCTGGCCGCCGGCAAGCAGGTGAGAGTGGGCGGCAGTTGTTCTTACCAGGCGGTACGGGCCGTGCCGAGGGCTGTCGTGTGCGAGGATGAAACCTGGGCAACGTGCGCCTTGAGTGATACGACGCAGTTTCCGGGATAGGTGAGCCTGTGCAGCGTCAAATGCTTGAGCAACGCTTCTGCGTCGCGCTTCTCGGTCAGCGGAAATGTCACAGTCATTCAAGTTCTCCAAACGACAAACTGAGCATCGGCAAAAAAGCTAATGCTGAGTTTCTTTTGCGTCGCAACAAGAAAATTTTAATAATAAAATTAAAATCGATTAACTCTGGGCGCCTGATTTTAAAATCGTTTGAAATTCTGCGACGATTACAGATCGGGTTGATCGGCGGCAGGAAGCGGTCAATCAGGCTTGCTGCTGCGAGCTCAGGCGCGGTGTTTTCCGTTACGGGCGGCCCAGTTTCTGAGGCGCAATCCGTTGAGCCTGATGAAACCTCCGGCGTCGTGGTGGTCATAAGCGACCCGCCCTTCCTCGAACGTGACGAGATCGGCGGAATAGAGCGAGGAAGGGGAGGCTCGGGATATGACCGAGGCGTTTCCCTTGTAGAGCCTGAGCGTGACTTCGCCGCTGACGAAGGCCTGGCTGCGGTCGATGAGGGCTTGCAGCATGTCCCGTTCGGGAGAAAACCAGAAACCGTTATAGATCAGCTCGGCGTAGCGGGGCATAAGCTCATCCTTCAGATGCGCGGCGGCGCGATCGAGGGTGATCGATTCGATGCCGCGATGGGCTGCAAGCAGAATCGTGCCGCCCGGTGTCTCGTAAACGCCTCTCGACTTCATGCCGATGTAGCGGTTTTCCACCAGATCGAGCCGCCCGACGCCGTGTCGCCCGCCTCGCTCGTTGAGTTCGGCGAGCAATGCGGCCGGCGTCATCGGCCTGCCGTCCACCGAAACCGGGTCGCCGCTTTCGAAGCCGATCGCGACAGTCTCGGGCTGGTCCGGAGCGTCGACGGGATCGACCGTGCGCTGATAGATGTAATCGGGCGCGATCTCCGCCGGGTCTTCAAGGACCTTACCTTCAGTAGAGGTGTGCAGCAGGTTGGCGTCGATCGAGAAGGGGGCGTCGCCGCGTCTGTCCTTCGGCACGGGGATTTGATGCCTTGTGGCATATTCCAGCAGCTGGGCGCGCGAGCGGATATCCCATTGGCGCCAGGGGGCAATGACCTCGATTGAGGGGTCGAGCGCATTGACGGCGAGTTCGAAGCGGACCTGGTCATTGCCTTTGCCGGTCGAGCCGTGGGCGACGGCGTCGGCACCGACCTCACGGGCGACGGCGACGAGGTGTTTGGCGATCAGCGGACGGGCGATGGAACTGCCGAGGAGATACTGGCCCTCATAGAGCGTATTGGCCCGCAGCATGGGAAAGACGAAATCGCCGACGAATTCCTCACGCAGATCGACGATGCGAATGTCCCGAACACCCAGCATCTTCGCTTTGGCGCGGGCCGGTTCGAGTTCCTCGCCCTGGCCGAGATCGGCGGTGAAGGTGACGACCTCGCACCCATAGGTCTCCTGCAGCCATTTGAGGATGATCGACGTATCCAGCCCGCCGGAATAAGCGAGCACGATTTTTCCTATCTTTCTTGCCATCAGCTCTTCTCCACATCACATCGATGCGTGAAACGATAGGCCAAAGCTCACGCAATGAGCTTGCGAAGCATCCCTGAAATTGCAAAAGTTCGGCATGATATGCCAGTAATAAATCTCACGGAGCTATAAAATGTCAGTCACTTTGGATGCGATCGATCGGCATATCCTGCGCGTGCTCCAGCGCGACGGGCGCATTTCGAATGTCGAGCTGGCAAGGGAGGTGGGGCTCTCGCCTTCGCCATGTCTGCGCCGGGTGAGGCTGCTGGAAGAGGCAGGCATCATCGATCGCTATGTCGCCGTGCTCGACCCGGCAAAGGTCGGGGCGGGTCTGACGGTTTTCGCCCGCGTGTGCTTCCGGACACAGGATGCCGAGGTGACGCTGCGCTTCGCCGAGGCAGTGCGACGCTTCCCCGAGGTGATGGAATGCTACCTGACGACAGGAGAGTGCGACGCCGTGCTTCGTATCGTCACCGCCGATCTGCACAGTTATTGGCGCTTCCAGGCAGATCACCTGACGCGCATTCCGAGCGTGCTCAGCGTCAAGACAGACGTGCCGATGGAAACGCTGAAGCGGAGTTACGAGCTGCCGCTGCGATAGACGCCGCTTACGCGCGGCGACGTGTCAGCCAGACGAGGCCGGTGTTCGTGTCCTTCGAGGAGAAGCCCGGCATTGGTGAGCGGGGCGGTGGCACGGTGGCACGGTGGCACGGTGGTTGCAAGATCTTCGTCGCATCACCACGTGTCAATAAATGAGGCTACGGAGCAGCCATGGACGGCCAAGAGCAGAAGGCAAGCAATGGGGGATTCTTTCGTTATTTTGAGACGCCGCTCGAAGTTCTCCTGGAGGCAGATTACGACATCACTTTTCTGCTGGCGATCGCAGTTTTCGCAGTCCTAGTTATCCTCTACGCATGCCGCGCGCTTTACCGCCTGGGACATCGGGTCTGCGGCGTTTGCGGATCCCGCCGCGTCAAGAAAGCGGTTTCCCGATCGGCTGAGGCGTGATTGAGGAGCGCCGTTGCTGCTCGAGACCGGTAGTAAGCCGTGCAAGCCGGTGCGTGGCCGATCGGTTAACCCTGGTGTCGCGGGCAGACGGCGGCGATCCGCCGTCTGCATTCGTCGTTCTGACTACGCCTTCAACGCTGCGGCATAATCGGCCGCATAAGTCTGCAGTGAACGCGGGGCCTTGCCGGTCAGAGTCTCGACATCGCCGTTCACGACGGCTGTCCAGCCCTCGCGCACGGGATAGAAGATCGAGGCGAGGAAGCCGGCGTAGTCCGCCGGTACGCCGGCGCCGGTCAGCATGTCGATGAAGGCCTCGTCGGAGACGGCGTTATAGGCGACAGGCTTGCCGATCGCTTCGGAGAGGATGGCAGCGGCCTGCATATAGGACAGCGCTTCCGGCCCAGTCAGGTTGAAGGCCTTGCCGTCGAAGGACGAGGAGGTGAGTGCCGCCACGCCGCTTGCCGCGATGTCGCGGGCATCGATCAAGCTCGACTTGCCTTCGGCAGCAGGAAGGGCAATCTGGCCGTGGTCGATGCCGGGCTTCCAGAAGGTGTGGAAGTTGTCGGAAAACCAGTTCGGACGCAGGATGACATAGGGAGTGCCGGATTTTTCAAGCGCGATCTCCACCTGGCGATAGGGGATGGCGTCATCGGCATCCACTCCGAACGCACTCTGGAGCACAACCTTAACCTCGCGGGTCGCGGCCGCTTCGATGACCGGCAGCAGCATGCCTTTGGCATCGGCATGGCCGGAGGCAAGCAGCACATAGGCGCGATCGACGCCATCGAAGGCAGGCCCGAAGGTTTCCGGCTTGGCATAGTCGAAGACGACGCCCTCTGCGCCTGCCATGGGCTTGCCGGCGCGGGAGGCGGCCTTGACGGCCTCGCCCTTTGCCAAGAGCCCGTCCACCACATGCCGGCCGACGGTGCCCGTTGCGCCGATAACCAGAATCTTGCTGCTCATGTAATTCTCCATGGTTTCTATTGGAAACTATCTTTCCGTGGGATAGATACAGGGAAAATAGGATTGGAAAAGAGAGCACTTTTTTCTCACCTGGTTTCCTCGGGGAAACCGCAGCAGGAAGGCGGGAGCGGATGACGATGCCAGAGCAGGCCTATAATGTTTACGAGGATCGTTGCCCGACGAGGCTTGTACTCGACCGGCTGGCAGACAAATGGGCGCTTTTGATCCTCGACCGGCTGCGGGGCGGGCCGTTGCGTTTCAACCACATCCGCCGCGAGATCAAGGGCATATCGCAGAAGGTTCTCTCGCAAACGCTGAGAAAGCTCGAGCGCAACGGCTTGATCTCGCGCACGATCTTTCCAACCGTGCCGGTGACCGTCGAATATGCGCTGACGCCGCTCGGGTGCACCCTGACGGAGACCGTTTCGGCGCTCACCCATTGGGCAGAGAAGAATATGGATGAGATCCTTGCGGCGCAGCGTGCCTATGACGAAAGGGATGCCGGTTGACGGACGAGGCGTTGTGGGCGCATCAGGTGTTTCTGTCGACGGTCAGCACGGCGCAGCGCGGCTGCCGCTCGCTCACGCGGTCCTGATCCGGCGCAAACGTGTCGCGCACCACTGCCATGCGGGCGAAACGACGTAGCCGACGGCCGGGATTGTCGCCAGCCCGATGAGGATGCCAACGAGACCCGCGCCGGCCGCCTGAACCAGCCAGGAAAGCACGCCGCCGCCGGCCGGCACTGCGTGGGCGACGGCTTCCCCGCTATCGTGGAGGAGATGGCTCAGCCAGGCGAGGCCGAAGGTTTCGGCGCCGTGCACGATGATGCCGCCGCCGACCCAGATCATCGCCGCTGTCCCGATCAGGCCGAGCACCTTGAGAAGATAAGGCATGCCCTTCACCAGACCGCGCCCGAGGATGCGCAGGGGCGCGCCGGCTTGAGAAGGGGAGGAGCGCTGGGCAAGCCAGAGGCCGAAATCGTCCGCCTTCACGATCAGAGCGACGACGCCGTAGACTGCAGCCGTGATCATGATTCCGACCAGGGCGAGAACCAGCGCCTGCATCGCCAGCCCCGACTCGGACAGGGAGCCGAGCGTGATCGCCATGATTTCGGCGGACAGGATGAAATCGGTCCTGATGGCGCTCGCGACCTTTTCGTCCTCGAAGGTCTTCGGATCGACGCTGATCGACTCGAGCCCCGCCTCGTGTGAATGGGCTGCGTGCGGCACGACGAGCTCGTAGACCTTTTCGGCGCCTTCGTAGCAGAGGTAGAGCCCGCCGAGCATGAGCAACGGCGTCACCGCCTGCGGCACCAGAAGGCTGAGGACGAGCGCTGCCGGCAGGAGGAACAGAAGTTTGTTCTTGAGGGAGCCGACGGCGATCTTCGCGATGATCGGCAGTTCGCGCGCCGCCGACAGGCCGGTCACATAACGCGGCGTGACGGCAGCGTCGTCGATCACGACGCCGGCGGCTTTGGCGCCGGCTCTGCCTGCCTGAGCGACCACGTCGTCCAGGGAAGCAGCGGCCGCCTTTGCAAGCGCGGCAACATCATCAAGCAGGGCAATCAGGCCGACACTCACAAGCAAACCTCTCGTTTAGGGACATGGATGGCGAAAATAGCCAATCGGGCGGCAGCCGGAAAGAGGCGCTGCCACGGATGGTTGCGGCGCCCGATCAACGTGGCAGGCGGATCACTGGGCCGGCGTTCAATCCGGCGGCCAAGCATAGATTTTGCTGGCATCTAGTCATCCTCGTCTTCGTCAAGGCCGAGGTGTTCAAGGCTGCGGAAGCGGCCGAGCTCCAGAGCAGCGAACGCGTCGGCATGGCCGGCGGCCTCGACGCCGAGACGTCGCAAGGCTGCGTTAATTGGGTCGTCCGGGCCGATCGGGTCCCGCGTATCCGGTTTTGCGGCACTGAATATCATGTCTCCGTCCGCGAATGCGGCGGCTGCCTGGGAACCGGTTCCGCCGAAATATTCCGTCTCGATATAGGCCAGCAGGCCCTGTCCAGAGGCGGTCGCCAGAGCCTGCTCGAGCGCGGCCGAGAGGCTTCTGAAGCCGTCGCGGTGGGCGCCGGGCTGAAGTTTCGTCAGTCGATCGATCTGCCGATCGCCCAACGGAGCGATCTCAAGGCCGAACGGCAGTGCCGTGGGTTTAGGGCAATCTGCCGCCTGGACGATTGCCGCCACGGCGGCGGGCGATCCGACGACTGCGACGATATGATGCCCCATAATTCACCTCAAAAATCAGAGCTTCCTGCGGAAGCTTTCGTGCTTAGGCAGATCTAACGGATTTCCCCTTTCGTGCAAGCGGGAGGCGAGCTGGCAGTTCGACTGCGCTCACTCTATCTGGATATGAAGATGGTCGTCGTGGCGGGCGGCCCGGCAGCCCTGAAAGCGGACATGGGCGTCGGTGATGCCGAGCGCGTTCTTCAAATGCGGTTCGATGAAGATCTTCTGCAGGCCAAAGCGCGCGACCCCTTCCGTCGTCAGCCAGGCGACCGCCGCCGCGGTGCGCTGTTCCTCGATCCGGTAGGCCGGGAACAATGGCTGCAGCGCATCGAAATTCCAGCGGGTGGTGAGCCAGTCATGGCGGCCCGCGCAGGGCAGTTCGTCGCCCGGGCCGGGCTCCTCGAAGGCGAAATAACCGATCGGCGAGCGGGTGGCGCCATTCAGGAAGGCACCGCCGGCATCCTTGTAATAATAAGCGAAATCAAGCTTCTTGCCGTCAGCATGCGAGAGATGCGGCAGCAGCGGGAAACCGTTGACGAAGGGGAAGTTTGCATCCAGCGCGATAGTAACGGTGCCGGGAAATTGCTTGTCCATGTGCGTGGCGAGCGCCTCTGCGAGATCGCGAAGCTTGGGCGTGACGTAGTTGCGGTTGAGCGCGCAGTAGATCGGCGAGCGGACGATGAGCCTGTCTTCGGCGCTTGACAGGCAGGAGAGTGGAACGCGGCCGAATGCCGGTGCGGCAAACTGTGTGGCGACGGTCGCGGCGGCGTAGCACAAAAGGAAGAGTGCGAGCTTGGCGGGAAATCGCCTAAGGCCGCATATGCGCGCGGCGGCGAGGGCGATGAGATAGGCGACGCCGCCGATCAGGGTGAGCAGCGTCAGGATGAGAGCGGCGAGGGCGTGGAGGATGAAGCGGAGCACCGGGCGGCCTTGCGGAAGGGAAGTTGCATTGCCTTAGGTGAGGGAGTGGGGATGTGCAAGATGGGTGGGGAAGTGTGAGGAGCGGTAGGTTGTTCGATATTTGCCGTTCGCTTTGTGTAGCAAGGCCAAGGCGGTGGAAGTTATGCCGTGTGGCCCCCTCATCTGCCTGCCGGCATCTTCTCCCCGCTGGGGAGAAGAGGGGCAAGCCGCACGGCGTCGTTCCCACAGTTGAGGTATCAATGAGAGCGAGGCGCTGCCGCGATTCCGCTTCTCCCCAGCGGGGAGAAGATGCCCGTCAGGGCAGATGAGGGGGCGAGCGACGGTAGGAGCGAGTGCCTGAGCGGAAGCGAAGGGCAGACTTCGCTGTGGAACGCCCGCTCAGACTCCTGATCTTAAACCCGCGTCGACAGCTCGATATCGTCGGCGAACGGCGTCGAGAGGTAGCCGGCGGCGGGGGTGCGGACGCGGGCGAGATAGTCCGGGCTGACATCGGCGTTGTCGGCGACGATGAGGGCGCCCGGTCCCAGGCGGTCTTCCACCAGTTCCAGGATATCGCGATAGAGCGCCTTGGCGAGAGGCCGAGCCGGGGACGGCAGGCGTTCAGCAAAGGAAGCGGCCGTTTTCCAGAAAGGCCACGGCATGTTTCCACATCAGCGCATTATCGGTGCGGCTTGAACAGTTCACCTGTCGCTTCCCGCAGCGCCGTGTCTCGCGTCGATGGCCGCCTCTATTGGCGGGCCATCCGTTTTGACAGTTCGGCAAGAAGCTGGTCGTGGCGGTGGCCGGGGTTGGTCTGGATGAGATCGACGGCAAGCGTGATGGCACGGCGGCCTTCGATGCCGTCGATGTCGAGCTTCCTCTCTTCGCACCATTGCCGGACGGCGTCGGTGACAGTCGCTATCTCGCAATCGTCGAGCGGGATTTGGCATAGGAGCACAGTCGTTCCCCCCATGAGGCGGCGAGAGCATATATGGTCTCTCAAGCGGTCTCGCCGATGATCCAGTGGGCCGACGTAGCGACTCTACGCTTATTCCGAAGCAAAGCTACAGCTATTTTGGCGCGGTCCGGCGGCCGCCGGGCGAGCCTTGCCGTTGCCGGGTCCAAGGCTGCCGAAGGCGGACGCACGGCCTGTTTTTTGCTATAATTGCGGGAGCCGCCGTGGATCCCATGGCCTGGCCAATCGAGGCGCAGGTGTGAGATGAGCGATGTTCAGGAACGACTCCTCGACAGCAAGATGACCGAGATGGAGCTTGCCCGGTCCTGGAGCCCGCGCGTCATCTCCAAATTCGAAAGCCTGATCCGCGGCGGCGACGATTTCTCGCTCTACCGCATCAATCCGCTGGCTTTCGCGCGCGACCAAGCGATCTCCGAAGCCGAAAGCATCGATCTCTTTCTCCATGCGACGCGCAGCGGTCTGTTCGAGATGAGCTGGGACGTCGTCTGTCCCCAATCCGGCATGGTGCTCGACAGTTTCGGCGCGTTGCGGACGCTGAAGACCCACTATGTCTGCGGTCTTTGCGACGTCTCCGGCGAAACGGACCTCGACGACTTCATCGAAGTGACCTTCACGGTGTCGCCGCAGTTGCGCCGGCTGCCGTTTCACGATCCTGGCTCGCTTTCGGTCGAGGATTTTCACTGGAAGGCGCGGTTTCTGAGCGATGCGCGGCTGCCCGGCCAGCAGGCCCGCTTTCTCGATGTCCTCAAGGGGATGGTGCGCGGCCTGAGCTTTCTGGCGCCCGCATCCGTCACGACGGTGAGGGCGGAGCTCGGCCCGGGGGCGCTCGCCGGCATAAATGTGCAGACCCAGGCGAGCTTCGTACTGCCGGTGGCAGGCGAGGCCGTGACGGTGCCGACGCTCCTGCGTGTCCGATATGACGGGCAGCGGTTCTCCGCATCGCTGCCGGCGGTGCGGCCCGGTCCTGTCATCGTCGAAATCGAGAACTCGGCGGCCATGCGCGGCTCGCTGCTGCTGATCAACTGGCCGCCGGAGATCCTGGCGCAGACCACCAAGCCGGTTCTCGACTTCGATCCCTACATGTCGGGCGGCATGCTGCTGGCACGCCAGACCTTCCGGCGGCTGTTCCGCTCCGAGTGCGTCGACGAGAGGGAAGGGCTCGGCATCCGCCAGGTGACGCTGCTGTTCACCGATCTCAAGGGCTCGACGGCGATGTACGAACGGCTCGGCGATCTCAACGCCTATGCGCTGGTGCGCGAACATTTCGCCTTGCTCGGGGCCACAGTGCAGGAGCATTCGGGCGCAATCGTCAAGACGATCGGCGATGCCGTGATGGCTGCCTTCTCCCGCCCGGCCGATGCGGTTTCGGCGGCGTTGCATATGCTTGGGGAAATCGAGCGCTTCAACAGCGAACATGGCGATCCCAGCATCATCCTGAAGATCGGCGCCCATTGCGGCCCGTCCATCGCCGTGACCTTGAACGACAACCTCGATTATTTCGGGCAGACCGTCAATGTCGCCGCCCGGGTGCAGTCGCTGGCCGATGCCGGCGAGATCTGCATTTCCGAAGCGCTGTTTTCGGCACCTGGTGTCGCCCAGTTGCTTTCCGGCCACCGGCTGGCCGCCTTCGAGGCCCCGCTGCGGGGCGTCGAGGGAACGGCATGCGTATACCGGGTGATGCCGGGTTAGATCTGACGCGAGCAGGCGACCCTTGCGACCGCCTTGCCCGGACGGCCTGAGCCGGCAATTATTTCGCGAGCACGATATGGGTGGCGTGTTCGCTGGCGACATGTTCGGTGACGCGGAAGCCGAGGTCCGGCAGGTCGATGCCTGAAAACATCGCTTCGCCTTTGCCGAGCGCGACGGGGGCGATGGCGAAGTGCAATTCATCGATCAGGCCGGCCTGCAGATATTGGCGCACGGTCGCCACGCCGCCCCCGATCTTCACGTCCTTGTCGTCCGCGGCGGCCTTCGCCTTGTCGAGCGCTTCCTCGATGCCCCCGGTGATGAAGTGGAAGGTCGTGCCGCCTTCCATGACGATCGGCTCGCGCGGATAATGGGTGAGGATGTAAGTCGGCGCGTGGTATGGCGGGTTCGGACCCCACCAGCCTTTCCAGGCATCGTCCGGCCACTCGCCGCGGATCGGGCCGAACATGTTGCGGCCGAGAATGAAGGCGCCGAAACCGGCCATGGCGCGGGCGGCATAATCCTGGTCTATGCCTTCAGAGCCGTCGTCCTTGCCCGTCATGGCGCGGAAGGTGCGGGTATGGAAGAACCATTGGAACATTTCCGGCCCCCGCTTTCCCAGGGGATCATTCAGGCTCTGCTCCGGGCCGGCGCCGAAACCGTCCACGGAAACGGAAAAGCCTGCAACGCGCACCTTGGCCATGCTGTCCTCCATATGATTGCAATATGAAACTAGTTGTTTTCTCGCATGAGTGATCCTATAATGCAACTGGTTTTTACAGGAGATGCTTCGTGGATATTGAATTGCGGTCCGGCTGCCCGATCAACCTAACGATGGAAGTGCTGGGTGACCGGTGGAGCCTGATCATCATCCGCGACATCATGTTTGGCAACCGCCGGCATTTCCGCGATCTCCTCAACAATTCGGAGGAGGGCATCGCCTCCAATATTCTGGCGGCGCGGCTGAAACGGCTGCTCTCGCTCGGCTTCATCAGCAAGCGGGACGATCCGAGCCACAGCCAGAAGGCAATCTACAGCCTGACGGAGCCGGCGATCCAACTCGTGCCCGTCTTCGCCGTGATCGGCGCCTGGGGCAGGCGCCACCTGCCGGTGACGGAGGATCTGAGCATTCGCGCGCAGCTTCTCGAAGAAGGCGGGCAGCCGCTTTGGGACGAATTCATGGAGGATCTGCGGCGGATTCATATCGTCGATCCGGTCGGCGGGGCGAACGGGACGGTGACTTCGCCGGTGCTGGCGCGGCTGACGGCGGCGTTTCTGGAGGTGCGGGAGAAGATGGCGGCTGGGGTGGCGTAAGCGAAGAGCGATATTGGAAGGTGTGCCGGGCAGCCCCCTCATCCGACCCTTCGGGCCACCGACCGGGGGTCGAGCCACGGGTCTCGACCCCGTCCTTCGGACCCCCGCTGGGGAGAAGAGGGAGCAAGGCGTTCGCGAAGTGCCCGAACGAAAGCGACCTTCAAGGCAATACATGATGAGATCGATGCCGAAGCGGCATTTTCCCTTCTCCCCGGCAGGGAGAAGGTGGCCCGAAGGGTCGGATGAGCGCTGCACGGCACGACGCTTCTTCACTGTTTTCGTCGCGAACGCCTGGCCTGGTAGGGCATCGGTCACTCGCGCATCTCTACCTCACGAACAATATGATCAGCGGCCCTGCCAGCAGGCTGGCGAGGATGCAGGCGGAGAGGAGATACGTTTCGAAGATGCGGAGGATGGATTTGAGACGGGTCATCTTGAGGTCCTGCATTGTGCTGCCTGATCCTCGGTAGCAACAATTGCAGCAGCATGACCGGCTGCCTTTCAAGTTCCGCAATGTTGCTGCAACCCTTGCGGCCGAGACAGGGACGCAAGGGGTGGTTGGGCGATGCGGATTCTGCTGATTGAGGATGAGAAGGAGCTGGCCGAAGCGCTGACTGCGGCGCTCGGCAAGCATGGGATCGTGACCGATCACACGGTGCATCTGGGTGATGCCGTGGAGCTGACGCGGCAGAACCCCTATGACGCGATCCTGCTCGACCGGCGTCTGCCCGACGGCGAGGGGCTGCGCTTCATTCCGGAGCTGAGGCGCACCGGCAAGGATACGCCGATCATCGTGCTGACGGCGCTGAACGCGCCGAAGGAGCGGGTGGAAGGGCTCGATCTCGGCGCCGACGACTATCTCGGCAAGCCGTTTCTCGTCGAGGAGCTGATGGCGCGGCTACGGGCAGTGCTGCGGCGGCCGCCGAACCTTTCCGAGCTGAAGATCACCGCCGGGCGGATGGTGATCGATCCCCTGCATTTGAGCGTCACTGTCGGCGATACGCCGCTCGATCTGCCGCGGCGCGAGCTTCTGGTGCTTGCCGCGCTTGCCAGGCGCAAGGAAAAGACCGTGCTGCGCTCGACGCTGGAGGCGGCCGTTTACAACTATGAAGAAGAAATCCAGTCGAACGCCCTCGACGCCCATATATCGCGGCTGCGCAAGCGGCTTGCCGATGCCGGTGCGCAGGTTTCGATCCACAATATCCGCGGCGTCGGCTATCTCCTGAAGGAAGAATGATGGGCGGGGCAGAAAACACCAATCCGTCGCTCTGGTGGCGGCTCAGCTGGCAGCTCAGCCTGGTCTTCGTCGGCGTGGTGACGGCCGTCACCATCGGGCTCTGCTTCTATGGCGCGACGATCCTCTCTCCGAATGTCGCATTGGAGGATCATGTGACCGCGGCGCTGGCTCCGGCCGCTGCGCTCGATGCCGAAGGACGGCTCGAAATAAGGGATACGCCGGAGCTCGAGGCGCTCAAGCGGCAGTATGACGGGCTTTGGTATGTGGCGGCGACGACGAACGGGTCTTTCGTCTCCTACGGGACCGTTCCTCCAGTCTACGCCGAGCTTGTGCGTCTGACCTATCTGTTCGAAGGGGCCGATATCAGGGGATCGGTCGGCACGGACGAGATCGCCTCGGTGGAAAGCGTCGAGACCGGCATCGGCGAGCTCAGGGTTCTGTTCGGCGGCGTCGCCGACAAGGGCTGGCCGGTTATTACGTTGATGGGCGCCGTTTATCCGATCTATGTGCCGCTGCTGACCATTGCCTTGCCCGCGGTTTTTCTTGCCGTTCCCAGGATCGTCGGGCGGGGCCTTGCCAGCGTCAGCGAGGTTGCCCGCAAAGCCTCGGAGATCGAGCCGCGCCGCTACGATGCGCGCCTGCCGCTCGACGGCATTCCGAGGGAGGTCGCGCCGCTGGTGGTTGCCTTCAACGAGGCGCTCGGCCGGCTGGAAAACGAGTTCCGCAAGCGGCAGCACTTTCTGATCGATGCGGCGCATGAGCTGAGGACACCGATCGCGATCATGCAGACCCGGATCGACGGGACGGCGGAAGGGCAGGATCGCAGGCGGTTGCTCGACGATGTCGCGCGCCTGGCCGAGACGGCCGAACAGCTCTCGATTTCGAGCGCAACGACCAGGCGAGCGATCTCCAGGAGACTGTCGATCTCGTCGAGATCGCCCGCGGCGTGGTGGCCGACCTTGCGCCGCTCGCTATCGGCGCCGGTTACCAGATCTCGTTTCAGAGCGAGGTCGAGAGCCTGAAACGCAAGGGCAGCCCTTCGGCGCTGCCGCGGGCCGTCAGCAATCTGGTGCGCAACGCCATCGACCATGGCGGCAACAGAGGCATGATCACGGTCTCAGTCTCGGATATAGGCGGCGGGCGGATCAGCGTCACCGACGAGGGGCCGGGCATTCCGGCCGAGCACCGGGAGCTGGTGTTCGAGCCCTTCTACCGCGTCACTCCGAAGAGCACGGGGGCCGGCCTCGGCCTCAGCCTCGTCAAGCAGATCGCCCTGAACCATGGCGGCGAGGTTCGCATCGCAAGCGCTGCGGCCGGTACCGAGGTGGCGATCCAACTCAGATGACGCCGGTTGTTTCCGGCAACCGATGCTGCCGGGAACCATGTAATGCTGCGGCAATTCTTCGCCGCCAATTTCCCCGCACATTATCGGCGACGGAGGCCATGCAGAGTGCGCAGCAATCCTTTTATTTCATCTTTTTCAAGGGCTTCGAAAGCAGTGTCCCTCGCATTGCCGCTGGCGCTGGTCGCGGCTGCGGCCGGGTGCAGCTCGGTACCGCTCAAGGAGAGCGGGACGCTCTCCACCTATTCCAATCTCGGTGCGCCGAAGGGCAAGCTTTCGAAATCGCGCGTCTATGTCGATGGCCTCAGTCTCGCCCCGATCAAGACGGTCGCCATCGAGCCGACCCGCTTCGGCTTCGCTGCGGCAAGCCGCATCAAATCGCCGGCCGACCGGGCGATGGTCTCGAACGCGCTCGACCGGGCGCTCTGCATTTCCCTGAGCGACAGATACCAGATGGTGGCGGCAGGCGAGAGCGCGGACCTGACGATCCGCTCGATGGTCACCGACATCGTGCCGACCAACAAGACGATGGCGGGCGTTTCCACGGTCGTCACCGTCGGCACGGGCTTTGCGCTGCCGGTCGGCGTGCCGCGCCTGCCGGTCGGGCTCGGCGGGCTGGCGGTGGAAGCCGAGGGTGTCGACAAATCGGGCGCGCAGCGGGCGGCGATGGTCTGGGCGCGCGGGGCAAATTCACTGCAGAACAATCCGCGCGTTTCCGAGGTGGGCGACGCCTACGGCCTGGCTTCCAAGTTCAGTAGCGAATTTTCCCGCATGCTGATCGCAGGCAAGGAGCCGAAGGGATTGGACCTCTCGCTTCCCTCGCGCCAGCGGATGAAATCCTGGCTCGGCGGCAAGCCGAAATACGTCGCCTGCGATGCCTTCGGCCGCGAGCCCGGGCTGGTCGGCGCCGTCGCTGCCAAATATGGCGCGCCGCCGCAATGGACGGAAAAGAAGCCGAAGCCGGCCGCTGCTTATTGACCGCGTGCTCAGCCCCACCCCGAGGCTGGGCTGACGGGACGGACGGAGCCGGGACGGAAAAGCCGTGCTCCGTCCGTCTTTTGCGGGTGTTTTACTCAGGCGTGTGACAGCAAAAAGCCCCGCATCTTGATGCGGGGCTGGCTGTTGGGATTGTTAAACCCGATCAGCGGCACTGACGGCGCGGGCCGTAATTTGGCTGATAGGTATTGTCGTAAGCGCGGTACGACCGATAGCGGGCGTAGCAATATTCGGCATGCGAGCTGTAGCCACGCGAACCATAGGCTCGCGGTTGCGAGGCGATGATGCCGCCGATCAGAGCGCCGGCTGCCAGGCCACCGATGATGGCCCCGGTATTGTCACGACGGTGATACCGCCGGTGATAGCGGCGATCCCAGCCGTAGCGGTCGTCACGATAGTAGTCGCGGTCGCGATAGTAGCTGCGGTCACGGTAGTAACGGCGATCGCTGTAATGTCTGCGCCTTTCACCATAGCGGGAGCAGACGATCGAGAACCTGCTGCAGCCGACGGTCATGATCCGGGCATCGTTATCCCCCGGCGCCGGCTGGGCCGCCGATTGCACCGGGCTCGGCACGAAGACCGGGCCTGCCGAAACCGGCGTTCCGGAGAAGGCCGTCGCTATCGACAGGGCAATGATGGCGAATCTGTTCATTTCACTCACCTTGGGTAAACGGATGTATCGAGGGCATAACGCGAGGGTAGGGATTTAGTTTCATTCTGGGAATGATGGAGGCATTTCTCGCCGAAATATTCGGCAGGAAGTTCAAATTGAAAGCAGTTGCTCAATTAGATCTTTATGGGCTTGCTGGTTCAATCCTGATGCAACGGCACTCCAGTGCGGAAGGATTATCATGCGGCTCTCCAGGCTTCTCGGCGTTCTCTGTCTCTCCACGACAGTGGCGCTTTCACCTCTCACCATTCTATCTACCGATCTCTCGCCTGCATTCGCCAAGGGCGGCAACGGAGGCGGCGGCGGCAACGGCGGCGGAGGAGGAGGCGGCGGCGGCAACGGCGGTGGCGGCGGCCATGGCGGTGGGAGCGGCAGCGGCAACAGCGGCGGAAGCCACGGCGGCGGCAGCAGCAACAGCGGCAGCGGAAAGAGCAGCACCCACTCCAGCGGCAAGACCGAGAACGGCCGCAGCGCCAAGGGCGCCGGCAAAGCGGTCCAGACCGGCCAGGCCGGCAGGGCGAAGTCTGCTAAGCAGACCGTCAGCACGAAGGGCTCGGCAAAGAAGACGACCATCGCCTCGGCCCCTGCGGCAAAGCCAGCGAAGAAGCCAGCGGCCGAGCTCGCTGGTCTCAATTCCCTAAAGCGCAATTTCCATGCCCTCATGAAGACTGCGGATCCGCGCATGGCTGGGATCGCGGCATTCGCCACCGCCTATGCGCAGTATGAACTGGCCAACGGGGCTGCCCCGCCGGCCGACGATCCCGCTCTTCGCGACGCCGCGCTGGCGGCCGCGCTCGCTTCCGCCTCCAAGACCGGCACGGTCAGCCCTGCGGCCCTAAGCTGGGCAAAGGACGCACTCGGCGTCGGCACGGCGGTCGGCACGATTGACCAGATGCGGGAGACCATGGCGGCGCAGGCCCCGGCGGCGGAAACCCCTGCAGAGGGAACCGAAACCGAGACTAGCGATGCGGTCGAGGGCAGCGAGACGACAGATCCTGCCGTGACCGCGGAAACGCCGGAAGCCGACACCGGCAGCGCCGAAGAGGTATCGGGAACCACCGACACCACGCCAGCCATCGATCCGACTGAAACCTCGGCGTCGACGAGCGCGGAAACCACCGGCCTCTGATCGCGCGCCTGGGATAACGTGCCCGATCAGCCTCGCTTGCCGCCGGCAAGCAGGCGAAGCTGGGTCTCGTCATGCACACCCTGCCGGTAAAGCTCGATGATGAGGGCGCCGAGACGATCGGCTTCCTCGCTTGACCTGTCGATATCGAGCCCGCTGCAAAGGGCTTCGTGGACACGCCTGCAAACAGCGAGGTCCTCCGAAGCGAGCGGTTCGTCACGCGTGCTGAACAGCTTGTCTGACATCGCAGTCTGCCCTTTTTCGATGCCGTGAATCGCTATTGCGCAAAAGATAATTTCGCAAACCTTGCTCCGCAAGATGGGCGAACGTCTGAAATGAAAAACCAGTGCAACGGTTCAAGATGTTGCAGCGCCCCATACGCGTCCGAAAAACACGCGGGTTTGAAATCGAGGCGCGCGCAGACGCGGGCGAGGGCATGGAGGTGGGCGGACTGACGGTATCAGCACAGATCTACCTGGTTGCCGGGTCCTTGCCGCCCTGCTGCGACAAGCGCAGTTCTTTCAGCCGCTTGGTCTTTTCCCGACGAGCCCGCTGCTCCGCCTCGATGGTCTCCTTGGCGGCTCGCTCGGTATTTTCGAAACGATCCTGCCGGTAAGCCTTTGATGAGGGTTCGCGTTCTCTTTTCATGGCCGCTAAACGCAAACCGGCGAAAACGGTTTCATGCGAAAGCCGTTTTACCGGAAAACGGCATGGCCGCCAGGCGCCTCGTTAGAGCATGTCTCGCAAAAGTGTGCTGCGGTTTTGCGATCAAGACATGCGTAAAAACAAAGACCTAAAGCGTGACAAGCGAATCTGAAAGATCGCGACACGCTTTAGCGCCCGGCGGCCTGGGCATCAGCCTTTGATGAAAGCGAAGATGTCGGGGTTTATGATATCGGCATGGGTGGTGCACATGCCGTGCGGGAGTTTCTCGTAGACCTTGAGCGTGGCGTTCTGCAGCAGCTTGGACGAGAGCAGGGCGGAGGCGGCGATCGGCACGATCTGGTCGTCGTCGCCATGCATGACGAGGGTCGGCACGGTGATGATCTTCAGATCCTCGGTGAAGTCGGTTTCCGAGAACACCTTGATTCCGTCGTAATGCGCCTTGGCGCCGCCCATCATGCCCTGGCGCCACCAATTGTTGATGATTGGTTCCGACACTTTCGCGTCCGGCCGGTTGAAGCCGTAAAACGGGCCGGCCGGCAGGTCGTGGTAGAACTGCGAGCGATTGGCGGCGAGCTGCTGGCGCAGGCCGTCGAAAACGTCGATCGGCAGACCGCCGGGATTGGCATCCGTCTTGACCATGAGCGGCGGCACGGCGCCGATGATGACGAGCTTGGCAACGCGACCCTGCGGCTGGCCGTGGCGGGCCACATAATGGGTCGCTTCGCCGCCCCCGGTGGAATGGCCCACATGAACGGTGTTCCTGAGATCGAGATGCTCGACGACGGCTGACGCATCGGCGGCGTAATGATCCATGTCGTGGCCGTCGCCGACCTGGGTGGAGCGGCCGTGGCCGCGCCGATCATGGGCGACGACGCGGTAGCCCTTCTCAAGGAAGAACAGCATCTGGGCGTCCCAGTCGTCGGCGCTCAGCGGCCAGCCGTGATGGAACATGATCGGCTGGGCGGTCTTCGGCCCCCAATCCTTGTAGAAAATCTCGACGCCGTCCTTGGTTGTGACTGTGCTCATGTCATAACTCCTTGGTTGGTTGGATTGGACTAAAACAGACCGTTGCAGGCGGGATCGGCAAGGCCACGAGCAACCGTTACGCCAGGGGCCGCCGGAGAACCGCGTCTGCGGGGATCAAGATCGACTTAAGATATGATGATGTGCTTATTGAACACCTAGCTCTATTCTATTGATATGACAGATGTTTGATAGGCGGTTATCCGTACTCGGCGCCCATCCTTCCGGTCGCGGCGACGGGACATGGCGCGCCTTGCCTGACTGCTTCACGCTGTGAACATTCGTTTGATCCCCCGCATCTCGTCGCGGCAAGCGGCCGAGATGCCGGCTGATGTCAGCAATGAGCCACTTTATCTCCATTCGTTCAATATATCTGTCGCGGTAGTTCGATATATCCGTTCGGCTAGGGTCGCGTTCCCTCCTGTTGTGCCGGGATTGCAGGCTGCGCTGGCGCTCACTTGAACGCTGATCGACGCCCAACCATCTATTTCTTTCGAACAGCGCCATGGCGAACCATCGCAATCGCGATTGCTTTGCCGGCGGCGGGACGGCCGTTGCGGCCGCCAGAGGATCAGATCATGGGCTACATGGATAAGGACATCGCCTCCGGGGATGACGGGGCGCTGATCGATGCCTATTCGCAATCGATCGCAGCCGCCGTCGACATGGTCGGGCCGGCGGTCAGCCGGATCGAGCGGGTGGGAGGCCGGCAGGGGCACGGGTCGGGCTTTGCCGTCTCGCCCGATGGCCTGATCGTCACCAACAGCCATGTCGTCGACGACGCCAAGCTCGTTCGCATCACGACGCCGGACGGATTCATCACCGAGGGGCGTGTGCTCGGCCGCGATATCGATACCGATATCGCCCTTGTTCGGGCCAATGCGAGCACCGGGGCCTGGGCGAGGCTCGGCGACTCCCAGCGCCTGCGCAGGGGTCATATCGCGATCGCGATCGGAAACCCGCTGGGCTTCGAATGGACCGTCACTGCCGGCATCGTCTCGGCGCTCGGCCGCTCGATGCGGGCGGCAAGCGGCCGGCTGATGGAAGATGTCATCCAGACCGATGCCGCGCTTAATCCCGGCAACTCCGGCGGGCCGCTGGTGTCTTCGGGCGGCGAGGTCATCGGCGTCAATACTGCCGTGATCCAGGGCGCGCAGAGCATTGCCTTTGCCGTGGCGTCGAATACGGCCAATTTCGTCGTTTCGGAAATCCTCCGCTACGGCCAGGTGCGGCGTGCTTTCATCGGGATTGCTGGCGACACGATAGTGCTGCCGCGCCGGGTGGCGCTTGCGGCCGGCACGGTGCAGACGACCTCCGTGCGCATCCGGCGTGTCGAGCCGGACGGGCCGGCGGCAAAGGGCGGGCTGCAGGAGGGTGATTACATCCTCGCCATCGACGCCAGCCCGGTCGGCGGCGTCGACGATATTGTCAGGCTGATGGATGGCAGCCGGATCGGCAGAGAAACGGAAATCCTGGTGTTCTCGGTGGCCGGCCGGATCGAGAGGAAGATCTTGCTGCCGATGGCGCGGTCTTAAGCCGTGGGTGGCGACGAAGGCATAACGTCACGTCAGGCGCTGACCGCTTCCTGCTCCGTCCCGGAAAAATCCACGGCCGCGAAGGCTGCCGCCAGCACCTCCGGTCCGGCGCCGCTTTTTGCCGCGTCGGTGGAGAGAATCTGGCGGTAGCGCCGGGCGCCGGGCAGGCCGGTGAAGAGGCCGACCATGTGGCGGGCGACGTGCTGCAGCCGGCCGCCGCCGGCGATATGGCGCTCGGCATAGGCCATCATCCGCTCACAGAGCGCCGGCCAGTCGGGTTCTACCGCTGGCGCCCCGAAGAAGCGGTGGTCGACGTCGGCAAGCACAGCCGCATTCTGGTAGGCGGCCCGGCCGAGCATGACGCCGTCAACATGGGCGAGGTGGTCGGCGGCCTCGTCGAGCGTGCGGATGCCGCCGTTGATGCCGATGAAGACCTCGGGCCAGCGCTGTTTCATCCGGTAGACGATCTCGTAGTCGAGCGGCGGGATCTCGCGGTTCTCCTTCGGGCTGAGGCCCTTCAGCCAGGCCTTGCGCGCATGGATCCAGATCTCATCGGCGCCGGCATCGAGAACACGCGTGATAAGCGCGGGCAGGGCCTCTTCCGGCTCCTGCTCGTCGACGCCGATGCGGCATTTCACCGTCACCGGCGCGGTCGCGACCGCCTTCATCGCCGCGACGCATGCGGCCACCGTCTCCGGCGTCAGCATCAGGCAGGCGCCGAAGGTGCCCGATTGCACGCGGTCGGAAGGGCAGCCGACATTGAGGTTGATCTCGTCATAGCCATAGGGTTCGGCGATCTTCACCGCCTCGGCAAGCTTGGCCGGGTCCGATCCGCCGAGCTGCAGCGCCAGCGGATGTTCCGCCACGTCATGGCCGAGCAGCCGCTCGCGCGGGCCGTGGATGATCGCATCGGCGACCACCATCTCGGTATAGAGCAGCGCCTGGCGGCTGATCTGGCGGTGGAAATAGCGGCAATGCCGATCCGTCCAGTCGATCATCGGGGCGACCGCAAAAATCGGCCTTTTCTGCGTCATCGACGTTTCTTGTTCCTTTGGTCGCAGGCTGCCGCGGCGGCGCGCTGTTGCCGCACGGGGCGGTCATCGGTAAAGGCGCATATAACACTTGCCGGTGCGATCGACAAATTCGCAAGCGCAAACAGATACGGCGCCCCTTGCGGAGCGCCGTTCATGCCGCAAAAGCGGAAATCCGACTTACGAAGCCGAGATGTTGACGGCCTTCGGGCCCTTGCCCATGCGGTCCGGCTCGGTGTCGAAGGTAACCTGCTGGCCTTCGCGCAGCGACTGGATGCCAGAAGCCTGCAGCGCGGAGATATGGACGAAAACGTCCTTTGCGCCGCCGTCCGGCGTGATGAAACCAAAACCCTTGTCCTGGTTGAAGAATTTTACGGTGCCTTTGGTGGCCATTGGGATCGTCCTTTTCCCTTAGTCTGTGTAGTATCCGCGCCCCCGAGGGGAAGCGGACGGCTTTAGCTTTCGCCCCGAATCGATGGGCCGAAGGGTCAGTCGGAGAAGTCACGTACGGGGAAAGAACGTCTACGCAGGCGGGTATTCCCGCGTCTCCTTCCGTAACGGAAGGGATTGCCACATCAGTCCAGTCACCGGCATGCAAATGCCCGAGTAGGTGGATTCGTGCCATCATTTCGGTCAAAAGGCAAGCGCCATTATTGTGGCATGCCGCTTATCGTGACAGGAAATGCCGAAGATTCAGATACTTGACGAAAAGTTGGCAGATGCTTGCACGGCTGTGCCATAGCGGGATCGGCGTGCCGAAACGGAACGAGGCGGCGCGCAGCAACCCTGCATTGCTCTTTGCTCGCGCTCGGTGCATGCGCTCTCTCGTTGCCGACATGCCGGGGACGCTTCTCTGACGAGCAGAAGAGTGGCAGCGCGCTTGGGTCTGCCGCCGCCTAATGCGCATCCCCCAACAGCGCGGTCAGGCTCCAGGGAGCATCGCCTTTCTGATTGGCGATGTCGTCAACCTTCCAGCCGCCGTGCTCGCGCACCAGAGTATAGAACAGCGTCACCTCTTCGCCGTTTTTGAACTGCACTTCCACTTCGGCCTTGTCGTCCAGCAAGATCGGCTGGCCGATCCGGACGTTGCTCGCTTCGCCGTCCTGGCCTGCAATGACAGGGTCGAAATCGACCGCGCCGACATCGCCTTCCGGCGTGTTGTCGAGATCGGTCTGGAGAAGCTTGTTCAGGTGGTCGGAAAAGAAGATCGAATAGGGCGACGGCGCCTCGGCGTCGCTTCTATCGGTGTCGTAGCTGTAAAGCGCCTTGAGCAGCGCTTTCGGCGTCTTGTAGGTCTCCGCCAAGGCGGGCAGAGCTGCGAATGCCGAGACGGCGAGGGCGAGGATGAATGTGGGCAGACGCATGCGGCTCTCCTCGGATGGGTGGAGAATCATAGCCGAAACGGGCGTCGACGTGGAGCGGCATTTTCGGAGCGTGTCCGCATGGCCGCCGGCCTCGCCGTTTCCGGGTGGCGCCCGCGACGACCGCCGGAAGAGTCTCACCGGTGGGGCTTGCAAGACTGCTAGCCCCACCGCTGTTGAAAGCCGCCTACGACGCATCTCTGGTCGGCGGCAACTGTCGTGTTAGATCAGCGCCTCATGCGCGAGGCTCGAAGACGGCAGCTCGAAGACGTCCTTCACGGCCAGCGTGAAGTCGTGGCTGGTGGTGTTGCCGGCCGCGTCATAGGCTTCGGCGGTGAAGGTCAGGCTGTGGTTGCTTTCGTAGTCGATCGCCGCCTTGGTCTGGAGCTTGTTGCCGACGAGCTTGAAGATGCCGTCGGCATTATCGGTCAGCCGCCACTTGACCACGCCACCTTCGGGATCGACGGCCGAGAGCAGGCCAACCGAGGTGCCGATCGCGACATTCTCGGAGATCGAGCTGCGCGAGAAGGCGAGCTTGATCGGCGCCTGGTTGGCGGGGGCCTCGTTGACGTCGAGCACGTTGATGGTGATGTCCTTCTCGACCGTAACCTTGCCATCGGAGACCGCCACCTTGATCGTGTGCGACTTCGCCGTCTCGTAGTCCAAGGCCTTCGAGGTGACGATACGATTGCCTTTCAAGCGGAAGTGATCGCCGGCGCCGTCGATGAGCGTGTAGGTGAGGGCGTCGCCATCGGCATCTTTGGCGCTGAGCAGGCCGACCGTCGTCCAGATCGCGGTGCTCTCGGAAAGGGCGGTTTTCGAGAGCTGGATATTGGTCGGTGCGGCGTTGTGATCAGCGGTGAACGTTCCCTTGGTGAAATCGTAGACGCCATCGGCAAAACGTGCGAACTCGACGTTATTTAGCCGATCCGTCCCTTCCTTGGCGCTCGTCAGGAAGTGATCGCCGTTGTTCGTCGAGAAGGAATAGTTAGCGAAATTGCCGGAGAAGACCGCCGTGTCGATGCCGGCGCCGCCAAACAGCACGTCGTTGCCCGCGCCGCCTTCGAACCTGTCGTTGCCGTCAGTCCCGAAGAAATAGTCGTCGCCGGCGCCGGTCTTGACGTCCATGCCGAAGGCGCTGCCGAAAATATCGACGTGGCGGTTTGCCAGCTCGTCGGAGAGGTCGACATGGGCGCTGTCCGTCAATACCAAGGAGAGCACGTCGCTCTCATGGCCCGGCTTGTCGTATATGACGATCTTGTCGAAGCTATCGAATTGGGCGGCCGAAGCGAAAACCTGGGCTCCTGCTGTTTCAAGAATTTCGACGTTTTTGATCGTCAAGCCCGCAAGCCCGATGAACTCCTCTCCAGGGCCTAAAGTCGGCTCGATCACACGCAGCGTGTCCGTGCCGGCGCCGCCGTCGATCGTTCCGGAAAGCGCGGAAGAGTGTGACTGCAGGTTGATGGCATCATTGCCGTCGCCGGCGTCGATATCGAAGGCTTCAGGATCGGTGGAAACATTGTCACCGTCGGTGATCTTATCGTCGCCCGCGCCAGCCCGGATAACGTCATTTCCGACGCCACCGAAGATCTGGTCATTGCCCATGCCACTGTCGAAAATGTCGTTACCACCGGCGCCGGTCAATCGGTCATTGCCGCCGCCGGTCGTGACGTCGATGCCGAAGGCGGTGCCCTTGATGTCCGCCCCATGGTTTGCAAGTTCGTCGGAAAGATCGAGATGCACGCTGTCGGTCAACGTCAGCTGGGCGAGGGGGGTGTTCTCGCCCTCCTTATAGACAATCTTGTTGAAGCTCTCGAACTGCGCGGCCGACCCGGAAACTATCGACCCCGCGGTTTCAAGAATTTCGACATTCTTGATCGTCAGGCCGGTAAGCCTGGAAGTCTGCAGCTTGTCGGTGCCAGCGCCCCCATCGATTATTCCAGAAAATGCGACAGCGTAGGTCTCTAAGTCGATGCTATCATTGCCGTCGCCTGCATCAATATCGAAGACTCCGGATTCTTCGATGGAAAAGACATCGCCATCGACGATTATATCGTCGCCCGTCCCGCCTCTGATGACGTCATTTCCGGCTCTACCGTAGATATAGTCGTTGCCCTCACCGCCGATCAGCAAGTCATTTCCATCCTTGCCGTCTACGACATCATTTCCCGCGCCTGCGTTGAAAATGTCGTTGCCGTCCGTTCCGTAAAAGCGGTCTTCGCTTCTCCCGGTCGTGACGTCGATGCCCGAGACTCTGCCATAGATGTGCACTGTGCCGCTTGTCAGTTCGTCGGAGAGGTCGACATGGGAGCCATCTGTCAAGCTGATGGTGATGTCCATGCCTTGATATTGACTGACGATCTTGTCGAAGCTTTCAAGCTGTGCGGTCGATGCGAGCACAGTATGTGGCCCGGTCTCGAGGATTTCGAAGTTCTTGATCGTCAGGCCCGTGAGATCGGCGGCTTGCAGTTTGTCGGTGCCGGCGCCGCCGTCTACTGTTCCGGATACCGTAGTGAAGGTACCCTTCGATACAGCCACAGTGTCATTGCCAATACCGCCATCGAGGTTGAAAGTCTCAGGGAGATCCGAAAAAAAATCGCCATCAACAATTGTGTCGTCGCCCGCGCCACCTTTGATGACGTCATTGCCGAGGCGGCCGAACAGCCGGTCATTTCCGTCCCCACCATTCAGCGTGTCATTGCCGGTTCCACCATCGAGCAAATCGTCGCCGAGACCGCCGCTCAGCGTGTCTGCGCCGCCACCACCCAGTATGGTGTCCTTGCCTGCGCCCGTTGTGATGACATTGGCACTTGCTGAGCCTGTCACCTCCGCGGAAATCGCTCCCAGCTCATCGGCGAGGTCTGCCGCGCCGGAACCCGAAACCTGAAGGGTGACCGCGGCGAGAGGATTCGCTTCGGAGTAGCGGATCACGTCGTAAGCTTCGAACTCGGCACCGGTTTTGGTAATCGGTGCGCCGTTCGTATTCAGAACATTCAAGGCCATATTCAAACTTTCCAAAAGATGTGTTGCTCTCTGAAAGAGCGGATGACGGGACGGTGGCCTCATTCGGAGATTCGGCAGCCGTAAGTTGGAAGCTGCCAGCACTGGAGCGGTGCTGGTTTAAGCGGGGCGCGCCGACGCATTCAGTCGGCGCGGCTGATTTGATCGAGCCGTTCGGAGGTTGGTCCGCGTCCAAGGGCGCAGGGTGCGCCCTTGGACGGCAGTGGCGCGGGCTAGATCAAGGCGTCGTGCAGCAGGCTCGACAGCTCGAAGACGTCCTTCACGGCCAACGTGAAGTCATGGCTGGTGGCGTTGCCGGCCGCGTCATAGGCTTCTGCGGTGAAGGTCAGGCTGTGGATGCTTTCGTAGTCGATCGCCGCCTTGGTCTGGATCTTGTTGCCGACCAGCTTGAAGATGCCGTCGGCATTATCGGTCAGCCGCCACTTGACCACGCCGCCTTCCGGGTCGACGGCGGAGAGCAGGCCGACCGAGGTGCCGACCGCGACATTCTCGGAGATCGAGCTGCGCGAGAAGGAAAGCTTGATCGGCGCCTGGTTGGCAGGGGCCTCGTTGACGTCGAGCACGTTGATGGTGATGTCCTTCTCGACCGTAACCTTGCCATCGGAGACCGCCACCTTGATCGTGTGCGACGTCGCCGTCTCGTAGTCCAGGGCCTTGGAGGTGACGATGCGGTTGCCCTTCAGACGGAAGTGATCGCCGGCGCCGTCGATGAGCGTGTAGGTGAGGGTGTCGCCATCGGCGTCCTTGGCGCTGAGCAGGCCGACCGTCGTCCAGATCGGCGTATCCTCGGAGAGGGAGGTTTTCGAGAGCTGGATATTGGTCGCTGCAGTATTGTTAGGTTTGAACGTTTCCGTCGCGAAATCATAGACGCCGTCGGCAAAGCGGGCGAATTCGATGTCTGTCAGCGTGTCCGTCCCTTCCTCTACGCTCGCCAGGATGTGATCGCCGTTGTTCATCGCGAAGGAATAATTGACAAAGTTGCCGGAGAAGATCGCGGTGTCGATGCCAGCGCCGCCGATCAATTTGTCATTGCCGGTACGGCCATTGAAAAGGTCGTTACCACCGCTGCCGTCGAAAATGTCGTTGCCGGCGGTGCCGACAAGCTCGTCGGCGCCGCCGCCGGTCTTGACGTCGATGCCGGAGGTACGACCGGTGATGAAGGATCCAAGATCGCCCAGTTCGTCGGAAAGATCGAGGTGCGCACTGTCCGTCAAGGCTAAGCGAGCGCTCTCATTGTAGGCCGGATCGGTCCACCGGACGATCTTATCAAAGCTTTCGAACTGTACGCTCGTGCCATCGACCAAAAATCCTGCTGTTTCAAGGACTTCGATGTTCTTGATCGTCAGACCTGCCAGCGTGGAGGCTTGCAAGGTATCAATACCGGCACCGCCATCGATTGTTCCGGAAACCAGCGGATTATATCTTTGTACAGTTATGGCATCGTCGCCGTCGCCTGCATCGATGTCGTAGACCTCAAGGGCAACATCAAACAGTTCACCATCGGTGATGAGATCGTTGCCCGCGCCGGCTCTGATGACGTCATTCCCGGCGTTGCCGGAGAGCTGGTCATTACCGTCACCGCCATTCAGAATGTCATTGCCATCTCCGCCCGTAAGCAGATCACTGCCATCGCCACCATTCAGAGCGTCGTTGCCATCCCCCCCATGGATCCAATCGTTTCCGGCGCCGCCGTTCAGCATGTCTGCGCCGTAACCGCCCGCGATTTTATCGCTGCCGGCGCCCGTGGTGATGATCGAGTCGCCGCCGCCGAAGTCGGTCACATCTGCAACCGCCGAGCCCAGTTCGTCGGAAAGGTCTACCGTCCCGGAATCTGAAAGGAACAGAATAACCGGGGAGAGAGGGTCGGTTGGCGAGTTGCGGATGACGTCGTAGGCTTCGAACTCAGCGCCGGTCATGGTCGTTATGAAACCATACGTGTCGAGGATATTCAGAGGCTCATTCGGTGGGGTGTCGCTGATTGTGAAGCTTTCCGTGGCGAAATCGTAGAAACCATCGGCAAAGCGAGCGAATTCAACGCCTATCAGCGTATCCGTCCCTTCCACAGCGCTTGTCAGAATGTGATCGCCATTGTTCAACGCAACGGAATAATCGGCGAAATTGCCGGCGAACAGCGCCGAGTCGATGCCGAGACCGCCGTCGATGGCGTCGTCATCGGCGCCGCCGGTCAACTTGTCATTGCCGGCATTGCCGTTGAGGATGTCGTTGCCGCCACTGCCGTCGAAAATGTCGTTGCCATCGGTCCCGGTAAACTCGTCGTCGCCGTCGCCGGTCTTGACGTCGATGCCGAAGGCATCGCCGGCGATGAACGATCCGAGATTTCCGAGTTCGTCGGAGAGGTCGAGGTGAGCGCTGTCCGTCAGTGCCACAGAGGCGCGAAAATCGTCGAACGGATCGGTCGACCAGACGATTTTATCAAGGCTCTCGAATTGTGCGCTCGAACCGGCGACCGCTACTCCTGCCGTCTCAAGGACTTCGATGTTTTTGATCGTCAGGCCCTGGAGTGAAGTGGCACGTAAAATATCGATCCCGGCGCCGCCATCGATCGTTCCGGAATTCCATGGAGCGAATGTTTCGATGGCTATGTAATCGTCGCCATCTCCGGCGTCGATGTCGATGACCTCCGGGGTCGAGCCGAAAAGCTCACCGTCGTCGATCGTGTCATTGCCCGCGCCGCCTTTGATGACGTCGTTTCCGACGTCGCCGGAAATCCGGTCATTGCCATCGCCGCCATTCAGCGCGTCGTTGCCAACTCCGCCATTGAGGCTGTCGTTTCCTGCCCCGCCGTTCAGCGTGTCTGCGCCGTCGCCGCCTGCAATGTTGTCGTTGCCTGCACCTGTGGTGATCACATCGTTGCCGCTTGAGCCGGTCACGTTCGCGGAACCTGAGCCCAGTTCGTCGGAGAGGTCCACGGTCGCGGAATCCGAGATGACCAAGTCAGCCGCGACGAGAGGATTGCTTTCGGAGTGACGGATGACGTCGTAGGCTTCGAACTCAGCGCCGGTCTTGGTAATCGTGGCGCCGTTGGTGTCCAGGATATTCAGCGGAGTACCCGGCTCGGTGCTGTTGACCGTGAAGGTTTCTGTCGCAAAGTCGTAGACGCCATCGGCAAAGCGCGCGAATTCAACGCCCGTCAGCCAATCCGTGCCTTCCAGAGCGCTCGTCATGACGCGGCTGCCATTGTCGACCGCTAGGGAATAATTGGCGAAATTGCCGGCGAAAACAGCTGTGTCGATGCCGGCGCCGCCATTGATGGTGTCGTTGCCGGCACCGCCCGTCAATTTGTCATCGCCGCCGTTGCCGTTGATGACGTCGCTGCCGCCGCTGCCGTCGAAAATGTCCTTGACGTCACTGCCTGCAAACTCATCGTTGCCGTCGCCGGTTTTGACGTCAATGCCGGAGAAGCCGCTGACACGAGTGCCGAGATCTCCCAATTCGTCGGAAAGATCGAGATGGGCGCTGTCCGTCACCACCAGCGAGGGGTTATAGCTGAAGACGGGGTCGGTCGACCTGACGATCCTATCAAAGCTCTCGAATTGTGCGCTCGAGCCGCTGATCTGAAATGCTGCCGTTTCAAGGTTTTCCACATTGTTGAGCGTCAGGCCATGGAGCGACCAGGCGCGCAACGCATCGATCCCATCACCGCCATCAATCGTTCCTGATATAAATGCAGCGAACCTGTCTATGGTTATGACGTCGTCGCCGTTGCCGGCATCTATGTTCAGGATTTCCGGCAGCAGGCCGTCCGGTCCAAAGTTAAAACCGCCATCGGTGATTCTATCGTTGCCGTCGCCGCCGAGCAATGTGTCGTTACCGGCATTGCCGTAAATCGTGTCGTCGCCGGCGCCACCGCTCAGCGTGTCCGCGCCGTCGCCACCGGAGATGGTGTCGTTGCCGGCGCCGGTCGTGATCGTGTTGTCGCCGCTCGTGCCGTTCACGGTTGCCGAGACTGAGCCCAACTCGTCGGCCAGATCTGCGGCCGAGGAATCGGAGACAATGAGAGCGACAGTTACGGAAGGGTTGGCAGCGGAGTCGCGGATGACGTCGTAGGCTTCGAACTCGGCGCCGGTCTTGGTGACTGTGGCGCCGTTGGTGTCCAGTATATTCAAGGCCATATTTAAAAATTACCCCCAATAGATGCGGTGTACTTCGAAAAATCAGAAATCCGCGGAAGAACTGGTTTATTGGTTCGGCGGAAGACAACCCCACGGGGATCTATGCCAATCATTAGTGATGTTTTCAATGAAAAATTGTGATTTTTTCTTGGTTTTTTAACGAAAAACTAAGGCTGAAATACTGGAAAATAACTTTGAATTTGCAAACCAAAAGTCGTATTTTAGTCTTTTAATTTATACTCATTCGTGACGTATATAATTCTCGCTATAGGTGCGAAACTATTCTTCCCGGCGCGCTCAGTATCGCCGTTCCATAACCGGCAATCGGCCTGCCGCCCCGGTACCAGGCGGGAGGGGCATTCCGGCAAGCGCACAACTGACGCTTTGTTGACCGGACCTGGTTCCGGAACATAATCAGAACATCTAATAGTCTGTCGGCAGCGAGGGCCCATGTGCGGACGCATTTTCGTCAAGACATCGCTTGAAGAACTGATCAGCAATTTTCCCTTTGCCGTGAAGGGCGGGGATATCGACGGGCTTGGAAATCGCTTCCCTCGTTGGAACGGCGCACCGTCGCAGGATTATCCTATTATCATCCGGGATATCGTGCGCGAACCGAATACGTCAGGCGCTATGTTCGTGGTGGCGCGCTGGGGCCTGATGCCCGCCTGGGCCAAGCCCGGCGGCCGGCCGCCGCCAGTCAATATCCGCTGCGAAGGGATCAGCTCCAACGGCATGTCCCGTGCTGCATACCGCTCGCGCCGCTGCCTGGTGCCGATCAACGGCTTCTTCGAATGGAAGGACATTCACGGCACCGGCAGGAACAAGCAGCCCTATGCCATCGCCATGAAGGACGGCTCGGCCTTCGCGCTCGCCGGCATCTGGGAGACGTGGAAGGACGAGAAAGGCGTATCCATCCGCAACTTCGCTATCGTCACCTGCGCGCCGAACGCGATGATGGCGGAGATTCACGATCGCATGCCTGTTATCCTGCATCGCGCGGATTACGAGCGGTGGCTGTCTCCCGAGCCGGATCCTTACGATCTCATGAAGCCTTTCCCGGCGGACCTGATGGTGATGTGGAAGATCGGCCGGGATGTCGGTTCGCCGAAAAACGACAGGCCCGACCTCATCGAAGAGGTCGAGGACGATTCCGAGCCGACGCTGATCTAGGTACTTCCGGCAAGCCGCGGCGGTCTTGCGTCCGGAATTGCTCTGATGTCACCGGCTCGGGCGGGAGCCATTCACGAAACCATGCGGCAAACACATCCTCACGAGGAGAGGACCACGCATGCAAGACGATATCGGAACGCTCCTGCGGTCGTTCCTCAACAATGCCCTTCGCAAACAGTCTCAGCGCCGCATTCGGGATTTCGGCGGCTATCAGATCGGCAAGCGTCGCAACCTGCATGTCATTGAACCGATCGCGCGGGATACGGCGGAATTTCTCTGCACTTATCTCTGCATCAGCCTGCGCGGTGAACCGGCGAGCAAGGAAGGCGTCGCCTCCGCCATCGCCGCGGCCTTGAAGAATGTCTCCGACGAGCTTGCCTTCAAGCTGACCCGGCACAGTGACGAGGCGTGGACGACCCTCTGTCATTCTGTGGCGGAGTTTCTGGAAGGCTGCCTGCAGATCGACCACAAGCCCTATGACGGCTCCCTGACCGCGCAATCGGACTTTAATGGCTGGAAGAGCTGGGAGTTGATCACCAGTGGCGAGAAGCCGAAGGGCAAATGGCGCCACGCCTGGAAGGAAAAGCCAGGCGACGATTTCATCGGCTTTGACGGCGATGCCTGCATGGGACGGATCTTCAAGATCGACCTGATGGATTCAAGTGAGCGCTGGTATTGGCTGATCGCGGCCGATGGAAGCCCCCGGCGCGGCTGGCCGGCGGCGGGGTATGAGGCGAGCGCGAGGAGTGCAGCCTGTCGCGTGGAGCGGATTTATTTTGCGCTGGCAAAGGGCGAGGAGAGGATGGGATTTGGGTGAGGAGGTTAGGCCAGCTTGATGAGGCCGGCTTCGGTCGGCCGGAAGCCGCAGGCGCGATAGAAGGAGGTCAGGTGCGGCTCGAAATCGACATGCAGCCATTCGGCGCCGCGCTCGCGGGCAGTCCGCGTGGCTTCCCCGACCAGTTGCGTGGCGATGCCCTGCCGGCGCATGCCGGGGTGAACACAGATGTCGAGAAGGAAGGCATGAATGCCGCCATCCCAGGCGACGTTGACGAAGCCGACGAGGCTGTTGTCGTGATAGGCGCAGATATGGGCGAGGCTGCGGGGCAGGATGCGTGAGAAGTCCGGCGGGTTTGGAGTGTTCCAGGCGGCGGACCAGAGTAGGTTGATGTCGTCGGGCGAAGGGAAGGGGTCGATGCGGAGTTCGGGCATGGATGGAGACCGGTTGGTTTATCGCCGTGCTTGCTGGGTTTTTCTGCCGATTGCGGTCACTTCGCAATAGGTTTCATCGCTGCGGCGGGCAAATTCCTCTCTGCCTTGACATCAGGCTGGTCATCTCTCCGCATCCTACCGTGGAATCATCTGGCTGGGTAATGTGTGCCGAAGGCTTCCATCGCCCTTTGCGGACTTCTCGGGACCCGTTAAACGTGCCGCTGGAACAACGAGGGCGCGATGGTCAGAGGCAGAAAGCAGAAACGAGGCGATATCGTTAGGATCGACATTGGAAACGGAAAGCGATTTCACGCCGTTGCCCTAACACATCCGCTGTTCGCTTTTCTCGACGGTGTTTTCGAAAGTGAAGAACCGGTTCAAGACGTGCGAGATCGAGCGGTTCTCTTCAAGCTATGGGTGATGGACAGCGCTGCGAAGTCCGGGCGATGGCCCATTGTTGGAAAGGTTGATCCACCCACGGTGTCCGCGTTGGACGGCGCGGTGTTTTTCAAGCAGGACAGGATTTCGGGCAGAATTTTAGCGTATGATGCCATCGCGAATGCCGAGTCTAGGCTCAGCTTTGAAGACGCGGACCGCCTAGAATGCGCTGCTGTTTGGAGCCCTGAGCATGTCGAAGACAGGCTTCGTGATCATCTGAACGGCATCTCGAACAAGTGGTGGGCATCAATGCGGCCCCGAAAATAGCGCTGATCGACCTTATTGGAACGCCCGATGTTGCGGCGAAGCGCCGTCGCACCTTCACGAAGGCAGTCTTCGAAAAGGCAGAAGCATCGTGGTCAACGTGGAAGCGAGACAGCGCTTACCAATTACCCGGCGTTCTACGTACCAAAAGGTTTGGGTTCGCTACCGCCCCGGCCGCCCAGTCTTTCCCTTCGTCCGTCCCTTGCGCTTCTGCTCGCCTGGTTCCTCATAGCTCCCGGCGCCCACGCGCCCGCGCACCACCGGTCGCATGTCGTCATCTCGTTCCGGCTGTCCCTCTAGCAAGGGCGAAAACCGCTTCGTGCTCTTCGACGCATCCGGCTTTTCCGGCACGCGGCCGGTCACCGGCTTCTCCGTGCGGCCAACCGTCATCTCGTCGAGGTCGTTCTTGCGGAAGAGGCTCGTGCCAGCGGGGGTGGTGGGGTCGCGGCCCATTTCGTCGAGATGGGGTTTGCGGAAGAGGGGCGTGGTCGTGTCGGTGCCTGGTCCCATGTCGTCGAGGGAGGGCTTGGCGAAGTAGGAGGGTGTGGCCCCCTCATCCGCCCTGCCGGGCACCTTCTCCCCGGCGGGGAGAAGGGACTCGCGGGTCGCTTTGGCGTTCCGCTTGATGCCCTCCATTGCCTTTGACTCTTCGCGCGCCATCGGGTCGTCCATGACCGCCAGCTCGGCGGCTTTGAGGCGTTTGATTTCGTCGCGGAGGCGGGCGGCTTTTTCGAAGTCGAGGTCGGCGGCGGCGTCGCGCATGCTTTTTTCGAGCGCGTTCAGATGGGCCTGCAGGTTGTTGCCGACGAGATTGCCGCCGTCGGCGAAGCCTTTGCCCGAGACGCCGGAGATGTCGGCGCGGACGTGGTCGCGTTCGTAGACGGAGTCGAGAATGTCGGAGATTTTGGCCTTGACCGACTCCGGCGTGATGCCGTTTTCGAGGTTATAGGCCATCTGTTTTTCGCGGCGGCGGCCGGTTTCGTCCATGGCGCGCTGCATCGAGCCGGTCACCTGGTCGGCATAGAGGATGACCTTGCCGTCGACGTTACGGGCTGCACGACCAATCGTCTGGATCAGCGAGGTTTCCGAGCGCAGGAAACCTTCCTTGTCGGCGTCGAGAATGGCGACGAAGCCGCATTCGGGAATGTCGAGGCCCTCGCGCAGCAGGTTGATGCCGACGAGCACGTCGAAGGCGCCGAGGCGGAGATCGCGGATGATCTCGATGCGTTCCAGCGTATCAATGTCGGAGTGCATGTAGCGCACGCGCACGCCCTGTTCATGCAGATATTCGGTCAGATCCTCGGCCATGCGCTTGGTCAGCACGGTGCAGAGGGTGCGGTAGCCTTTGGCGGCGGTTTCGCGGATCTCGCCGAGCACGTCGTCGACCTGGGTGCGGGCGGAGCGGACCTCGACCGGCGGGTCGATCAGGCCGGTCGGGCGGATCACCTGTTCGGCGAAGACGCCGCCGGATTGTTCCATCTCCCAGCCGCCGGGGGTGGCCGAGACGGCGATGGTGTCGGGGCGCATGGCGTCCCATTCCTCGAAGCGCAGCGGCCGGTTGTCCATGCAGGAGGGCAGGCGGAAGCCGTATTCGGCGAGTGTCGCCTTGCGCCTGAAGTCGCCCCGGTACATGCCGCCAATCTGCGGCACGGTGACATGGCTTTCGTCGATGAAGACCAGGGCGTTGTCGGGGATATATTCGAACAGGGTCGGTGGCGGATCGCCAGGGTCACGGCCGGTGAGATAACGCGAATAGTTCTCGATGCCCTGGCAAGAGCCGGTGGCTTCGAGCATTTCGATATCGTAGCGAGTGCGCTGCTCCAGGCGCTGCGCTTCCAGCAGGCGGCCGGCCTTTTCGAGCTCGGCGAGGCGAAGCCGGAGCTCCTCCTTGATCGATTTGATGGCGCCGTTCAGCGTCGGGCGCGGGGTGACATAGTGCGAATTGGCGTAGATCTTCACCGATTTCAGATCGCCGACCTTCTGGCCGGTCAGCGGGTCAAACTCGGTGATGGCGTCGATCTCGTCGCCGAACATCGAGATGCGCCAGGCGGCATCCTCAAGGTGGGCGGGGAAGAGTTCGATCGTATCGCCGCGCACGCGGAAGGAACCGCGGGTGAAATCCATGTCGCGACGTTTGTATTGCTGGGCGACGAGGTCGGCCAGCAGCTGGCGCTGGTCCAGCCGGTCGCCGACCGACATCTGGAAGGTCATCGCCGTATAGGTCTCGACCGAGCCGATACCGTAGATGCAGGAGACCGAGGCGACGATGATGCAGTCGTCGCGTTCGAGCAGCGAGCGCGTCGCCGAGTGGCGCATGCGGTCGATCTGCTCGTTGATCGAGCTTTCCTTCTCGATATAGGTGTCGGAGCGCGGCACATAGGCTTCCGGCTGGTAATAATCGTAGTAGGAAACGAAATATTCCACCGCATTGTCGGGGAAGAAATTCTTGAATTCGGAATAGAGCTGGGCGGCCAGCGTCTTGTTCGGCGCCAGGATGACGGCCGGGCGCTGCGTCGCCTCGATCACCTTGGCCATGGTGAAGGTCTTGCCGGAGCCGGTGACGCCGAGCAGCACCTGGCTTCGGTCGCCATTCTCCAGTCCCTCGACGAGATCGCGGATCGCCGTCGGCTGGTCGCCGGCCGGCTCATAATCCGATTTCATCAGGATGCGGATGCCACCTTCGGATTTGTCGGGGCGGGCAGGGCGGTGCGGCGTCCAGATCTTGCCGTTCTTGTGCAGCGGATTGCCGCTCTCGATCAGCTTCGACAGCGCCTCGACGGTGGCGGTGACGCCGCCAGGCGAGATGTTGCCGGCATCCTCCAGCGAGATATCGAGGCCGGCGACCGGGTTGAGCCCGGCGGCAGCACGCGTCTTCGGATCGCTGGAGCCGCCGATGGAAACGCCGCGCGCGGTCTTGCCCACCGTCGCCTTCTTGTTGACGCTGACGGCTTCGGAATGCTTGCGCGCCGCGTTTTCCACCGCCTTGCGATGCTTGCCGGCCTTGGAGGCGATGTCACGCTGGCTCTCGACGCCCGATGCTTCCGCATCCGCCTCAAGCTGCTTCACCCAATCGGCAACCGAGCCTGAAAGCGGGGCGCCTTCAAAGGACGATTGCGGGGCTTCCTCGAAGCCATTCGGGGCAGGGGATTTCTTCGGAGATTTGGCCATGGCGGGAATATGGAGAGAGTCAGCGCGAAAGGGAAGAGGGAAAGAGTACAAAAGGGAAACGAATGAATCGTTCGGATCGGGTGAATAGTGGACGGTGCTGGGCGCGTCGGGCACCAAAACAGGAAGGTGAGAGAGGCTATCTCATGGCATCGTGGATGCGCCAATTGCGGTCGTGCACCCTCAAGGTTTGGTTTCCGTTGTGCAATTGATGTTCGCATTGAAGAAATTGAGATGAATGCGGAGTTTTCCGGCGGTACTGCTGAGCTGCACGGCGACGCCTTCCCCCGAGGGGGAGGCGAATCTGGCGTCGATATTCGATATCCACGTCCCCCCAACGGGGAAGGTCACAATGGTCGTTTCCGGCTCGCCATATTTTATTCGAAAGTCTTGCACGAGCAATGCGAAGTCATGCAGTTCGCCGTCGCGGTGCTGTTGGATGGAGGCGATTTTGTCGTCGCATATGAAAAGACCGAGGTTCGACCCTTCCACGACCCATTGGCCGGGAAGGTTGGGAGAAAGCTCTCTCAATCTCCAACCTTTTTCGCTCGCATTTCGCTGGGCATCTGCAAACGAGCTACCCAATTTGAAATCCTCCAAACCGTCCAGCGTTTTTGCGCGAGTTGCGCCGCTTGACAGCGCCGTCAGGGCAAAAGCAAAGCCGCAAATTAAAAGCAGTCCCTTGGGCATGAAAGCCTTCCACTGTAAAAAGCTTGAATTCTCTACTGCCATGAACACCTGACACCGGATGCCGAGTGCTCAATGCAAGATTGTTGGCTTCAGATATGTCCGCCCTCGCGCTCCGAGGCCCCTTGATAGTTATTTCGCGTCGAGCTTGGCCAATTCACCACCTGCTCCATCATATTCGATAAATGTTTTCGGGCAGGACACCAAAGCGGCCTGGAACCTGCTGCGCGCCTCATCCTTGGCTCCAGCAAGAAGATACCATTCGCCAATATAGAAGATCGACTCGCAGATCTGGTTGCTGTCGGCCGCCTTCGCCGTCAGCTCCCCCGGCGTCACTTCGCGGAGGAAAAGACGGTAGATGGGATGGGGCCAGGCGGCTTGATCGATCGCGCCAGCTGCGGTCCTGAGATCAGCGAGCGCATTCGGATCACCGCCTCGGGTTTGAGCGATGAAACGCCAGAGGCGATAATAGGGGGCGGTGCGTGGATCCTGGCTTGCGATGAGGGAAAATCCCGTCGCGGCCTGCTGATACCTTCCGCCGAAATAGTTCGTCATCGGGTCGCTGAGATAGGATTGGCGCGCGTTTGTGATCGGCCAGAGTGCTCCCGCCGCAATGATCACGAATGCAGCGCTGAAGGCTATCGCAATTCTGTCATAACGAGGCGTCGGGCACTCCCGCGGCCAAAGAGCCAATAGCAGGAGCGAGAGAGCCGCGCCTGTCATCGCGCCGCCGAAATGGCCGGCATAGTCGATGGTCTGCCCCTCTTTCGCTGCCGAGAGGAACGGTAGCAGCGAGGGAACCAGAATTTGAATGGCGCCCACTTGCAGAGAGGATGCGATCGGCGTTGACTGGAAACGGATGCTGCCGGCGATCACGGCCGCGAAAAGCCCGACGATGCCACCGGAGGCGCCGACACCGACGGTGTGGACGTCGTTGATCCAGACTGAGGCGAGAGAGCCGCCGAGGGCGCTGGCGAAGAAGATCGCGGCAAACCAGCGCCAGCCGATCAACCGCTCGAACAGCATTCCCGCAATCCACAAGCAGCAGCAATTGGACATGAGATGGAGGATGCCTCCGTGCATGAACGGCGCAGTAAACAGCCGCCACCACTCGCCGTCGTCGACGATGATTGGGCGAAACGTTCCGCCGAACACCAGCAGTGTACGAATGCTGGGAGTGCCGGCGCGAGACGCTTCGACGCCGAAGGCGAGTTCGCCAGCATAGGCGACAACGAGAATGGCAAGAAGAGCATAGGTAAAGACGGGATAACGGGCGCCATCGAAAGCCGGTCCCGGCACCTCGTCTTCGTCCTCTTCGGCAATCGAACCGGCTTCCTGCAAGGCCCGCCATTCGGCTTCAAACGCTTCGGTTGCCACTTCCGCGAACTCGTTGAATATCGAGTCCGGACGGCCCTGTAGAAAATGCAGAAGAATGCCGACCCTGAGGCGCGAGCCGACGAACCATTCCGGCAGTCGGGCTGCAAGCCCTTGTCTGATCAAGGTCTTGGCGGCGGCGGGATCAAGGTGAAGGATGATGGAATCCGAAGTTTTGCTCTGGAATCTCCCGAAGCTCCGGATGGCTGACCACCGCACGATCTGGTCGGGAAAATTCGGCAGCCGGACGCCGGCCGTCGATATCACCAATCCGGGTCCCTTGGTGAAGAGCTTGGGGATGACCAGCAATGGAAGCAGACCGAAGAACCCTGCAGCCAGCAACGGGAAGAACCAGACCAGATGAGGATCCTTGTCTTTCGGCAGGAGGAACCCTAGGACGACAGCTCCCACCGCAAAGGCAAACATGATCAGTATAACGAGTAACAATTTGCCTTTGTTGTAGGCATATTCGGATCTGCGAAATTCTTCCGGCTTCATTCAAAAATTCTCACTGAAAAAGCATCGATAGCATCCGGGCTTGCTGAAGACCGCGAGCAATTAGAGCCTCTATTTATTAAATTCCCCCAATAAGGATTATCTGCTTGCAATAGAAGTTTGCAAGATGAGCTTGAGACTTCTCAAGAGAGAATGCGCAGGCGAGGCAGATGACAGCCCGTTGGTCCGCTGGCCTGGCGTCCTCCAACTCTCCTCAGGCTGAGCTGCTTTGCCCGTGAGGGTGGAGCCTCCAAGACGCGTCGCAGCGCTGCTTCTGGCACCAATCCTATGCCAGCTTGCCGGCAAGCTTCCGTAAGCCGTCTCTTGCCAAAGAATGCTTGCCCGCTCGTCGTACACAGTCCCGTGTCTACCGGAACTGGAGACGCCCTTTCGCAGTTATTCTCCTGTCGACCAAGTCCCAGGTGCTACTGCCATTAACGACCATTCCGCCTTTTGGAAGAAACCGATTTCGATCGATCTTGATACCGGCGAACGGCTGGTTCTCCGCTCACCGCAGGATGCGCTTTATGCACTGGTCTCCGACTGGCCGGTCAATGGCGGTGTCCATCAGCAGAGGGCGATCGAGTTCTGCCGCGCCTGGCTTGCGGGCCGCATGCCGGCTGAGACCGTGCGGCAGGCCTTTATCCTCGCGGCGCTGGAAGCCGGCGTGGCGATCACCGATGATGAGAATGGGAGCGGAGGCTCCGTTTCGAACCCTCCGGTATAAGTCGAGCGACGCAGCCATATCCACGTTCACGCAGTCACATGCGTAGGCTCGAGAAGTTTATTTTCGTGTATTGCAAATATTGTTCCCGCTGTGTTTGTAGGAATGCGCAGCGTTTATTACGCTCCGATTCTTGGAGATCCAACTGAATGAGAATAAAAGTCCTTGCTTGCGCTGCCCTGCTGATGCTGGCTGGCTGCAACGCCCCTGTGTCGCAATCCGTTGCCGACTCGCAGCGGCCTCCCTCGAATGACGTCCGGCAGAACTTCATCAACATCGTATTCAAGAGAAGTTATCGACACGAAGCAGGTGAGGTCGTCTGGGCTCGCATTTCGAGCGTTGTGCTGCTTGATCCTGAGAAGAAGATCTATGCTTACTGTGTACGCGTGGTGCCCAAGCACAGCTGGGGAGACTGGGCCTATCTCGGCGTCTCCTTCACGGATAGCCAAATCCTAGGCGCGACAGCGAATGATAATCGCTGCAAAGACAAGCGGCTGCGCTACTACCCGTTTCCTGAGATGAACGGCATGAAGACCTGACGCAGGCGCGAAGGCTCGGGCCGCGTCGCCGCTCTAGGCTTTGGCGAGCGGCGGCGCGGCCTCTCAACCTTCCTCATGCGGCGGTGGGTGGCCCGCAGGGCGGAGCCTCGAAGTACGGGCTGTGAGTTGCTGTTTGCAGCCACAGCCTTTTGGAAAAGGCCGATCTATCGACCTCGATACGGGAGATTCAACTGAATGAAGATCAAATTCTTTGCTTGCGCTGCCGCGCTGGCACTGGCCAGCTGCCAAACTCCGGCGCCGCAATCCGTTGCGGATTCCCAGCGTCCGCCCTCCAATGCGGTTCGACGCGAATACGTCGATGCTCTGCAGGGAACCATCAAACCGGGGAACTTCGTGAAGGCCGAGATTTCTAGCGTGGTTCTGCTTGATCCGGAAAAGCAGATCTATGCGTATTGCACGCGCACCACGGAACGTGCTTACCCAGACTGGTCCTATATCGGCCTTGGCTTGCAACACAACATGATACTGTACTTGAAAAAGGATGACCATCGCTGCCATGACAAGCGGCTGCGTTACTATGATTTTCCTGAATTGCGAAACATGAAGTACTGAGGCGGAGGCGGGCTTTTACCAACCTCGCCGGTCCCTTCCGGATGCCGCCAGAAGCGGACCGCGCACCCCGCAGTCCGCGTAACGACGGTGACCGTGCCTCGGACCCGCTCAACCCGCGAGGACCATTCTCACACCTTGCTCACGCGAACACGGCTTCCCTGGAATCATCCACTGTCGACGCCCTGCAGTACCATACGAGGACGACAACCGATCCAATGGGAAATAGCAGTGTGAGAAGCTGCCACCATCCGCTTCGGTTGATGTCGTGAAGGCGTCGGGCGGCCACGGCGATCCACGGAAGAAACGTGGCGAGCGACCAGATCCGGTTCAAGGTTTGGCTCCGATCCGCGACAAGCAAAGCGATGGCGACGAGAGAGACGAAGAGTGCCGAATACCAGAATTCCGATCGGCTCGCTCTGCCGCTGAAGTTCACATAGTTCTTGAAATAGCTTCCAATCGCCTGGCCGAAACCCATGGCCTGCGGCCGGTCGCCGAAGCGGTTCGGCCCAACCAGCGGTTTTCTGAAGACGAAGAATAATGGCACGCCGAACAGGATCAAGACGATCAACCAGTGAAACAGAGAAAAACTGCCCATGAGAAACCCCAGCTGTTAAAACGGCTTAGAGATAAGCGATGTTTGTTTCCGGAGGATTAACCGGCTGGTAATCGAATATGTTTCGCAATCACAGCGTGAGAAACTGCGGCCGCCATGGTGGCGGCGGGATGATGCTTTCAGCAGGCCGCAATCGCCGTCGCTCAGTGCTTGACCAGCACACGTGCCTGCACCGGCTGCTCGATGCCCTTCAGGGCCAGCATGCGGGTTTCGGCGCCTGCCGCCAAGTCGGGAGCCTTCGCCGCCGTATCCGCCGAGACCAGGATCTCGCCCGCAGCGGCCTGGGATTCCAGCCTGGCGGCCTGATTGACGACACCGCCGATGGCAGTGAAATCGCTGCGGAAGCTGGAGAATTCGCCGATCTGCACCTCGCCGGAATGAATGCCGACGCCGACACCGAGGGGGCGGCCGGGCAGGGCGTCGGGCGCCAGGCTATTCAGCGCCGCGGCGCAGTTTCGCTGGATCGCCTGCGCCGCCAGGATCGCTGCGGCTGCGTGATCCTTCCTGATGATCGGGAAATTGAAAATTGCCATCAGGCCGTCGCCCATCTGCTTGTTGACGATGCCGTCATGCGTCCAGATCGCCTGGGCGCAGCGATCCTGGAAGAGGCTGACGATTTCACTTAGGCGCACCGCCTCGATCCGCTCCGACAGATCGGTAAAGCCCCTGATATCGGCAAACAGGATGGTGGCGTCGACGGTGATCTGGCGCTGCTTTTTGACATATTGGAAGGATCGTTCGCAGATCGTGCAGATATCGGGGTTCATCTTGCTGCGGGTGATGCCGAAGGCGCGGAAGGGCAAGGCGAGCGGGCCGCCGATGGGGATCGGCATATGCATCTGGTCCCAGCAGCCGCGGCAGATCCTGGCGCTGCCGTGCCTGGCTGGCTCCCCGTAAGTGGATTCTGTCGTCATATCGTACAATCCGTCCACACTGGCCGACACCAAGCTTCCGTCAGACCGAGGATTTTGGCAACTCTTCCATTTGGCTCGGGCTCACCTTTGCCGTCCCCGCGCGATGATTGCCCGAACTCCCGACGCGGGGCCGTTGCTACAGCGGGCGGCGGCGGAAATACGGTCACACTTGTTACTCCCACTGTTCGAATTCCGCTGCGAAACTATGTCCGACCAATGCGCGAAGAACCGCGGTTCGATGAAGAGGCGCGGAAAATCGCCCCAATGAGGAGATCGAAGCGATGACTGCAACAGCCGAGAATGGAACGGGCGGACAATCCGTGCAGAAACCCGCGGTCGTGCCGCCGGAAGCCTGGGAGGCGGCCCGCAAGCAGCTGCTGGTGAAGGAGAAGGCGCAGACCCGTGCCCGTGATGCGCTCGCCGCCGAACGTCGGCGCATGCCGTGGATGGCCGTCGAGAAGAATTATGTTTTTGAAGGGCCTGAGGGCAAGGTCAGCCTGCTCGACCTGTTCGAGGGCAGGCATCAGTTGATCGTCTACCGCGCCTTTTACGAGCCCGGCGTTTTCGGCTGGCCCGATCATGCCTGCCGCGGCTGCTCGATGGTGGCCGACCAGGTCGCGCATGTCGCCCATCTCAACGCCCGCGACACGAGCCTGGTCTTCGCCTCGCGCGCGCCGCAAGCCGAGATCGCGCGGCTGAAGGCGCGGATGGGGTGGAGCATGCCATGGGTGACCATCACCGACAGCTTCGACACGGATTTCGGCGTCGACGAATGGCACGGCACCAATGTGTTCTACCGCGACGGCGAACGCATCTTCCGCACTTATTTCGTCAATAATCGCGGTGACGAACAGATGGGCGGCACCTGGAATTATCTCGACATCACGCCGCTCGGCCGGCAGGAGGTCTGGGAGGATTCGCCCGAGGGCTATCCGCAGACGCCGACCTACAAATGGTGGAACTGGCACGACAGCTACGTTCCGGACGCGGCGCCCGACAAGAAATGGGTCGAAGTCTCGGACGCCGGCGAGGCGGCGTTCCGGGCAGAGAGCGCCAACGAGAAGCCTTGAGCGAGATCCGCTGCGACGCTGCGGATTTCCACCCGAGAACGGGCCGGCAAGACGGTTGCCTTGCCGGCCGCAGGCTGTGCATAGTGGCGGCGACGCGGAGGAGCCGATGACCAGATTGCATGCGCTTGTTTTGATGATGCTTCTCGTGCCCGCCGCAGCACAGGCGGAAAAACGCTGCGGCTGGCTGGACAATCCGGCGACGGCGACCTGGTCTCTCAATGACGCCGCCGGCGGCTGGATCATCATGGAGAACGGCAGCGGCTACAAGGCCGAGGGAATGGATCATATTCCTGATCTGACGACCGGCGAATATGTCTACACCCATGCCGTCCATGGTTATGCCTGTGCCTGCATGGAGGTCGACACGGATGGCGAGGAGGGCATCAGCCGCATTCGTTCCGTGCGGCAATTGCCGCTTTCCCGATGCCGGAGCGATCCCGCCCTCGGCTGGTTCCTCAATAAGGATCAGTGACGACGCAGCGAAGGCCCGCCGACATCTCCCGGTCTCCCTCGCTGCGTGCGGTCTTGTGAAATTGGTTACCATTTTCCCGACGCATCTCTTCGGAAGCGGAAACCTTCGAGCGTGAGTCCGCGTTATCTCGGTGGCCGACGGTGCGCCGGCCGGCGAGAACGGGAGGAGGATGTTTCATGAAAGTCATGATCGTGGAAGATGAGGGTTTTATCGCCCTGGAGCTTGAACGCATCGCACAGGATGCCGGGCACCAGACGGTCGGGCCGGTCTCGACGGTGGAGCAGGCTCTTGCCTATGCCCCGAAAAGCGACATCGCGCTTGTCGATCTCAGCCTCGCCGACGGCCTGAGCGGCGCCCAGCTCGCCCGCCGGCTGATCGACCGCTATGGCGTCGACGTCATCTTCGTGACCGGCAGCCCGGAGAATGTCGGAAACGGTATCGAAGGCGCGCTCGACGTCATTCCCAAGCCCTTCACCGACGACAGGATTGCCGGCGCGCTCTCGCGGGCGCAGGCTTTGCGCAGGGACTTCGATGGCAGCAATGCCATCATGTGACCGCGCAAGCGTCGAGCGCGGCGTCCGGCCGCCGATGCAAGCAGGAGCTTGCCGGATGAAGCATGCACTGATTGCCGGGGAAGTCGCGGGCATCAATGAAGCCAGCGCCACCTTGATCGGAAGCCTCGACGGCAAGGAGGTGCTGAAGGAAGTGTGACCGGGCTACCGCTATATGATGGCGAAGTCGTCGCTGCTGCCGGCTCCCGCGGTCAACCGTCTGGCGGCAAGTTCGATAAAGGTCTTGACCAGAGGCGGCAGGTGCCGGCTGCTGGGATAGACGACGTAGAGGCCGCCGGCCGGGGTCGTGTAACCGTCGAGAACGCGGCACAGCCGCCCATCCCTGATGAAGGCATTGGCGACCCCATGGGGCAGTTGGGCGATGCCATAGCCGGCGATCGCTGTGGCCGTGACCGCCTGCATTTCATTGGCGGCGAAGCGCCCCGAGACCGAGACCGTCTCCTGTCCTTCCGGGCCTTCGAGCAGCCATTGCGCATGGGTGGATTGGCCGGCGACAACGCAGTCGTGGCGGGCGAGATCTGCCGGGTAATCGGGCGCGCCGCAGCGGGCGAGATAGTCGGGACTGGCGCAGAGCAAGCGATGGGTAGAGCCGAGCTTGCGGGCGATCAGCGTGGAATCCTCCAGAATGCCGGTGCGGAAGGCGAGGTCTATGCCGTTTTCGACGAGGTTCAGCCGGTCGTCGGTCAGCCGCAACTCGACCCTCGACTTGGGGTAGGTCGCCAGAAGATCGAAGATCGCATCCTGCAGGAAGTGGCCGCCGAAGCCGACCGGCGCCGATATGCGGATCGTGCCGGCGGGCTCCGTCCTTGCTTCCGCAAGACGCAGGTTGGCGCCTTCGATCGTGCGGAGCGCCTGGCTGCTTTCCTCGTAATAGAGGCGGCCGGCATCCGTCGGGCTGAGGCTGCGGGTCGTGCGCTGCAGCAGGCGCACGCCGAGTTCGCGCTCGAGAGCGGCAATGCGTCGGCTGACTGTTGTCTTCGGCATGCCGAGCAGGCGCGCCGCGGCAGTGAAGCTGCCGGCTTCAATGACGCGGGCGAAGATCATGATATCGTTGAGGTCGAGCATTGTAGCCTGAAATGGTACGATGTTTTCCAATTATAGGCCATTATGGCTCAATGTGATAGGCCCTAACTTTGCTCCATCAGTCACAAACAAGGAGCAGACAGATGAGCAATACACGAAGCGTTCTGGTGACGGGCGCCACTGGCCAGCAGGGCGGCGCGGTCGTGCACGCGCTTCTCGCACGGGGACACCGAGTCAAGGCGATCTCACGCAGGCCGGACGGCGACGGCGCAAAGCGGTTGGCCGCGGCAGGGGTCGAGGTCGTTGCCGGCGACCTGGATGACGGCGCATCTGTGGCGAAGGCTGCAAGCGGCGTCGACACGATGTTCCTGATGGGCAACAGCTACGAGGCCGGGACGGAAGCGGAAACGCGCCAGGGCATCACCGTCGCCAATGCGGCAAAGGCCGCCGGCGTCGGTCACCTGATCTATTCCTCCGTCGGCGATGCCGACAAGAAGACCGGCATTCCGCATTTCGACAGCAAGTATCTCGTCGAGAAGCATGTCGCCGGCCTCGGCATCCCCTATACGGTCAGCGCGCCCGTCGCCTTCATGGAAAACACGGTGGCACCTTGGGCGATCGACGGGCTCCGACAGGGCGTCTATGCGGCAGCGCTGCAGCCCGCACGCGTGCTGCAACAGATCACCATCAAGGATATCGGGGCGTTCGTCGCGGCCTTGGCCGAGCGACGCGAACAGGTGTTCGCCAAGCGTTTCGATATTGCCGGCGACGAATTGTCTGGCGAGCAGCAGGCGAAGGTTCTGTCCGAGGCGCTCGATCGGCCGATACGCTACCAGGAACTGCCGATCGCCGCGATGCGGCAGCAGAGCGAGGACGCGGCGCTGATGTTCGAATGGTTCGATCGCACCGGCTACGACGCCGATATCGCCGCCCTGCGCCGGGATTTTCCCGATGTCGGCTGGCACAGCTATGCCGATTGGGCGCGCGGCTTCGACTGGAGCGTTCTCGATAAGACGGCTGGGTGAGTTTGCGGTATCGCTGAGTAGTGACGTTCTTGCGGAAGCGGGCTGGTCGTGGCCGGCTTCCGCCGTGCTGAACACTCACTCAGGCTCCGCTTGCGACGCCCGACTGCTGGTTCATAATGATGGATCATCGTCCTTGAAGAGGGAGGTTTCGATGCCATCGAGTTTCAATGTCGAAAGTGCGGATGGTTATGAGCGGTTGATGGGGCGCTGGAGCAAGAGGCTGGCGCCGATGCTGATCGATTTCGCCGGGTTGGCGGATGGGGATCGTGTGCTCGACGTCGGCTGCGGCACCGGCAGCCTGACATTTACGCTGGCCGAAAAGCCAAGCCTGCAAGAAATCGCCGCCATTGATTATTCGCCGGTTTTCGTCGAGGCGGCAATGCGGCGCAATACCGATCCGCGTATTGCCATTCGGCAAGCCGATGCCTGCGCGCTGCCGTTCGAGGATAACCGCTTCGACAGGGCGATGTCGCTGCTGGTGCTGCATTTCGTGCCGGAGGCGGGCAAGGCTGTTTCGGAAATGGCCCGTGTCGTGCGCCCGGGCGGTGTGGTCGCCGCCGCCGTCTGGGACCATTACGGCGGCATGCCGGTCATGCGGATGATGTGGGACACGGCTGTCATGCTCGACGAGGACGCGCTGCCGCTGCGTCGCAAATACTGCTTCCAGCCGATGATGCGGCCGGGGGAGATGAAGCAGAGTTTTGTCAGTCAAGGCCTTGTCGACGTCGAGGAGACGTCGCTGCTGATCCGGATGGAATACGGCTCCTTCGAGGACTATTGGGGGCCGATCGCCGCAGGCGAGGGGCCGCTCGGCAAGTATGTCTGGGGGCTCGAGTCAGCGAAGCGAAAGGCGCTCGGCGTTGCCATGAGAGCCGCATATGAAGCTGGCGAGCCGGATGGGCCGCGGTCGTTTGCGTCGGTGGCGTGGGCATGCCGGGGCAGGGTGGCGACTGGCTAGGGTAGCGGTTCAACGACCGCGAGATAGCAAGCATGCGCCAGCGCCTCAGAGAGCCTCATCCTGAGGTGCCCCGCAGGTCTCGAAGGACGAGGCGGGTGCGCCGGCGTCAGATGGATGCAAGAAGCAGCGTTGCGGCGTGCTTCGAGGCTTCGGCCTTTGGCCTGCGCGCCTCAGCATGAGGGGCGTTGGAGGATGCCGCGCCAAGGCTTCAGAGAGCCTCATCCTTGTACGTTGCCGTTGTTGTATA